>JBKPOR010000025.1:0-5660 GCA_046765675.1 Pseudomonadota bacterium
GGTGGAAGGGGCGCATCGAATCGCAGCGGAACGATGATCCAGTTCATCGCGACATAAGTGATGAGGCCGTAGATGACTCCCCACTTAAGCGGGCTCCTGAGCATGTCGGGAAACCGCCGGGCAGCGAGCACGAAGATCGTCGCCATGATCGCCATCAAGGTGAAGTGGACGACGAGCCCGAGAGCGGCCCCGCCGGCGCCCCATTCCTTGGCCGAGGGGAAAGGCCCGGAGGCGACGTAACGGAGCATGGTCGCGGGCTCGCGTCCGTAAAGAAGCGTCAGGATGATCGCGAAGAGGATGTCGAGCGCGCCGGAAACGGCGGTGGCGAAGGCGATGGGTCTCAGCATGTCCGTTTCCTCCCCGTTTCGGATCATCCGGGTCTAGCAGGCTGCGGGCGAACGTCGCGATTCTGCCGCCGAACGACCAATTTGAGGCCTGACCATGTCGCATCGACCGCGCACACCTTCACGTCGACCAGGCCCATCGGCAGGCACACGTCGCGGATGACGTCTTCAGTGATGTCGGTCGGAACCTTCGAGGCTTTCTTCGGCCAGCTGACCCAGATCATTCCCGCGGGCTCGAGCAGCTGCAACAGTTGCTGGAGTTTCGCTTCGAGGTCGTCGCGCTCGGTGACGAAGATGTGGGCAGCGTCGATCGGGCCTTCGGGGGCATTCAGCAGCTGCAGCTGCAGGCCCTCCGCGGCAATTTCCCGCCGGACGCTGTCGGGCATGCCGTTCGACCACACGCGCATGCCGTCTTTGAGATTGAGCTTCCGCGCTAAAGGCGTTCCGGAATAGGCGGTGGTCACTCTTCCGCTCCTCCCTGCGAGCGAAGCTCGTGGGGAGGGGGACCGCTCAGCGCAGCTGAGTGGTGGAGGGGTTCTGCACATAGTCTCAGAAAGGCGTCGGCGATCGCATCGGGATCGGCCAGCACGTCCTTGGCAGGAATGCGTTGGACCCGAATGCCTTGGCTCCGTAGCCACTCCCTTCGCGCCTCATCGCGCCGCGGTCGATCACCGGTGTCATGTGCAAACCCATCCACCTCGATGGCCAGCTTTGCCAACGGGCAATAGAAGTCCAGAATGTAGGGCCGGATCGGATGCTGACGCCGGAACCGCACATCCGCGCCACGCAGCCGGACCCATAGCAACTTCTCCGGCAGCGACAGCTCCCGCCTATGTCGTCGCGCATTCTTGTAGGCTTTGTCTGTCGCGCTCACCCTTAACCCCTCCACCACGCAATCTTCGTTGCGCGGTCCCCCTCCCCATTGCTGCGCAATAGGGAGGAGCGAGTCCAGTCATCAAAACTCCGGAGTCAGCTCGCTGCCCATCAGCCTGGGGAAGAAGCCCTCATGCGCGGCGCGCAGGTCTGCGATCGGTGCCGTAAAACCTGGACCAGCGACCACATCGCCGCCTGTCGTACCGATCGGCGCGGCGAAGAGGCTCGCGGCCGTGGCTGCGGCGATGACTGCTTCAGCATCGTGAGTAGCCACAAGCGCGCGGCCCTGGTCCTCACCGAACAATGTTGGCGCAGGGTTGGGCACATTGGGCAGAGTGATCTCGACGCCGATGCCACCGGCCAGTGCCATCTCGGCAATCGCGACAAGGGCGCCCCCATCCGAGATGTCGTGACTTGCGGTAATGGAACCGTCGGCGATCAGTTGCCGCAGCAACTCGCCCAGGCGGCGTTCGACCGCGAGGTCGACCGGAGGCGAAATCCCTGCGCGGCGTCCATGACAAATCTGGAGCCAAAGCGACTGTCCGACGTGCCCCGTCGAATGGCCGAGGAGAACGAGCGTCTCGCCTTCCGCCTTGAACCCGATCGTCGCCGACTTCTCCCAGTCGTCGAGCAGGCCGACGCCGCCGATCGCAGGGGTTGGCAGGATCGCGAGGCTCGAGCCGTCATCGTTTTTAGTCTCATTGTAGAGGCTCACGTTCCCGCTCACGACCGGGAAGTCGAGCGCTCGGCAGGCCTCGGCCATGCCTTCGACGCAGCCGACGAACTGGCCCATGATCTCGGGCCGCTGCGGGTTGCCGAAGTTGAGGCAGTTGGTGATCGCGAGCGGCTTCGCGCCGACGGCGCAGAGGTTGCGATAAGCTTCGGCGACGGCCTGCTTCCCGCCCTCGACGGGGTCGGCGTAGCAATAGCGCGGCGTGCAATCCGTGGTGATCGCCAGCGCCTTCTTCGATCCGTGCACGCGGACCACCGCTGCATCGCCGCCCGGGCGCTGAACGGTGTCGGCGCCAACCGACTGGTCATATTGCTCCCACACCCACCGGCGGCTCGCGAGATTTGGCGAGGCCATCAGCTTCAGCAGGTCCGCGGCGATATCGGTGCTTTCGGGAATGTCGCTCAGCGGCTCGGGCGGTTTCGGGACCGCATACGGCCGCTCATACAGCGGAGCTTCGTCCGCCAGCGGGTCCAGCGGAATGTCGCAAACCACATCGCCGTCAAACTCGAGCACCATGTGGCCGGTGTCAGTGACCTCACCAATCACCGCAAAGTCCAGCTCCCACTTGCTGAAGATCGCCTCCGCCTCGGCCTCGCGGCCGGGCTTCAACACCATCAGCATGCGCTCCTGGCTCTCGGAGAGCATCATTTCGTAGGGCGTCATGCCCGTCTCGCGGCAGGGCACCTTGTTCATGTCGAGCCGGATTCCGACGCCGCCCTTGCTCGCCATTTCAACCGACGAAGAGGTGAGGCCGGCCGCGCCCATGTCCTGGATGGCGACGATCGCGTCCGACGCCATCAGCTCGAGGCAGCCTTCGATCAGCAATTTCTCGGTGAACGGGTCGCCGACCTGGACGGTCGGGCGCTTCTCCTCGCTGTCCTCGGAGAAGTCGGCGCTCGCCATGGTCGCGCCGTGGATTCCGTCGCGCCCGGTCTTTGAGCCGACATAGACGACGGAATTCCCGACCCCGGCTGCCGCGGAGTAGAAGATCTTGTCGGTCTTGGCGACGCCGACCGTCATGGCGTTCACCAGGATATTGCCGTCATAAGCCTCGTCGAAATTGACCTCGCCGCCGACCGTTGGAACGCCGACGCAATTGCCGTAGCCGCCGATGCCGGCGACCACGCCGGCGACGAGGTGCCGCGTCTTCGGATGGTCGGGCGAGCCGAAACGGAGGGCATTCATGTTGGCGACCGGCCGAGCGCCCATCGTGAAGACGTCGCGCAGGATCCCGCCGACGCCCGTCGCCGCGCCCTGATAGGGCTCGATGTAGGACGGGTGGTTGTGGCTCTCCATCTTGAAGATCGCCGCGTCGCCGTCGCCGATGTCGATCACGCCCGCATTCTCTCCCGGGCCCTGGATTACCCACGGCGCGGTGGTCGGCAGCTTCTTCAGGTGAACGCGCGAGCTTTTGTAGCTGCAATGCTCCGACCACATGACCGAGAAGATGCCGAGCTCGAGCAAGTTCGGCTCGCGGCCGAGCGCTTTGAGGATGCGGCTGTATTCGTCGTCGCTGAGCCCGTGCTCGGCGATCATTTCGGGAGTGATTCGGGGGGCTTCGAGGACGTCCATGAGCGGCGCCTTAGCGTTGTCGGCGAAGCGCCGCTAGCACTCGACGGGCGACCTTGGAGCGACTCCGGCAAAGGCAGTATGACTCCGTCCCGGGGAGGGCTCAAACAAGGAGCGCGTGCAATGCCAAAGCCAATCCCTGAAGGATTTCGCAGCGTGAACGTCATCCTGACGGTCGACGATGCGGCCAAAGCAATCGATTTCTACAAGCAGGCGTTCGGCGCCAAGGAGCTGTCGCGGCTCCCGATGGGCGACAAGATCGGCCATGCCGAGCTCCAGATCGGCGACACCCGGTTCATGCTGAACGACGAGTTCCCCGATCTCGATAACCTCAGTCCGAAATCGCGCGGCGGCACGACATTCGGTCTGATCATCTACACCGACGACGTCGATTCGGCGTTCAAGAAAGCGATCGACGCCGGCGGGACGGAGAAGATGCCCGTCGAGAACCAGTTCTGGGGTGATCGGATGGGGACTCTGACTGACCCGTTCGGCCACAAATGGAGCATCGCCACCCACGTCGAGGACGTCCCGCCCGAGCAATTCCAGGAGCGGATGGCGCAGAGCCAGAAGCAGCGGCAGGCGGAGACTGTTTAAGCTTGCGCCCCTCCCCGCGAGCTGCGCTCGCAGGGAGGAGCTGAATTCAGATGTCGTGCCTCAGGAACTTCTCGCCTGAGAAGATGAAGGTCTGCGGGCGTCCGTCGCTGAAGTCGGCGAAGGACGCCCGTTCGGGCGACCAGTCGTCCTCGCCGATGCGCCACAGGCTGGCGCCCATCCGTGTCATCGGCGTCTCCGTGCCCAACCACAATTTGCCGCCGCGCTCGACGACCATCGCTGAACCCCACCACGGGCTGTCGTTCACGTAGCGCCCGGTGAAGCGCTGCAGGCTGGGATCCGATTTCGGCAAGGCCGCCCCGGAGCCGTCGCGGACGAAGCTGGCCGGGCCCCAGCTGGCGCCGATGATCGCCGCGCCCCTGCGCTCGAACTGCAAGGTGAAGCTGCGGAAGTCGGGGTGAAGCGTGCGGAACAGGTTGTCGCCCCAGGCCTGCAGGGCTGCCTCGTGCCCGTTCGCAACCAGGATGAGCGGACTCCCGGCGCGAACGTCGAACGTGCCTGCCGGCCCCGAATAGCGGCCGATGAATTGCCCCGGGTTGGCGAGCGGCACATCGAGCGAGGGCCGTTGCGGCACCGGGCGTCCCGCCAAAGCCTCGGCAAGGGCGTCCACTGCGAAGCGCGTGAGCACCCGCGGCCGGTACTCGGCGAAGGCGCTGAAGTTCGAGCTTGCGAAGGCCCCAATTCCGCTGGCGACATCGACATGGAATGACGAAGAGAAGCTCACCATTCCGCCAGTATGGTGGAGGTAGGACCGGCCCGGGCTGCCACCTACGTGCATCAGCCCGTTCCCGTAGCTCATTCCCGGCGTGTCGCTGGCAACCAGATGCGAGGTGAAGGCTTTCGCCTGCTCCGGATTGAGTCCGATCCCGCCGCGGCCCTGGGCAGCGTCTGCCAGCGTGCGAAGCCATTTTAGCATGTCGTCGGCTGTCGAAGCGACGCTCCCTGCGCCAAAAGTCACGTCGACCCACGCAGCAGGGGCGAGCGGCGCTCCAACCGCGAACGGAACGGTGAGATCCGCCGGCTCGTAGCCTTGGGCATAGCGGAGCCGGTCGGCCGCGATGATCGCGCCCCGGCTTCGCGCCATCCCGAGCGGAGCGAAGATGCGTTCGGCGAGCAATCGCGCGAGCGGCTTGCCTCCAGCGTGCTCGGCGATCTTGCCGAGCATGTCGTAACCGGTGTTCGAATAATGCCAGTGTTGGCCGGGCGCGTAGCTGGTCCACAGCCCGCGGTCGGCGAACAAGGGCGCGTCGTCGGGAAGGCCCGCGCTGTGGTCGAGCAGGTGCTGAACGGTGATGGTGTTGCCGATCGGTAAGTGGACGACCGGAAGCAAGGTGCTGACCCGGTCGCTGAGCTTCAGCCGTCCCTCCGCGGCAAGCTGGTGGATCACGGCCGAGGTCATCGACTTGCTGATCGAGCCGATCTGAAACAAGGTGTCCGGAGTGATCGGCGACCGGCTGTCGCGATTGGCGAAGCCGAAATTGAGCACCGTTGAAAGGCCGGCTGGAGTGGTCAGGCCAAGCGCTGTC
>JBKPOR010000026.1:0-4216 GCA_046765675.1 Pseudomonadota bacterium
CTCCAGCCGCGCCCATTCCTCGGGACCGGCGGGTTCCAGCTCGATTATGAGCATCTCGACAGCGATGAGCTGTGGCGCAAGGGCCGAGCAGTCGGAACGGTGATCAACGACCACCTTTATTTGATCCTCGTCGACGCCGCGCGCTCACATTATTACGGAACGATCCTTCCCGATTTCGAATCGATCGTCGCCTCGGCTCAGCGCACGCGCTAGCCAACCGGCGAAATTGGGCCCGGCGAAGGGTTTGTCCCCGGCGAGGGCGGAGTCGGAACGTCGACGTCGGGGCCTTGTGGAGGCGTCTCAGGAGGCGGTTGCGTCGGCTGTCCCGGCTGGCTTGGCTGGGGTGGCTGCCCGGGGGGCGTTTCAGGAATAGGCGGCTGCTGTTGCATCACTATCTCCATGGGGCCCCAACGAACGGCTGCCCCCGCGGGTTGCCCGCCGCCCGATCCTTGCTATAGGCCGCACCTCCTTGGCCGCGCGCGCGTGGCGGAACTGGTAGACGCGCTGGATTTAGGTTCCAGTATCGCAAGATGTGGGGGTTCGAATCCCTCCGCGCGCACCATTTTCGCGCACAGGGCATCCGGGGGATGCCCGAGCACGAAAATCGCGCAAGATAGTTATTTTGGGATGTTACTGCTGTGACCATCAAGACCGTCGAGACCGAAAACCAGGGCCTGAAGCGGGCCTTCATGCTGACCATCCCAGCCGAGGACATCGAGGCCCGGGTGAACGAAGAAGTGAAGCGCATCGCGCCGCAAGTCCGGATGCCCGGCTTTCGGCCCGGGAAAGTGCCGCCGAACCTGATCAAGAAGATGCATGGCGACGCCATCCAGCGGGACGCTTTGCAGAATGCGGTCCAGGACGGCGTCCAGCAGTTGCTCGACGAGCAGAAAGTGCGTCCCGCGCTGCGTCCCGAAGTGGTGCTCGACGACAAATATCAGCCCGGGGAAGACGCCGAAGTGCGGGTCAGCCTTGAAGCGCTTCCTGATATTCCGGAATCGAAGATCGAAGGCCTCCAGCTGGAGCGGCTGACGGTCGATGCCGACGAATCCGCGGTCGACGATCAGTTGAAGCAGCTCGCGGCTTCCACCAAGAACTGGGTCGACGCGCCCAAGAAACATGCCGCTGCAAATGGCGATCTCGTCACGATCGACTTCGAAGGCACAGTCGAGGGCCAACCGTTTGAAGGCGGCAAGGGCGAGGATATGGCGGTCGAGCTCGGCTCGGGACACCTGATCCCCGGTTTCGAGGAGCAACTCGTCGGCGCGAAGGCAGGCCAATCCCGCGAGATCAATGTGACTTTCCCTGAAGATTATCCTTCCGACGCCGTGAAAGGGAAGCCGGCAACCTTTGCGGTGACGGTAAAGGACGTGAAGACTTCCGGCGCGACGAAGGTGGACGAGGAGTTCGCCAAGGCGCTGGGGCTCCAGGATCTCGATCAGTTGAAGGGCCTGGTCCGCGAGCAGCAGCAGCAGGAACTCAACGGGCTGACCCGGACGCACATGAAGCGCCAGCTGCTCGACCAGCTTGCCGCGCGGCACGACTTCCCGGTGCCGGAATCGATGCTCGAGGCCGAATATCAGAACATCATGAATCAGCTTCGCCACGAGGCGAGCCATGAGGCCGATCCGAAGGCCGCTCTCGAAGAGATCGAAAAAGACTCGGCGGAATATCGTAAGATCGCCGAGCGCCGCGTTCGCCTCGGCCTCCTCCTGTCAGAGATCGGCGCCGCCAACGGAGTGGAGGTCACCGACCAGGAAATGCGAACTCTGATCGCCCAAGCTGCATCGCAATATCAGGGCCAGGAACGCGAGCGCTTCCTCCAACTCGTACAGCAGGAGCCGATGTTCGCGGCCCAGCTGCGAGCGCCGCTTTACGAGGACAAGGTCGTCGACTTCCTGTTCTCGAAGGCCGAAATCAGCGATCGCAAGGGGAGCCGCGAACAGCTCGAGGCCGACCTCGAAAGCGAAGAGGGACATGTTCACGGCCCAGGCTGCGGACACGACCATTCCGCCGCCAAGCCCAAGAAGGCCGCGAAGAAAGGAAAGGCGGAAGCGAAGGCTCAGCCTCAACAGCCGGCCAAGGGGCCGGTCGAGAAAGCCTCGGACAAGCCGAAAGCCGCCAAGCCGCTGAAGGAAGCCGCGGGCGCCAAAGCTCCGGAGGCGAAGGCTTCCGCAAAGAAGGCCGCCGCGAAGAAGCCGGCGAAGAAGGCCTGACTCCGATCGATTCCGCGGACGAGCTGGTCTGCGCCGATCTCAATGGCGCGATCGACGACCTGCGTTCGAGCGGTTTTCGGCTCGACGCCATTTATCCCGCCGACGACCCGCACTCGGCAATGCTCAGCCGAAACGGCGAAACGTGCCGGCTGACGACGAAACCGGGGTCGGAGCGACCGTCCGGGGAGCTTCCGCCCTTCGTTCCGGAATTCGTCATCACGCGCGGCGGGGAATCGGGAAAGGGCAGGGCCGGAATGCTTTACCGCGACCTGATTCCGAGGCGGCTTGGCGGGCGCTATATCGCTTCGCACATCACCATCGCCGACGGCGGGCCCGTTTCCGATTGGATCCACTTCCACCGAATCGCGATTCAAATGATTTATGTCCGCAGCGGGTGGGTTCGCGTGGTCTATGAAGATCAGGGCGAGCCATTCGTTATGAACGAAGGCGATCTGGTGCTTCAGCCGCCCGGCATCCGTCACCGGGTGATCGAAAGCTCTCGCGGCCTGGAAGTCATCGAGATCACGGCGCCCGCGCTCCACGAGACGCTGGCTGATCATGATCTGGACTTGCCCAACAATGAGATCAATCACGACCGGCTGTTTGGTGGACAGCGCTTCCTTCGTCATGTCGCCAGGGAGACGCCGTGGATCGATTTCCATGGTGCCGAAACTCAGCAGACTGCCATGCATGAGGCGAGCTGCGGACTTGCGGAGGTCCGGACGGTGCGCCTGGGCAGAGGTGCTGAAATCGCTTTCGCTCCGCAGGACGGCGAACTGGTTTTCGGCTTCGTGCTCGAGGGCTCAGCCGTCCTCGATTTCGGCGGAGCTCATGACATCGGTCCTGCGGATGCTTTCGTGATTCCGCCACTCGAGCCTTGGCGGCTGTCCTCGGCGTCATCGGGCTTTCGGTTGTTGCAGGTAAGCACCTCGAAGCTATAGCCGTCATGTCAGTCGTGGGGGATCGCTTGGATAATCCGCAATCGCAGCCGCGCATCGCCGTGCTCCTGCCTTGCTACAATGAGGAAGCTGCGATCGCCGCGACCGTCGCCGGCTTCAGGCAAGCGCTGCCGACCGCAACCGTCTACGTCTATGACAACAACAGCTCCGACCGGACCCGCGAGATCGCCGCAAAGGCGGGGGCCGTGGTCCGCTCCGAACGCCAGCAAGGAAAGGGACATGTCGTCCGGCGGATGTTCGCGGACGTCGACGCCGACATTTACCTGATGGCTGACGGGGACCTTACCTACGATCCGAACTCAGCGCCGGTCATGGTCGATCTGCTGATCGTTGAACAACTCGACATGGTCGTCGGAACGCGCCGGCACGAGGGAACGGGGGCCTACCGCGGCGGCCATGTCCTCGGGAACAGGCTGTTTACCGGCCTGCTCGCGAGGCTGTTCGGGCGCAGCTTCAGCGACATTTTTTCGGGCTATCGGGTCTTTTCCCGGCGCTTCGTGAAGAGTTTCCCGGTCCTGTCATCGGGATTCGAGATTGAGACCGAGATGAGCGTCCATGCGCTCGAACTCAGGATGCCGGTCGGCGAGGTCGAGACCGCTTACGCCGCACGGCCGGAGGGGTCCCAATCGAAGCTTTCGACCTTTTCGGACGGCTGGCGGATCCTGAAGACGATCGTAACCCTGTACCGGATCGAGCGCCCTGTCCTGTTCTACGGCTCGATCGGCGCCCTCCTGCTGCTCGCCGCCATCCTCCTGTCGATCCCGCTCGTTATCACCTACCTCCACACCGGGCTTGTTCCCCGCGTTCCGACCGCGATCCTGGTTACGGGAATCACGGTTGTCGCCGTTCTCTGCATCTTTGCCGGCTTGATCCTCGATACCGTGACGCGGGGGCGCAGGGAAGTTCGACGGCTGGCTTATCTGGCGCTACCAGCATCTTAAGGACAGTGACTCTTATGCATCACCCGACGAGAATTGTGTCGGTGATGCGACAGAAGCGGCTTCCTCGACCCCAATCGCCTAGGTTACGGCTGTTTCACAC
>JBKPOR010000027.1:0-16632 GCA_046765675.1 Pseudomonadota bacterium
GCGCTTGAGCCCATCGACGATCTTGCCGAGCCCCTCGCTGTCGGCCCAGAACATCGGCCCGCCGCGGAAGACCGGCCAGCCGTAGCCATAGACCCACACGACATCGACGTCCGACGCGCGCTGGGCGATCCCCTCCTCGAGGATCTTCGCGCCCTCATTCACCATCGTATAGAGCGTGCGCTCGACGATCTCCGAGTCGTCAATCTGTCGCCGCTCGACCCCCTGCTGCTTGGCGAAATCCTCGATGATCTGCTGGACCACAGGAGACGGCGTCGGCCGCCTTTTCTCGTCATAATCGTAGAAGCCGGCACCTTTCTTCTGGCCCCAGCGGTCGATCGCGCAAAGCGCGTCGCGGATGTTTTCGATGCGATTGGGGTCGCGGTGCCAGCCGATGTCGACTCCGGCGAGGTCTGCCATCTGGAACGGCCCCATCGGCATTCCAAACTCGACATGGACCCGGTCAACCTGTTCCGGGGTCGCGCCCTCGAGCAGGAGCTTCGTCGCTTCGACCTGCCGCGGCATCAGCATGCGGTTGCCGATGAAACCGTGGCAGACACCGGCGACGACCGGCACCTTCTTGATGCGCTTGCCGATGGCCATCGCCGTCAACAGCACGTCGGGCGCGGTCTTGTCGCCACGAACGACTTCCAAAAGCTTCATCACGTTCGCGGGCGAGAAGAAGTGCATTCCGACAACGTCGCCCGGCCGCGAGATGCTGGCCGCGATCTCGTTGATGTCGAGATAGGAGGTGTTGGAAGCGAGGATCGCGCCCGGCTTGGCGATCTTGTCGAGCCGGGCGAATACTTCCTTCTTCACGTCCATATTCTCATAGACCGCCTCGATGATGAGGTCACAGTCCGCGAGCGCCTGGAAGTCGAGCGTTGGGGTGAGCAATCCCATGGCTTTTTCGACCTGTTCGGTCGTCAGCTTCCCCTTGGCCGCGCTCGCTTCGTAATTCTTGCGCATCAGGCCGGTCCCGCGATCGAGAGCGTCCTCGGCCATTTCAATGATCGTCACCGGAATCCCCGCCGACAGGAAGTTCATCGATATCCCGCCGCCCATGGTTCCGGCGCCGATGACGCCGACCTTGCGGATATCGCGCGGCTCGGTGTTTTCGGGCAAGCCGTCGATCTTGTTCGCTTTACGCTCGGCAAAGAAGAAATATTGCTGCGCTTTCGACTGCTGGCCAGTCATCAACTCCATGAAGAGTTTGCGCTCTTCGATGACTCCTTCACTGTAGGGCTTCTGGCAGGCGAACCTCACCGCTTCGACATTCTTCAACGGGGCGTCGAATCCACGAAACTTGCGCGCATTGTCCTTCAGGAACTGCTCGAAGACCGAAGGGTCACATTCGCTGATTTTATACTGGCGCTCGCTACTCTTCGGGAGCGGCCGGACGTCGCGCACCTCCTCGGCATAGCCGACGGCGTGAGGGATCAAATCGTCTTCGATCAACCGGTCGATCAGGCCGCAGTCAAACCCTTCCTTCGCGCTGATCGGGTTGCCCGTCGCACACATTTCGAGCGCCTTGCGCACCCCGGCGACACGTGGCAACCGCTGGGTCCCACCGGCTCCCGGAAGCAGGCCGAGCTTCACTTCGGGAGTGCCGAGCTTCGCCGACGGCAGCGCGACTCGGTAGTGGCAGCCGAGCGCCACCTCGAGCCCGCCGCCGAGCGCCGTTCCGTGGATTGCAGCGACCACCGGCTTAGAGCAATTTTCGATCCGGTCCACGACCGCCGGCAGCCATGGCTGCTGCGGCGGCTTGCCGAATTCGGTGATGTCGGCCCCGGCAAAGAAGGTCTGGCCCTCACAGGCGATGACCACGGCGTTGACGCTGTCGTCGGCCTCCGCCTCCTCGATCGCTGCCACAAGCCCGTGGCGGACCGCGGTCGACAGCGCGTTCACCGGCGGATTGTTCGAAAGCACGATCAGCACGTCACCGTGCTTGCGGGTCGAAATCGGGCTGGTTGTGGCCTTGTCCATCACGTCTTCCATGTCGCGTCTCCGGCATGGCCGCTAGGCCGCTGCTGACAGCCATGCAAGTGCGGCGACCAACGTCCGCCGCGATGCTCGCGCGAGTCGCACATAAGACCTCTTGAAATAGCAAAGCGCGGTTCCAAATCACGACCGCCGGGCGCCATCCGGGCCCGGCGACGGAGCCGGCCAGCGCCACACGCCGCACGTCCGCTCCGCCAGTCGCTCAATTGGAGGACATTGATATGCGTAGTGCTTTCGATTTTGCGCCCTTCAGGCGCTCCACCGTGGGCTTCGACCGGCTGTTCGACATGCTCGAGAACAGCTCGCTCGGGAACGGTGGTGAAAATTATCCGCCCTTCGACCTCATCAAGGAGGGCGACAACGAGTATCGGATTGAGCTCGCGGTAGCCGGCTTCGGATCCGACGAAATCGACATCACGAGCCAACAGAACCAGCTCATCGTCTCTGGGCGAAAGAGCGACGAGACCGAGGAAAAGGGTTCTGACTACATCTATCGCGGGATCGCCAACCGTTCGTTCGAGCGGCGGTTCGCGCTCGCCGACCATATCCAGGTCAAGGGGGCAGGCTTGAAGGACGGCCTGCTCTCGATCGATCTGGTCCGCGAAATCCCTGAGGCGATGAAGCCGAAGAAGATAAACATCGGATCGAGTGCTTCGAGCGAGCGCTCGGCGATCGGTGGCCGCGAGAAGCCTGCTTCCGAGCAGACCGTGGACGCCGAATCCCAGAACGCCTGACGCCGTCAAGGCGCATAGAGGGTCTCGGCTTGGCTATGCCTTGCCGAGGCCCTCATGCCATTGAGCGCGAATGAGACTTGCGGCCAAGACTTATTAACCATTTTCGTTCATTCTTCCGCGAAAGCGGAGATTGCGAATGCCCTATGCGTCGAACATCCATGTCGCGGTCTATCAGGTGCTGGACCATGTCCTTGCGGCGCATACTGCACCGCCGGGAGCCAAAGCGACCATCCATTCGATAATCGATGACCTTCATGCCGCGTCCGTTCCGCGCGACATGATCGATCGGACTGAAAGCATTTCGCTCCAGCTGCATTATCTCGAATCTGCGATTCATCGCGGCAATGCGACCGACGCCTCGGATGCCCGTGAGGAACTCCGGGCCATCGCCGCGGTATGGCTGGACAATCGAATCACCAGCTAGTTCGAGTACAGGGTTCGGACCCGCGTCGGTCGCCAACCGATGCACACAGGAGGCCACGTGTTTATCAGGAAACTTACGCCGGGCGAGCGAGCGCCTGAAACAGCCGATCGCATCTACATCGACCGCCAGGACGGCCGAATATCCTGGACCGGCTCGGTCGGCGTGGGTGGAAAGGCCGTCCGGGCGGCCAGTCACGTGGATTTTGCCACCATCCAGGAAGCTGAGACAGACGCCATTGCGTGGGCGAGAGACCACGGCGCGACAGAGCTCCAAATCGAAGGGCCGAGTGCTTAACGTCCGCATGGAGCGGCATGAGGCGCCGCCCGTCCCGCTAATTTGGCAATGGGCGGAATGCCGACGTTAGGACTGGTGTTTCTTCGGAAGCTTTCGCGCTCCCTCGGGCCATTGCAGCACGAGCTCGCAGACGATTAGCGGCGCCACCCACGACAGCCAGATGAATGCCTGACCATTTCCCAAATCGTCAATATTCGAGACACGCGACGCGATTCGGCAGAAGACGAAGGACCAGACCAGCACATAGCTGCGGATCATCCATTGGCCATGCGATTGGAAACGGCGATTGCGCGCCGCGCGCCAGCCGAGCGCGGCGAAGGCGAGCCACGCGGACGCCAACATTAGCAGCGAGACCGTAGCGTTGGTCAGGACCGGAGTGCCGGCCGGCTTATGCGCGTGGGTCAGAGTGACGATGATTGCCACCGCCGCCCCGAACGCACCGAAAGCGAGATAGCTTCGACCGACCCAGCGGTGGAGGCGGAATTGGTCGTTTCGAGCGGCGAGGTAGAGGTTAAGCCCGCCAAAAAAGAGCATGCCACTTCCGCCAAGCATGTGCGCGAAGGTCAAGGGGAAATGGCCACTATGGCTAGCGATGTTGGATAGGCTCGCAACCGGCCAGGCAATCATCCACCAGGCGATCGCGCTTGAGACTATAGCCGCAGCCAGAAGGACGCCGTTGCGTGTCGCCCAGAGCGGTCGTCGGCCCCGGTCACGCTGTAGCGTCGTTGCCATGGCCACTCCCTCCCCCACCGCGCCGACCGCTTTCTCTTTAGCAGCGCGTCGTGCCCTGTCCCATTGAGAATGCCCGCCGCGAGGAATGTCCGCAATGGGTGGCACGCGGACATCGGCGAATCCGCTTTCCTATTCCGAGTTGTCGTGCTTGGCTTGGGGAATGACGACTGAGCTCGATAGCTTCCGCACCGAGATCCGCGACTGGCTCGAGGCGAATTGCCCGGCCGAAATGCGCGAGCCGATCCGCTCAGAAGCCGACCTCTGCTGGGGCGGCCGCAACTGGACGTTCCAGTCCGATGCACAGAAGCAATGGCTGGAGGCCATGGCGGAGCGCGGCTGGACCGTCCCCGACTGGCCGGAGGCCTATGGCGGTGGCGGTTTGAGCGCGGAGCAGGCGATCGTCCTCAAGGAAGAAATGCAGCGGATCGGCGCTCGTCCGCCGCTCACCAGCTTCGGAATCTCGATGCTTGGACCGGCGCTCCTCAAGTTCGGGACAGAGGAGCAGAAGAAGCATTACCTGCCGCAGATTGCGCGCGGCGAGATCCGCTGGTGCCAGGGCTATTCGGAACCGGGCGCGGGCTCCGATCTCGCGGGCCTCCAGACGAAGGCCGAGGACAAGGACGACCATTGGCTCGTCAACGGCCAAAAGGTGTGGACCAGCTATGCCGACAAGGCCGACTGGATCTTCTGCCTGGTGCGCACTTCCACGGACTCCAAGCAGGGCGGGATCAGCTTCCTGCTGTTCGACATGGAGACCCCGGGCGTTTCGACCAAACCGATCCTTCTGATCAGCGGCAATTCGCCCTTCTGCGAGACCTTCTTCGACGACGTGAAGGTGCCCAAGGACCAGGTCGTCGGCGAAGTGAACAAGGGCTGGGACGTCGCGAAATACCTGCTCGGCCACGAGCGCGAGATGATCAGCGGCATGGGCCTCGGCGGCGGCGGTTCGCTCGGAGCGGCGGTAAAACCGGCCGATCCGCTGCTCCGGGCGGAGATTGCGGCGTTCGACGTCGATGCGCTCGCGTTCCAGGCGATGAGCGAACGCTTCACCGCCATGTGGAAGGCCGGTGAGGCGCATCCCGCCAGCCCGTCGATGATGAAATATGCGGGAACGGAATTGAACAAGCGCCGGAATGAGCTGGTGATGGCTGCGGGCGGATCGGGCGCGCTCGAATGGGACAGCGAGCGCTCCAAGAGCGGAAAGGCCGCGCGCGACTGGCTGCGCTCGAAGGGCAATTCGATCGAGGGCGGGACCAGCGAGATCCAGCTCAACATTGTCGCCAAGCACATCCTGCGATTGCCTGGCGCCTGATGCTCCTAAGTGACGACCAGAAGATGCTTCAGGAAACCGCGGCGAGTTTCCTCGCCGACGAAGGGAGCATTGCGAAGGAGCTGCGCCGCTGGCGCGATAGCGATTGCAGCGACGGCTTCGGCCATGGCTTGTGGAAACGGTTCGCCGAGCTCGGGCTGACCGGGATCGCAATTCCCGAAAGCAGCGGAGGAATGGGCCTCGGAGCGACGGAGGCCGCGCTGGTGCTGGAGGAGATCGGGCGGAACCTCACGCCCTCGCCGTTCCTGACGAGCGCCATTGTCGCGGCGCGGGCAATCGAGGGTACCCAGCATGCGGAGCGGTGGTATCCAGGAATCCTCTCCGGTGAGACGGTCCTGGCGCTCGCGATCGACGAAAGTCCGCGGCACTCGCCCGAGCAGACGGCGCTCGAGGCGAAGCGGCAGGGCAACGGTTTTCTCCTCAACGGCCGCAAAGAATTCGTGGTCCAGGGAGATTCCGCCGACATGATCGTCACCGCCGCTCGGACGTCGGGCGAAGCAGGGACGCCCGAGGGGATCACTTTGTTCGCGGTTTCCCGGGGTGTGACCGGAATCGCAAACGTAACTTTGGCGGACAGTTCCAGGGCCGCTCGGCTGACCTTCGACAATGTCGCGCTCGACGCCGATTGCGTGGTGGGTGAGGTCGACGGCGGCTGGGCCCCACTCAACCGTGCGTTGAATGCGGGCCGCGCCGGAGCGGCGGCGGAGCTGGTCGGCGTCGCCGCCGGAGCTTCGGCCATGACCTTCGATTATCTTCGCCAGCGAAAACAGTTCGGCAAGCTCATCGGCGAATTCCAGGCGCTGCAGCACCGCGCGGCGCATCTTTACGGCGAAATCGAGATCGCTCGCGCTTCGGCGCTCAGAGCCGCACAGCTTATCGATTCAGGGGACGAGCGCGCAGACCTTTATACTTCCGTCGCCAAAGCCAAGGCCGCGGATGTGGCAGCTCTCGCAGTGCGCGAAGGCGTCCAAATGCATGGCGGCATCGGAATGACGGACGAGCACGACATCGGACTTTTCATGAAGCGCACAGCGGTGCTCGGCGAGCTCTTCGGGGACCTTTATTATCACCGCAATCGGGTTGCGGAGCTCAGCGGTTACTGAGCTTCAGCTTTTGGCTTTGTAGCCGCCAATAATACCGAGGATGAAGGAGGTCACGAGCGCCAGCTGTATTTTGCCGTCCGGATCACTCCACCCGAAATAGGCCGCACCCCAGCCGAAGAGGGCGACGAACATGACAATTGTAAGGCCAATGAGCATGCGGGTCCCCCGAGTCCGGCAATTACGCCCGGCATTGATCGAAGATGCGCCCAACACGGTAAACAGAGGGTAAAAAACTTGCCGTTATTTCACCTTGCATCCATAGGCCCCTGCGTCACCTTCAGCCGAGGCCAAACTCATGAAAGCGCGCGTGTTCGTCACCCTCAAAACCGGAGTTCTCGATCCGCAGGGGAAAGCAATCCACCATGCGCTCGAAGGGCTGGGCTTTTCGGGCGTCAATGACGTGCGCGCGGGCAAACTGATCGAGCTCGACCTCGCCGACGGGACTAGCGATTCCGACATCGAGGACATGTGCCGCAAATTGCTGGCAAATACCGTGATCGAAAATTTCCGCATCGAGCGGCTCGAGGACGCGCTTCAACAGGGCTCAGGACAGGCATGAAATCGGCCGTCATCGTCTTCCCGGGATCCAATTGCGATCGCGACGTCGCGGTAGCGCTCGAGCAGGTCACCGGCCGCAAGCCGGAGATGGTCTGGCACCGGGAGGCAGAGCTCCCTGACGGCACCGATTTCATCGCGCTTCCGGGCGGCTTTTCATACGGCGATTATTTGCGGTCGGGCGCGATGGCGGCCCGTTCGCCGATCATGCGCGCGGTCAAGGATGCTTCCGGACGGGGGGTCCCTGTGATCGGAATTTGCAACGGCTTCCAGGTCCTGACCGAAACTGGCCTGCTGCCCGGAGCACTGATGCGCAACGCGGGCCTGAGCTTCGTTTGCCGCCCGGTCTCGCTCCGCGTGGAGAACAGCCAGAGCCTGTTCACCGCGCAATATGATGCCGCGGAGACGGTCATCTTTCCGGTCGCCCACCACGATGGGAATTACCAAGCGGACGAAGCGACGCTCGACCGGCTGGAGGACGAGGGACGCGTGGCGTTCCGCTACCTCGAGGAGGTCAACGGCTCGGCGCGCAGGATCGCCGGGATTCTCAATGATACCGGCAACGTGCTCGGTTTGATGCCGCATCCCGAGCGGGCCATCGAGCCGGCGCATGGCGGAACCGACGGACGGCGGTTGTTCGAAGGTCTTCTCGAAACCGTTTCCTAGTGCAGGGCCTTGGCAGTGACGTCGGTGCAGCCGCTCACCGCGGGCGGCGCCATGCACATGAGCACCCGGTCGCGGCCGGGGGTATCGATGATCTTGAGGTAACGGTCGAGAGTCATCGGCTCGACGTAGATGATGAACGTCGTCGCCTGCGCGGCAGTGGCCGATCCAAGCATTGCAACGGTTAGCGCGAGGCGAAACAGGCGCATGACTCCCCCCTCGCCCAGACACTCGACCGTGCCGATTGAACGCTAAATGAACATCGATGCCTGCGACTCCGGACTCGGTTCCTTGTCGCGTCGATTGCGGTTAGTCATGCGCGCGACGCGCCCGTAGCTCAGCTGGATGAGAGCACGAGCCTTCTAAGCTTGGGGTCGCAGGTTCGAGTCCTGCCGGGCGCACCACTTTCCCGAGGGTTGCAACTTCGAACCTGCTGATTCCTTCTGCGGGCCGCCGTCCGGCCGCGCGGGTTCGAGTCCTGCCGGGCGCACCATCCGCATAGCGAAGCGAACAGGACAGGAGTATCTAGCGCGAATGACTCAGGGGCGGGCAGAACGGCAGCGCGCCATCGTGGACATGCTTCGCGAGGGCCCATCACGAACTCAGGAGGAAGTCGCGGCACGGCTGGCTGACGGAGGCTATGACGTCACTCAGGCGACGGTGGCTCGAGACCTGGAGCAAGTCGGCGCGGTCAAGGTGAAACGCGAAGGCAAGCTCGGCTATTCGTTCCCGAGAAGCTCGGCGACCGCAACTGGCCGGTCGACCGCTTGAAACGGATCTTCGCGGAATGGGTCCAGGCGGTCGAGACATCGGGCAGCATGGTGGTCGTCCGAACTCCGCCGGGGTCCGCCCATCTCGTCGCGCTCGCCGTCGACCAGGCCAAGTTGCCCGAGGTCGTCGGGACGATCGCGGGCGACGACGCCTTGTTCATCGCGGTTCGAAGCACGCTGCCGACCGAGCCGCTCGCCCAGCGGCTGCGCGACCTGATGAGCGCCGGCTAGGGCACCAGCTTTCCCGGGTTCATGATTCCAAGCGGGTCGAGCGCCTGCTTGATCGCACGAAGCGCATGAAGCCGGCCCGGCGGCGCAAGCCGCTTGAACTCGCCGAGCTTCAGCTGGCCGATGCCGTGCTCGGCCGAGATCGAGCCTCCTGCGGCCGTGACGAGATCGTCGACGAGGCGCGTGATCGCCGCCCCTTCGCGTTCGTACCAGTCCGGCGCGGCGTGACTTGCGGCTCGGACGTGGAAGTGGATGTTGCCGTCGCCGAGATGCCCAAACCCGCTGGCGATCACTCCGGGGAAGCGGCGCTCAACTTCGGCTGCGGCCTCGACGATGAACCCCGGCATATCGGCGACCGCGACGGAAATATCGTGCGCGAGCGTCTGTCCTTCGGCCCGCTCGGCTTCCGAGATCGTGTCGCGGATCTTCCAGAAGGCCTCGGCCTGGGCTTCGCTGGACGCCAGCGCCGCATCGCCAATGATCCCCTGCTGGAGCGCCGCACCAAGCAAGCGCTCCAACTCGGCGGATATGCTCGTCCCGGCCTCGGCCGTCGTAGCTTCAATGAGGACGTGCCATTCGTGCTCGCTCGTCAATGGCGGACGACAGCCCGGGATATGCTTCAGCACGAGCTCGAGCGAATCCTGGGGAACCAGCTCGAAGCCCTCGACCGCGTTCGTGCGCGCCTCGAGTAAGCGGAGCAGATCGAGCGCGCGCATCGGGCTTTCGACCCCAGCCCACGCCACCGCCCGCGCTGCGACCGCGGGCACGAGCCGAAGAGCGACGGCTGTGATCACGCCCAATGTTCCCTCTGCGCCGATCAGCAACTGATCGAGGCTGTAACCCCGATTGTCCTTCTTGAGGCCCGTCAGTCCGTCGTGAACCGAACCGTCTGGAAGCACCGCCTCGACGCCCGCGATGAGCGAGCGCATCGTCCCGAACTTCAGCACCTGCGTTCCCCCGGCGTTGGTCGAGGCGAGGCCGCCGATGGTGCAGCTCCCCCGCGCGCCGAGCGTGAGCGGAAACCGCATCGCGGCCTCGTGCGCGGCTTCGTGGAGCGCGGCCAGCACAACGCCGGCTTCGGCGATCGCAAGCCGGTTTTCGGCGCTGATCGAGCGGAGCCGATTCATCCGGCGCATTGAAAGAAGGACCTCCGACCCGTCCGCGGCCGGGGTTGCGCCGGCGACCATGCCGGTGTTGCCGCCTTGGGGGACTAAAGGAACGCGATGCTCGGCGGCGAGCCGAACGATCGCGGCCACCTCCTCGGTCGAGGCCGGCGCGAGGATCGCAGACGATGCTCCGTGCACCCGCCCGCGCCAGTCCGTGACCCATGGCTCGATCTCGCTCGCATCGGTGATCACGCCTTTGGGCCCGAGCGAGCGCCCGGCTGCGGAGATCAGCTTCGAAACCGCGTCCATCGCCGAGGGCGCTTGGCACGCGCGGCTACCGGCGTCAAAGCAGCGTGATGGAAAGGCCGCCGATCACCATCATCATCGCCCGCGCGCAAAATGGCGTGATCGGCCGGGCCGGAACGCTTCCGTGGCACATCCCAACCGACCTCAAGCGTTTCAAGGCGCTGACGATGGGCAGTGTCATGGTGATGGGCCGCAAGACGTTCGACAGCCTGCCCGGAGTGCTGCCGGGACGGCGGCACATCGTGATAACCCGCGACCCGGACTGGCACGCCCATGGAGCGGAGGCGGCGCATAGTCTCGAGGAGGCGCTTCAGCTCGCCAACGGGGAATCCGTGTCGGTGATCGGCGGCGCCGAGCTCTTCGCGCAGTTCCTGCCACTCGCCGACACGATCGAGCTCACTGAAATCCTCGACGATGTCGAAGGCGACACGTCCATCCCTGACCCGCGCCATTCCGGCGCTTGGACGGAGGCTTGGAAGGAGGAGCATCCCGCCGAAGGCGATCGTCCGGCCTTCCGATTCGTAACCCTGAAGCGCGCCTAGGTCCGAGGCCGCGCCCTTGCGTAGGCGCGGTAGCGCTTCATTTGGTCCGCCAGGACCTTGTCGACAACCGGCGCGAGCTTGTCGGCTCCCCCGTTGAAAAAGCCCGATGCGCGATAATCGAGCGTCAGCTGCGAACCGCCCGCCATCGATTTGATCTGGACGTCCATGACGCCGCTCGTCGCCTCATAGAGCAAGGGCCCGAGCGCACCGGTCATGAGGATGCGCTTGCCCGGGTCGACAAAGGTGACGCGCATATGTTCGATCCCGCCGCCTTCGGGGAAGCGCTCGCAGAAGCAACCGCCGGGGATCAGTACCAGGCTGAGGTTCTGGGCCTTGCCGCTATAGCTGTGCTTTGGATTCCACCACGCCGGCAGGTTCGCGAAAGCCGAGAAGGCAATTTGTGGCTTCACTACCAGCGACACCGATTGCCGGAGCTCGAATCCGTTCGGCGAAGCGCTGACGACTTCGGCCTCCGCCGGAGTCGAAACCGCCAAGAATAGCGGAGCAAAATATAAGGCCCTCATTGCCACCCCCGTCATTGCGAGGCGCGTAGCGCCGCGGCAATCCAGAACTCCCCTGGATTGCTTCGCTACGCTCGCAATGACGGCGTGGTTTGTCTAGCCGTCTAGAATCGCGTCGATCTGCGCCGCCACTTCGTCGACGGACGCCATTCCATCGACCCGGCGGACTAGACCCTTGGCTGCGTAATAAGGGAGGATCGGGGCGGTCTTGGCGCGATATTCGGCCATTCGCGTGCGCACTGTCACCTCATTGTCGTCGGGTCTGCGCTTGAATTCAGTCCCGCCGCAGACGTCGCAGACCCCTTCGACCGCTGGGCGCTTCAACTTGTCGTGGTAGGGCGCGCCGCAATTGGCGCAGGTGAAACGGCCGACGATCCGGCGCACCAGTTCGTCCTCGTCGACCAACAGCTCTATCACATGGTCGAGCTTGCGGCCGCGCTCGGCCAGCAGGATGTCGAGCGCTTCGGCCTGCGCCTGAGTGCGCGGAAAGCCGTCGAAGATGGACCCGCAACCGGCGCATGCATCGAGCCGCTCGCCGATGAGGGCGGTGACGATCGCGTCGCTGACGAGCTCGCCCGCGTCCATGACCGCCTTGACCTTCTCGCCGATCGGCGAGCCGCTGGCGCGCGCCTCGCGGAGCATGTCGCCGGTCGACAGCTGGATCATCCCGCGGCTGGCCTGGAGCCGCGCGGCCTGAGTGCCCTTGCCGGCGCCCGGAGGGCCCAAGAGAATGATATTGAGCATTTCTACGGGTTCTCCCCCGCCTTGCCCGCTCAGCGCCTACGCGGCGTCGTCTTAAGCTTCGCCTTCTTGATAAGGTCGCCATACTGGTGTGCGATGAGGTGGCTCTGAATCTGGCTCACCGTATCCATCGTCACGTTGACGACGATCAACAGGCTAGTGCCGCCAAGCCGGAAATTGAGCCCTGCCTGCGCCGACAGGATTTCCGGAATGAGGCAGATGACAACCAGGTAAAAGGCGCCGACCACGGTGATTCGGTTGAGCAGATAGTCGAAATATTCCTCGGTCGCCTTGCCCGGCCGAATACCCGGGATGAAGCCGCCATGGCGCTTCAAATTCTCGGCCGTCTCCTCGCTGTTGAACTGAACGGCGGTGTAGAAGAAGCAGAAGAAGGCGATGCCGAGGCCGTACAGGCCCATGTAGGCCGGAGACCCGTGCTGCAGGAATGTGCTGATGGTGATCAGCCAGTCGCTGGCCCCGCCTTCGCCCGTGGAACGGTTGCCGGCCCACTGGATTACGGTCAGCGGCATCAGCAGCAGCGACGAAGCGAAAATCGGCGGGATGACGCCGGCGGTGTTGATCTTGATCGGAAGGTGCGAGCGCTCCTGCTGCATTCCGCGAGCGGTCTGTCGCTTGGGATATTGGACCAGCACCCGGCGCTGCGCGCGCTCCATGTAGCAAATCCCGAGAATCAGGACGGCGGCCAGCACGATGATGCCGACGACGATCATCGGGTTGAGCGTTCCGGTGCGCCCTCCTTCTAGGAGCTGGGCGACCGCTTGGGGCAGCCGCGCGACGATGCCGGCCATGATGATGAGCGAGACCCCGTTGCCGATTCCGCGGCTGGTGATTTGCTCGCCGATCCACATCAGGAACAAGGTGCCACCGACGAGGCTGACGGTACCCGCGATCTCGAACAGCAGGCCGGGCATGACCACCGCGCCGATCCCTTGCTTGATGGTCTGCGATTCGAGCCCGCGAACCGCCAGATAACCCTGCACCAGGGTGATCGCGACGGTCAGGTAGCGGGTATATTGATTGAGCTTCTTGCGCCCCGTTTCACCTTCCTTGCGAAGCTGCTGCCAGGGTCCGTAGAGCGTGGCGCCAAGCTGAACGACGATCGAGGCGGTGATGTACGGCATCACTCCCAGAGCGACGATCGAGAAGCGCTCGAGCGCGCCGCCCGAGAAAGTGTTGAAGACGTCGAGGATCCCCCCGCTCTGCGTCTGGTAGAGCGCGCTCATCGCCACCGGGTCGATGCCGGGAACGGGCACGAACGACAGCAGCCGGAACAGGATCAGCGCGCCGAGCGTGAACCACAGCCTCTTCTTGAGCTCGGTCGCCTTGGAGAAGCTCGCAAGGCTGATGCTGGACGCGAGTTGTTCGGCTGCGGATGCCATTGGACTGTTCAATCCTCGAAAACTTAATCGCTCATCCTGAGTAGCCGGTGAGCTTGTCGAACCGGCGTATCGAAGGACTGTCCTTCGATACGGGCCTTCGAGAGGCTCAGTCCCTACTCAGGACGAGCGGGAATGGGACGCTATATAGTGACCCTTTTCAGGTTGTCAGGCCTCGGCCTTGGCTGCTGCCTGATCGGCCAGCCTCTTTTCGCGAACCTTGCCCTTTTTCGCCTTGGCGAGCTCGGCCGGGTCCTTGCGCTCGATCAGCTCGATCGAACCGCCGGCTTTCTCGACCGCCTCACGCGCGCCCTTGGAAACGCCCGCGATCTTGAACGCGAGCTTCGCCTTCAATTCGCCCTTGCCGAGAAGGCGAACGCCGTCCTTGCCGCCGCGAGCCAGGCCCGCGCCCTTGAGCGCGTCATGATCGAGCGTGCCCTTGATATCCAGCTTGCCGGCATCGATCGCCTTCTGGACGGCGCCGATGTTCACCTCGGCATAGTCCTTCGCGAAGATATTGTTGAAGCCGCGCTTTGGCAGCCGCATGTGGAGCGGCATCTGGCCGCCCTCGAAGCCGGCGATCGAGACACCCGAGCGCGACTTCGCGCCCTTCTGGCCGCGGCCGGCGGTCTTGCCGAGCCCCGAACCGATCCCGCGGCCCACGCGCACGCGGCCCTGCCGCGCGCCCTTATTGTCACGAATTTCGTTCAGTTTCATCGTCTTGCACTCGCTTTCGCTTTTGTCGCGCGGGGAACGGTCGCTTATTCCTCGACCTTTACCAAATGCTGCACTTTCTTGACCTGGCCGAGCACTTCGGGAGTGCCCTCCACTTCAACGCTTCGGTGAAGCTTGTTGAGGCCGAGACCGACGAGCGTCGCCCGCTGCGTCTTGTCCCGGCGGATCGGCGAGCCGGTCTGGGTGATCTTGATCTTGGCCATCACTCTTACTCCGCGACCGCTTCGGCCTGCGCCTCGGCTTCGGCAACGCTAACTCCGCCGCGGCCGAGCAGGTCGGCGACCTTCTTGCCGCGCCGTTGCGACACCGCGCGCGGGCTGGTTTGCTCCTTCAGGGCCTCGAAGGTCGCCCGGATCATGTTGTAGGGGTTGGACGTGCCGACCGACTTGGTGACGACGTCGGCGACGCCGAGGCTCTCAAACACCGCGCGCATCGGGCCCCCGGCGATGATTCCGGTTCCGGCGGGCGCCGAGCGGACCGTGACCCGGCCAGCGCCGAAGTGACCGAGCCCGTCGTGATGGAGCGTGCGGCCGTCGCGCAGCGGAACCCGAACCATCGCCTTCTTGGCTGCGGCGGTTGCCTTGGAGATCGCTTCGGGCACTTCGCGCGCCTTGCCATGGCCGAAACCGGCGCGGCCCTTGCCGTCACCGACGACCACCAGCGCAGCGAAGCCGAAGCGCTTGCCGCCCTTCACCGTCTTCGAAACGCGGTTGATGTGGACGAGCTTCTCGATCAGCTCCTCGCCGCCTTCATCGTCGCCGCCACGGCCACGACGATCGTCGCGACGGCCCCGGCCGCGACCGCCGCCTTCACCGCGCCCGCGTCCGCCGCGCCCGCGTGGGCCGCGGCCTTCCGGACGCTGCGGTTGCTGCTCCTCGGCCTGCGCCGGAGTAGCTTCCGCGACTTGAGCAACCTCGGTCGGCTCGGTGTTGGTCTCGTTGGTCTGCTTCTCGTCTTGCATTCTAGAACTCCAGTCCGCCTTCGCGGGCAGCGTCGGCGAGGGCTTTGACCCGGCCGTGGAACAGGAAGCCGCCGCGATCGAACACGACTCTCGAAACGCCGGCCTTCTTCGCGCGCTCGGCGAGCGCCTTGCCCACGGCGGCCGCGCCTGCGCGAGTCGCCCCGGTCTTGCTTTTCAAGTCCTTGTCCAGGCTCGAGGCCGCAACGAGGGTTTTGCCGGCAAGATCGTCGATGACCTGGGCGTAGATGTGCCGTCCCGAGCGATGCACGGAGAGCCGCGGCTTGCCGGCGGAGCGGGCGCGAAGCGCGCTACGCACGCGGCGCCGCCGCCTATCGAAGAGAGAGAGTTTCGCCATGGCTTACTTCTTCTTGCCTTCTTTGCGGAAGATGTACTCGCCGCGGTACTTGATGCCCTTGCCTTTGTAGGGCTCAGGCTTGCGCCAGCGCCGGATCTCGGCCGCGACCTGTCCGACCTTTTGCTTGTCGATGCCGCTGATCTCCACCGTGTTCTGGTCCGGGGTCTTGACGTCGACACCTTCCGGCACCGGGAAGTTCACGTCGTGGCTGTAGCCGAGCTGCAGACGCAGGTTCTTGCCCTGGGCCTGGGCGCGGTAGCCGACGCCGCTGATTTCAAGCACCTTGGTGAAGCCTTCGGTCACGCCAGTGACGAGGTTCTGGACCATCGTCCGCTGCATGCCCCAGGCGGCGCGCGCCTGCTGCGTCGGGCCGACCGGCGTAACCAGAATCTCGTCTTCCTTGATCGAGTAGATCACGTCGTCGAGCATGGGCATGGTCAAGGTGCCCTTCGGGCCCTTGATCACCAGCAGGCCGTTCTCGTCGGTCGCAGTGACGCCGGTCGGAACGGCGATGGGTTTCTTGCCGATACGGGACATCAGAACACCTCCGCCAGCACTTCGCCGCCCACATTCTGGTCGCGCGCCTCGGCGTCCGACAGCACTCCGCGCGGGGTCGACACGATGATCGTGCCGAGGCCGTTGCGAATACGCGGAAGCTCCCGAGCCGCCGAGTAGACTCGCCGGCCAGGCTTGGACACTCGGGCCAAATGCTGGATCGCGGGCTGGCCTTCGAAATATTTGAGCTCGATGCGAATGCCCTTTTGCCCCGCCAGCTCTTCTTCCGAATAGCCGCGGATATAGCCTTCGCGCTGGAGCACATCGAGCACCCGCGTGCGCAGCTTCGACGCCGGAGTCAGGATCGAATCCTTCCGTGCCTGCTGGCCGTTGCGGATGCGGGTGAGCATATCACCCAGAGGATCGGTCATCGCCATCCGTTACAATCCCTTACCAGCTCGACTTGATGACGCCCGGGATAAGGCCCTTATTGGCCAATTCCCGAAGCATGATCCGCGACAAGCGGAACTTGCGATAAAAGCCGCGCGACCGGCCGGTGAGCTCGCAGCGGTTGCGAATCCGTGTCGGATTCGCGTTGCGCGGCACCTCGGCCATCTTGAGACGCGCGATCAGGCGCTCGGT
>JBKPOR010000028.1:0-8220 GCA_046765675.1 Pseudomonadota bacterium
GCCTTCGAGCGACGCGATGTAGGCGTCGTGCGCGACCGTCAGGCCGGCAAGGTCCGCGACATTCTCGCCCATCGTAAGCTTGCCCTGGACATGGAAACCCGGGAGCGGTTCATAAGCGTCGAACTGCGTGCCCAGGCGGTCGAGCCGGGACTGGAAGTTCTTCGCGTCCGCCGGCGTCCACCAGTCGACCAGGTTTCCGTGGAGATCGTATTTTGCGCCTTGGTCGTCGAACTGATGGCTCATCTCGTGGCCGATGACTGCTCCGATGCCGCCATAATTCACGGCCGGGTCGGCATTCGGATCGAAAAAGGGCGGCTGCAGGATCGCGGCCGGGAAAACGATCTCGACCATCGTCGGGTTCGAATAAGCGTTGATCGTCATGGGCGTCATGCCCCATTCCCAGCGGCGGATCGCGCCTCCGAGATGGCCGATTTGATAGGCTTGCTCGAAGCGAGCCGAGCGCATGGCATTACCCAGCGCGTCGGCGCGGTCGACCACGAGGCCGCTCATATCCCGCCACTGAGACGGATAACCGATCTTGGGAGTGAAAGCGGCGAGCTTGGCATGCGCCTTCGCCTTGGTCTCCGGCCCCATCCAGTCGAGCTTGTCAATTCGGCGGTCCATGGCCGCGATGAGATTGTGAACGAGCTTGTCGGCGGCGGCCTTGGTTTCGGGCGGAAAATATTTGGCGACGTAGAGCTTACTGACATCGTCGCCGAGCGCTCCGACGGTGAAATTGACCGCGCGCTTCCAGCGATCCTCCTGCTGCGGCGTTCCATTGAGGACCGTGCCGTAAAAAGCGAAGCTTTCGTCGTCGAACCGCTTCGGCAGCACCGCGGAATAGGTGTCGAGTGACCGAATGAGGAGCTGGTCCTTCAACACCCCCAGCGGAGCCCTTCCGATCAGAGCCGCGATGCCCTTGAACGCGCTCGGCTGGAAGACGATGACATGATCGAGAGTCATTCCGTCGGCTTTGACGAAGGCCGGGAAATCGAAGCCGGGAGCGAGCTTGCGGACTTCGGCCAGCGACATCTTGTTATAAGTCTTGGTCGCATCGCGACTTTCGGCCCTGGTCCAGTGGATCTTCGCGATCTTCGTCTCGAAACCAACGATCGCCTTGGCCCGCGCGGCGGCATTGTTTTCGCCGGCGAGCGTCAGCACTTTGGTCAAATGGTCGAGATATTTCGCGCGGGTTTCGGCGATCTTCGGGTCGGTCGACAAATAATAGTCCCGATCGGGCATCCCAAGCCCACCCTGCAACACGTTCAGCGTATATTGATCCGACGCCTTGCGGTCCTGGCCAATGAACATGTTGAAGGGAACGCTGATCCCGAGCTTATCCGCCTCGCTGTAAAGCGCGGGCAGGCCTTTCTTCGACTTTAGTCCGCGAAGCTGGCTCAGCCAGGGCTCGAACGGCGCAAGGCCCTTCGAGTCGATCGCGGCCTCGTCCATGAAGCTTGCGTAGGCACTGCCGATCTTGCTGTTCGGGTCCTTGGATTCGTCCTGGATGACGTCGCGAGTGCGCTCACGAGAAAGGTCGTCCAGCACTGTGAACATGCCGTAGTTCGACTTGTCGGGCGGGATCGGCGTGTTCTTGGCCCAGGTCCCGTTCGCAAACTGGTAGAAGTTGTCGCCCGGTGCGACGCTCCGGTCCATTCCAGCGGCATCGAAACCATATGTCCCATATTGCGGCTTGGGAGCGGACGGAACGGCCGGTGCAACTTCCGCCATCGGTGCAACGGCCGGCGGCGGAGCCACTTCATGAGCGGCACAGCCTGCCAGAATCGTGGTTGCAGTCAGGAACGCGAAAACCCGAGCCATTCTTCCCCTCCAACAAGGTCGTGATTTGTGACGGAACCGTGTCGCCAGCGCAACGCTTGGTTGCCAGAGTCAATCGACGATCGCCCGCTGATCGCCTGCGAACGTCAGGGGCGCGAAGCCTTCCGCGCGTGGCGCCGCTGCCTCCACTTGCTTCCAAGCCATGCCCGCCAAACGACGGCGGACGTCAGGTAACCGATCAGCGCAACTGCTGCGGAGACGGTGAGGATCCCGATCGCAATCGGGCCGGATGCATGATGGAGCCAGAACATGATTTGGCCGAGCTCGCCCGACACTCGCTCGGCGTCCTGCGGATTGAAGACGGTCGAATCGTGCCGAAGCTCCCAGGATCCGACGAGATAGCAAGCGTAATAGACGGGCGCGTAGGTCAGCGGATTGACGAGCAATGTCAGCGCGGCCGCAATAGCGACATTGGCCCGCAGCGGGATCGCGAGGACCGCCGCGATGGCGGTATGCATGAACGGGATCAGCACTCCGACGCCAAGGCCCAGCGCGACTGCGCGCGGCACCGAGCGGCGGGTCATTCGCCACAGTGCGGGATCGCTCAAATGACGCGCGAACGGCCGCAACAGCCGATTCTCGTGAATCGTCTCGCGTGTCGGGATGTGTTTCTTGATCCAATTCATTCCTGTTGTCCGCGCCGCTTCACGCTTTTTGCCGAAGCAGTCGCTGCTGCTCCCGCTTCCAGTCGCGTTCTTTCACCGTTTCGCGCTTGTCGTGCACCTTCTTGCCTCGTGCCAGAGCGATCTCGATCTTCGCTCTTCCCTTGCCGTTAAAATAAATTGAAAGCGGCACAAGTGTGAGACCCTGCCGGGCTACCGCTCCCTGCAATTTTGAAATCTCGCGGCCTTTGAGCAACAGCTTGCGCGGGCGCCGGGGCTCATGGTTGAGCCGGTTCCCGTGGCTGTATTCCGGGATGTGGCTGTTGATCAGCCAGACCTCTTCGCCTTCGACCGTCGCATAGCTTTCGGCGATCGAACCTTCGCCCTGCCGGAGCGCCTTCACCTCAGTTCCGGTGAGTGCGATCCCCGCCTCGAACCTCTCCTCGACAAAATAATCGAAGCGCGCGCGCCGGTTTTCGGCGACGACCTTCTTCTTGTCGAACGGCGGCGGAAGCGGCTGAGTCATGCGTTCTAGATAAGGCCTGCATGCGCCAGGGCAGCATCGACGGCGCGCTTCGACGCATCCGAGGCCTCCACCAGCGGCAGTCGGAGCTCGCCCGGGAAATTGTTGCGAAGCCGAGTGAGGGCATGTTTGGTCGGAGCGGGCGACGCGTCGGTGAACAGTGCCGAATGGAGCGGATACAGCCGGTCTTGAAGGCTCAGCGCATCGTCCCACCGGCCTTCGCGCATTGCCTTCTGGAAGTCCGAGCAAAGCTTCGGTGCGACATTGGCAGTCACCGAAATGCACCCCACGCCGCCCATCGCGCTGAAGCCCAGCGCCATGTCATCATTGCCGCTTAGCTGGCAAAAATCCCCGCCGCAGGCGATTCGCTGAGCGCTCACGCGAGCGAGGTTCCCCGTGGCGTCCTTCACGGCGACGATCTTCGGATGGGCCGCAATTGTCCCGAGGGTCTCGACCGAAATGTCGGCGACCGTGCGGGAGGGGACGTTGTAAACGACAATCGGGAGAGGCGACGCGTCCGCGATCGCCATGAAGTGGGCCGCAAGCCCGGCCTGGCTCGGCTTGTTGTAATAAGGCACGACGACAAGCGCCGCATCGGCTCCGAGGTCGGCGGCGGCGCGCACTCGTTCGATGGAATTGGCGGTCGAGTAAGTTCCGCAGCCGGCGATCACCGGGACCCGCCCGTCCGCGACTTCGACGCAGGCGGCGATGACCTGCCGATGTTCCTCGGCGGTTAGGGTCGCAACCTCGCCCGTGGTCCCGCAAGGGACGAGCGCGTCGCTGCCTTCATCGATCTGCCAGGCGACGAAATCACGGAATATCGCTTCATCGACTCGTCCCGCCGCAAAAGGGGTCACGAGAGCGGGTATCGAACCGAAAAACATGATTAAATCCCTTTGGGCGCCGCGAATGATCAACGAACCGGGCGGTCGTGCGTTAAGCGCCAGATAAGGAGGGGGAACGTAGGATGTCCAGCATGTGGCGTATTGGCTGGTCCTTGCCCTTCTTCCTCGCGGCTGCAACCGCGTCGGCACAATATTCCGCGCCGGCCCGTTACGCGCCGGCTCCGGCCTATTCGGGCTACTCTGTTTCTTACGCGATCGGCGATTGGCGCCGCTTGCGACAAAGCAACGGCTACAGCTTCGCCGATTACGCGCGCTTCCTGATCGCCAACCCCGGCTGGCCGGAGGAGGACAAGCTCCGCGGCTGGGCCGAAAGGGCGATGCGACCAGGCGAGAATGCACCGACCGTGCTCGCTTTCTTTGCCAAAGAGCCGCCTACGACCGGAACTGGCTTTGCGCGCCTCGCCGATGCCTATGCGACCAGCGGCCGGGGCGGCGAGGCGCTCGCGGCGGCCCGAGGAGCCTGGAGCGAGGCGGACCTCGGCAGCGACGACGAGCAAGCCATCTGGTCTCGCTACGGCTCGAGCTTCACCAGCGAAGATCATGACCGCCGGGTGGATGCCCTCCTCTTCGCGAAAAAAGCTGACGATGCCGCCCGTTACTATTCCTACACGACCCCTGCCCGCCGAGCGGCCTTTGCCGCCCGGATATCGATGCAGCGTCAATCGTCGGATGCCGAAAGCCTTTACCAAGCGGTCATCGGACAGGTGACCAGCGACGCCGGCCTCATGATGGATCGCGCGCGGTACCTCAGGGCGAATAATTACAATCAGGCTGCCCGCGACCTCGCGGCGAGGCAGCACAGTTTCACCTATCGGCCGGCCGACCCCGAACGCTTCTTCGATATGTTCTTGACGCTCGCGAATGACGCAGCCCAGGATCGGCAATGGGAAACGGCCTACAATATCGCCCGGCACCTCAGCGACGCTTTGCCGCCCGGGACGGACATCAGCCAGCAGCCGACAGGCATCCGCGACAATTATACGAGCCTGACGTGGCTGGCCGGTTCGATCGCGCTCGACCGGCTGAATCGACCCTCAAGCGCCGTCTGGATGTACGACGCTTATGCTCGCGGCGGTCACTCGCTGCAGGTTCAAACCAAGGGATATTATTGGGCGGGCCGAGCGGCGCTCGCCTCCGGTCAATTGCAGCTTGCCAACAGCTATTTCGATCGCGCCGCGGCCTATCCGGAACTGTTCTACGGCCAGCTAGCGCTCGAACGCCTTGGCCGGTCGGTGTCCACCCCACAGACGTCGACCGCTCAAAGCTTGGCGACTCCCGGACAGCGCGCGGCTTTCGCGAATAACCGGATCGTCCAGGCGATCCGCATGCTCCAGCAAAGCGGCAGCGCCGCCGAGCGCACGCAGTTCGTCCGGGCACTTGCCGAGTCGCTGGACAACAATACGGAGCGCGGCCTCGCGGTCGAACTCGGCCAACAGCTTGGGCGCCAAGACTTGCCGGTCTGGGTGGCACGCATGGCGCGGATCAAAGGGTCGATGTTCTACGTTCGCCAGGCCTATCCGACGTTTTCCTCGTCAGTCTCGCCGAATATCTGGTCGCTCGCCCACGGAATTACCCGGCAGGAAAGTTCGTTCGATCCTTACGCGATCAGCCATGCCGGCGCGCGCGGAATGATGCAGCTGATGACCGGGACTGCGCGCGAGCAGGCCGGCAAGATGGGCGTCGGCTATGACGGGTATCGCCTCATTAGCGATCCCAATTACAACGTCATGATCGGCTCGGCCTATTTCCAGCGGATGCTGAACAATTGGGGCGGAAGCGTTCCGCTCGCGGTCGCCGCCTACAATGCCGGAAGCGGAAATGTGAGCAAATGGATCGCTCGATACGGAGATCCGCGCAGCCAGGTCGACATGCTGAAATGGATCGAGGCCATCCCTTATGTCGAAACCAGGGCCTACGTGCAGCGAGTGATTGAAAACAGCGTAGTGTACGATTCTATGCGGGGCACCTCCGGCTCGCAGCAGGCATCGCTGCATGTCTCGCGCTACCTTGGGAAGAGCGGCCCGGCCTGATACTCGCGCGAAATGCCGGACGCGCCCCGTTTCATCACGCCTGAAGGGTTCGCTCGAGTGCGAGCCGAATATGACGAGCTGTTCGGCGTCGAGCGGCCGAAGATGGTTGAAGTCGTATCCTGGGCGGCCTCGCTCGGCGACCGCTCGGAGAATGCCGACTATCTCTACGGCAAGAAACGGCTTCGCGAGATCGACCGGCGGCTAGCGCACCTCGCCCGCATCATGAAGGCCGCGAAGGTCGTCGACCCGGCAAAGCAGGCCGATCGCGGCCAGGTGCGGTTCGGGGCGACGGTCGAACTTGCGGACGACGACGACCACCGGCGAACCGTGACCATCGTCGGCGACGACGAGACGGACGCGTCGGCGGGCCGGATCGGCTGGAGCGCTCCGCTGGCGCGAGCCCTGATCGGCGCGAAGACCGGCGAGGAGCGCATCGTCCGGCTGCCCGCCGGCGAGAAAAGCTACGAGGTGGTTAAGATCAGCTACCCGTAGCTAGGCGCGGGTCTGTTCCGAAATCATGGGCTGACGGAAGCTCACGACGGTGTCGTCCAAAGCCGGCGGCTGGGAGGGCATCGCTTTTTCCATCGCGTCGGCAATCGCCGTGAGCGCCGCAATGCCCGCAGCCTCCGAATGGTTGGCATCGATCGCGATCCACGGCGCCCAACGCGTGTTGGTGTGCCCGAAAAGGTCCTGGAGCACGTCATTGGCGCGATCGCGGTTGCCTGGTCCAATGATCGGCTGATCGTCGCGCAGATGACGTAGCCACGAATCCTCCTGCCGAGTGCGGAGATTTGCTGCCTGCCGTTCCGGAGTAACGTGGAAGAAGAGTTTGACGATCATCGTCCCATGGTCGCGCTGCTGGGCTTCAAACTCGTTGATCTCGTCGATCGCCCTTGCCCAGCGCTCGTCGTCGAAGTTGCCGAGCATGCGTTGCTCGACGATCAGCCGGTACCAGCTGCGATAGAAGATGGTGGTTTCGCTCGCGGCCGGCAGGCGGCTCCAGAACCGTGCCAGCCAGTGCCGCTCATCATTATCGGCGTCGCTGCCAGCGACCTTCATGACGCTCACGTAGGTCGGGTCGAGCGATCCAACGAGCCGCTTCAACACGGCCTTCTTCCCGGCGCCCATCCAGCCTTCGAACAGGATGATGGCGCGCTTGCGGTGAACGATTTGCGAGAGTTGCAGGCGTGCCAGGCGCTCCTGCAATGCGGCGAGCGCCGAATCGGCACCGTCGCCGAACGGTGCACCTCGTTCAAATTCTGTTAAATCAATGGACACCCGCGGAATCTTACCGGCTCAGCTGGGACGCGACAATGGATCAGCAACCGGCTTTACGATTTCGGGACAGGTGTGTCCTCGGCGACCACCTTTATGTTGAGCTCTTTGAGCTGTTTCACCATGACCGGCGCCGGAGCATTCATCATCAGATCCTCGGCCTTCTGGTTCATCGGGAAGAGGATCACTTCCCGGATATTGGGCTCATCGGCGAGCAGCATGACGATCCGGTCGATCCCCGGGGCCGACCCGCCGTGCGGAGGAGCGCCATATTTGAATGCGTTGATCATGCCCGAAAAACTCGTGTCGACTTCCGCGCGCGTGTAGCCGGCAATTTCGAACGCCTTGTACATGATATCCGGGCGATGGTTGCGGATCGCGCCTGAGCTCAGCTCCACCCCATTGCACACGATGTCATATTGCCACGCGAGGATCTCCAGCGGGTTCTTCGTCTCCAGCGCGTCCATCTCACCTTGCGGCATAGAGAAAGGGTTGTGGCTGAAGTCGATCTTCTGTTGTTCCTCGTTGAATTCGTACATTGGGAAGTCGACGATCCAGCAGAAGCGGAAGGAGTCCTTCTCCAGAAGGTCGAGCTGCTCGGCAACGCGCGTGCGCGCGAAGCCCGCGAGCCTTGCCGGCTCTTCGCCCTTACCCGCGGAGAAGAAAATGCCGTCGTCGGGCCCCAGGCCCGTCGCTTCGGCCAGCCGGTTCATCCCCTCTTCGCCGTGGTTCTTGGCAATCGGGCCGCCCCATTCGCCGCCCTTGCGGGTTGCGTAGCCAAGGCCCGCGAAACCCTCGCTTCGAGCCCATTCGTTCATGTCGTCGAAGAATTTACGGCTCTTTTCCGCGGTGCCTGGTGCCGGAATGGCGCGAACCACGCCGCCTTTGTCCACGATCCCCGCGAAAAGGCCGAACCCCGATCCTTTGAAATGCTCGCTGACGTCAGCGATCAGCAGCGGATTGCGCAAATCGGGCTTGTCGGTGCCGTATTTGAGCAATGCTTCCTTGTACGGGATGCGCGGATAATCGCCCGCCGGGGTGACCGA
>JBKPOR010000029.1:0-3840 GCA_046765675.1 Pseudomonadota bacterium
CGGTTACCGTCTGGATCGGCGTAATAAAGGGAAAGCGTGGTCCCGTGATGGACGGGCCAGTACGAGATGATCCCGGCGCGCTTCAGCCGCGCATAGGTGTCGAGCAGATCGCCAACGCTCCCGTATGTGTAGGCGACGTGATTCACGCCAATCTCGCCTCTTTCGTCGCGAGACCTGCCGCCAGGCTTCAAGACGTCGAGGTTGGCGAACGCGAACCTATGATGCTCATCATCGTAGGTCAAAAACGCGAGGGCCGGATTTTCGTAGACCACTTCCGCCTCAAAGACGTTGCGATACCAGGCAATCATCTCTTCGAAGCGCCGCGTCATGTAGACGACGTGCGCGAACTTCACCGGCTTCACCATGGCCCTCACCCCCCGAGCGTTTCAATATCCCCCTAGTACCGATTCAGTGCGAGGGAGTCTCGCACCCAGCACATTGCGGCAATGTCGCGCTTTCACGCATTGCGGACGTGACTGGCCCCGCCATCAAGCTGTAGACTGACGGCAGCCCGTGCAGATAGGGCCATTGCGCGTACGTCCAACCAGGCCGGGTTTGCGGCACGGAAATGCAGGTGCGGAGGCGCTAGATGGGTAGCGACGAAAGGCGATCGGCGCGCGCGAACGTCATCCTGACGGCCGTCATCGAACATGGAAGCGCTCGTATTCCGGTGCGAATCAGCAATCTGTCCGAACATGGCGCGCTGGTGGTCGGCGACGGCCTTCCGCAAGACGAGACGCAGATAAATTTTCGCTGCAACGGAGCTTCCGTTCAAGGCTGGGTTGCATGGTCCCGAGCCGGCCGCGCCGGCATTCAGTTCGGAACCCCTCTTCAGCCTGACGCGCTGACCCAGAGGGAGGCGGCTCCCCGAGCAACGATCATCAAGGATAATCGCGAGGTGGACTTCCGGCGGCCCGGCTTCAGGGGAAATCAAATGACCGATGAGGAGCGCAAGATCGTCGAAGAATGGAACCAACCGCGGCCAAAGCCGTCCGATGACGAGGGGCCTGTCGAATAAGCAACCTCTCGTTCGAGCGGCTACATCATATTGTTGCTCGAGCCCATTGTCTGCGGGCCGCCGGTCACCGATCCCCCCGACGCGATCTGCTGCTGAATGGCTTGGGTCAGCTGCGGGCTGGTCGTGGTCGCGGTGCACGACGCCGTCCCGCTGGCGATCGACGCGGCGAGGGCGCTCACGGAAACTCCGCACACGCTGGCGGCGACCTCGACCGGCACCTGCGCGGTTACGGGTATGTTGTCACGGTTGACCTTGAGGTCGACGGAGAGGTTGTTCAACACATTCCTGAGGTCGACGCTGACCAGCGCGGGAATGCTCGTCCCCGTCCCTGTGCCCGTCCCCGTGGTGCCGGAGCCGCCGGCCGTGCCCGTGGTTCCGGCGGCCGTTCCTCCGGCGCTCACTTCGGGCTCGGTTGTCTGGTTTGACTTGCAAGCCGAAAATGTCAGCGCGGCAGCCGCAAGGACCGCAGCGAACGTCAGTTGGCGCGCGGCCATGTCGCTCTCCTTTTATGACTTGGGCGGGGTGGCGTTGGGATCCGGGGTCGTCGGAGTGGTCGTGGTTGTCGTGGGCGTCGTCGGGGTGGTCGTCGTTGTCGTCGGCGTCGTGGTCTGGGCCCCTCCGCCGACCGAGCCGTTCGCCGCAAGCTGTTGCTGGATATATTGCTTGAGCTCGGGCGAAATGCTGTTCGCGGTGCAGCCCTTGCTCGACCCGCCGCCGGCGCCGATCGACAGGATGTTGATCGACACGCCGCAGACGTTGGCGGCAATAGTCACCGGGATTTGGGCGTTGATTGGGATGTTCGCCTTGTCGATCTTGAGGTCGAGCGCGAGATCGTTGAGAACGTTCGATAGGTTGACGTTGACCAGCGAGGTGGTGACCGAGCCGACGCCGTCCGCCACCGCGGACCCTGCGCTTTTGACGCCGTCGACGGCCTTTGAGGCGGTTTTGCAGGATGGAAGCAAGGCAATGGCGCACAGAACCGGCGCGATCAAACGCTTACGCATGGCACTTCCTCTGTTGGAAGCGCCAACGATTTGGGCTGGGGTTGGTTTCAGTTACGCCCGGTTTCCACCCGAAGCAGATATATGCGGCTTAGCCAGCGCAACTGGTTGAGGATCATGCTAGAGATGGGTTCGTGAAATCATACAAGCATCCGTCGTTCCAGGATCGCGTGGACCGCGCCGCGGAAGCGAAGAAGAAGGCGCTTGAGCAATTGCGCTCAAGGCCGCCGCTCAATCCAGCGATAGCGGCTGAACGCAAGGCAGCGAGCCTGAAGCGGGAGGCCACAAAGGCCGACAAGGCAGCCGCGAAGAAGGCGTCAAAACAGGCGGAGATTGAGATGGCCGCCGCCGCTGATGCCGCAGCCAGGGCCGCGATACCGGTGCCGCCCACTGAAGCCGAGCGAAAAGCCGCCCGCGATGCTCGCTACGCCGCCCGGAAGAACCGCAGGTGAGCGATCTCCTTTCAGCTGCCGTTATCGGTCCGAATGAATGGAGGCTCGGGTGACCGAGAATTGGCATGAGGAGCGAGACAGGCTCGTGGAGCTCCTGAAGGGCATTGAGTCCGGCAAGGTCACTCACATCGACGAGGACGAGCTACGGCAGCTCCAGGCCACGAACCCCGAAAACGTTGCGGTGCTGATCGAGCGGCTTGCACAGCTAAACGCCCGCCTGGGCGAGGACGAGACCTGAAACCCTCCCTTCATGCCGGAGGGGACCTGGGCCACGCACCGACCTCGACGGCGGCCACGACCTCCTCCACCGTTACAGGGACCATGATGTCGGGCGGTCCCCATCGCCGTATCGCCCAAAGCCATGCGGGTTGTGCCGGGAGATATTTGCCCATCGCAGGAATGACGCCCGGAGCTACTCGACGCGAAAGTCGGTGACGATCAGCCGAGCAGGGCCGGTCGCGAAGACACCGTGGCCATAGCCGTCGCCGCCTCCGAGCACGAAACCGACCTGATCGGCATCCGCGAGCGCCTGGCGGAAGGCGATCGGATTGGAGTAAGCGCTCGACATCTTAACCGCCGTCCATTTTCCGCTCAGGGGAGCGACGATCTGGTGGGTTCCGGGGGTGATTGGCGATCGCGATGCGAAGGTCGCGTACCAGCGGTAGGCCTCGAAGGGTCCGCGGCCGCTCCAATTATCGCCGCGGCGCTGGAAATATAGCGTGATGATCGAGGGCAGGTTGGGGACGGTCCGTGGAAGAATCTGCACGCCCGGGGCCGCCTCGATGCGGTAGCGCATGACGATGCGGCTCTTTCCCGCGAGCGAGCCGTGGCGGAAGGTCACGTAGTTCGCGCTGCCGCCCGGTCCGGGCAGGTCGAAGTGCCAGGCACGGCCCGGACCCGAAATCGGGTGAAGCGGCGTTCCGCGCGACGAGTTGCCGCGCCAGGTGATCGGCCCGATGGTCCATGCCGAAGCGGGCGGAGGTGCGGCGCTCGCCGCGGTCGTAACGCTTGCGAGCGCGGCTGCGGCCATGAAAATCTGGATACGAACTCGCATGAACGCCGGATAATGAGCGCGTCTTGAACCCTTTCTGACACGCGGTGGCAGGCGAGGTTAAGGAAGGCCGGCAGCGCACAGTCAGAGCAGCTCAAGGGCGAAGCGGACATTGGAATGGATCGACCAGGCTCACCCGGACTTAACTTAGGTAAAGTGGAAACCGTGCTGCTGTTTAAGGACAAATCGTGGCGAAACAGACAGTTAGCGAGTCGCGGGGAAGTTATGCGTAAAGAACAGCCAGATTATTACCGGAGACGCGCCGCCGAGGAATATGCGGCCGCGAAACGCGCTACCTGTCCCGAGGCAGCTCGAGCG
>JBKPOR010000030.1:0-16686 GCA_046765675.1 Pseudomonadota bacterium
CAGCAGCGTCACGCCTGGCGGAGTGCACAGGGTCCTTCCCGGATCGTACCGGATCAGCGTGGGGTCGGGACAGCGGGGAACGGGAGTTCCGGTCCAATCGGCGTACTTTCGGATCCGCAAGGCCGCGACGTTGGCTGAATAGCAAGGCTGGTGGAGGGTTCAGATGGGAATCTATAGATGAGGCTTCGAACTGGCATCCTCATTATCAGTCGGCGCTTCCTACTGCCGCTTCTCTTTCTGTGCCTGGCGACGCCGCTGGCGGCGCAAACTGCCCCGTTGCCACACGTCGTCGGCAAGAACGGTAAGCACGCGCTTTATGTCGATGGCGCGCCGTTCCTCATCCTCGGCGGCCAAGCGCATAACAGCAGCAACTATCCTGCCATGCTTCCGCAAGTTTGGGCGGCCCTCAGGTCGCTCCACGCGAACACGCTCGAAATTCCGGTCGCTTGGGAGCAGATCGAGCCGGCCGAGGGCAAGTTCGACTTCTCCTGGCTCGACACTCTAATTCCGCAGGCGCGCGCGAACGGCGTTCGGCTCGACCTGCTGTGGTTCGGAACGTGGAAGAACACGGGCCCGAGCTACATGCCCGAATGGGTCAAGTCGGACACGAGGCGCTTCCCCCGGATGATGACCAAGGACGGCAAGACGCATTATGTGCCGACGCCGCTCAGCCGGAATACCCTGGAAGCGGACAAGCGCGCGTTCGTCGCGCTGATGCGGCACATCCGGGAGATCGATCCCAGCCACACGGTGATCCTCGTCCAGGTTGAAAATGAGGTCGGCAGCTACGGCAGCCCACGCGATTTCTCGCCCGAGGCCAACCGCCTCTTCGCGAAATCCATTCCCGCGGAGCTCGCGCGTAAGGTGGGCAAAAGCGGGACCTGGAGCGAGGTGTTCGATTGGAACGCCGACACCGCGTTCAGCGCCTGGTACACGGCACGCTACATCGATGAGATCGCAGCCGCCGGGCAGGCCGAGCTCGACCTGCCGATGTACGTCAACGTCGTCACCAGCAATCCATTCGACGCCAAGGCCGGCGGCGGAGCGAGCGGCGGCGCCGACTGGCCGGTGCTCGACGTGTGGAAGGCCGCCGCGCGGCACATCGCAATCGCGGCGCCGGACCTGTACGACCGCGAGTATCGGATCGTGAACGGCAAGCTCGACCGCATGGCCCGGCCCGACAATCCCTTGTTCGTTCCGGAAAACGGCAACGATCTTGCGTTCGCGCGCTTCTTCTGGCTCGCGCTCGGCAAAGGCGCGATCGGTTGGGCACCCTTTGGGGTGGACCCGACCTATACCAACTATCCACTGGGCGGACTCAACACGCCGGAAAATTTCGAGGCCTTCGAGTCCAAGTTCGCGCTGATGGCGCCGATCACCCGCGATTGGGCGCGGCTCGCCTTCGAGCATCCGACGGCGGGCTTCGCGAAGGGCGACGACGCCTCCGATCAGTCGGCGGCGCTGGGCCGGTGGAAGATCACGGCGCAATACGGCCTGTGGGCGTTCGGCGATCCCAGCTGGACTTGGATGAAGATGCCACCCAACCCCAAGAAGGAGCAGCCCGTCGGCGGTGCGGCACTGATCCAGCTTGGGCCCGACGAATTCCTGCTCGCCGGATCGGACGTGCGGATCAGCTTCGCGCTCGCAGCGCCGAAGGCCGGCGACAACGTGCACTTCCTAAGCGTCGAGGAAGGAACGTTCCAAAACGGCCGCTGGATGATGGCGCGCCGCTGGAACGGCGACCAGACGGACTACGGACTCAACCTCGCAGCGCCGACCCTGCTGAAGGTCCGGCTTGGGACCTATCGATGAGAAGAGCGGTTTTCGCCGGGCTGCTGGCTGCGGCAAGCGCAGCGGGGGTCGCCCAACGAGTCGAGAGGACGGACACGGGCATCGTCGTGACGCCGGCGCAAGGCCCGGTCGTGCGGCTTCAGGTTTATGGCGACCGCATCATCCGCGTCACGAAGACGCCGACGGGTTCCGCAAATGCCGCTCCGACCCTGATGGTCACGGCGAAGCCGATTTCAAACCATTTCGCTATCACTGACGAGCGCACCTTGCCGATCGTCACTCTGAGCTCGGGAAAAACATCCGCCGAGGTCGATATTCGGACGGGTCGCGTGAGTTTCCGCAATGAGACCGGCGGCAGCGTCGTGCTTGCTGAGAGCGGCGCGGCCGGCTTCGAGCCGACCAGCGCCGACGGCCAGCCGTTCTTCGCGATCAGCCAGCAGTTCAATCGCGGCACCGAGGAGGGTTTCTACGGCCTCGGCCAGCATCAGAACGGCCAGATGAACTATAACGGCGAGGACGTTGAGCTCGCCCAGCACAATATGGACGTGGCGATCCCGTTCGTCGTGTCCACGCGCAAGTACGGGCTGCTGTGGGACAATGATTCGATCACGCGCTTCGGCGATCCGGAGCCCTATCCCTATGCCGGTGGAGCTGATGACGGCCTCAAGGTGAACGACGGTCAGGGATGGACCGCCACCTACAGCGTCGGCGGCAAGGCCATCGCCAAACGCCAGGAAAGCGCGATCAAACTGCAATATCTCGAAAATCGGAAGGATTGGCCTGCGGGGACTCGAACGGCGGACGGTTCGAACACGATCCCCGGCCTGAAAGTCAGGTGGACCGGAAGAATCGTCCCGAAGTCGGGCGGCATGCATCGGTTCCGGCTCTACTCATCGAGCTACGCGAAGTTATTCGTCGACGGCCGCGAGGTGCTGAGCAAGTGGCGGCAGAACTGGAACCCGTGGTATCATAATTTCAATCTCGAGCTCGCGGCGGGGCAGCCGCACGACATCCGCGTCGAATGGGAGCCGAACGGCGGCTACATCGCGCTTCTGCATAACGATCCGCGGCCGGACGCCGACCGTCACTCACTGACGCTGTCGTCCGAGCTCGGACGCGCCGTCGATTATTATTTCATCGGCGGCCGGAGCATGGACGAAGTGATCGCCGGCTATCGCTGGCTCACCGGCAAGGCGCCGATCATGCCCAAATGGGCCTACGGCTTCTGGCAAAGTCGGCAGCGGTACGAGACCCAGGATCAGCTGCTCTCCGTCCTTCGCGGCTATCGCAAGCGCGGAGTGCCGCTGGACAATATCGTGCAGGACTGGAACTACTGGCCCGAGGACCAGTGGGGCTGCCACTGCTTCGACGCGTCCCGATTCCCCGATCCAAAAAAGATGGTCGACGAAGTGCACCGCAGCGGCGCGCACGTGATGATCTCGGTGTGGGCCAAATATTACAAGGACATTCCGAACTATAAGGAGCTGGACGCCATCGGCGGGATCTACCGCAACATGGTGACCCCTCGGCCCGATGAGCCGACCGAGCCCAATTACATCCACGGCATGTATCGCGACTGGATCGGTAACGGCTACGCAAACGCCTTTTACGATCCGTATGACAGCCGCGCGAAGGACATCTACGCGCGGCAGGTCATCGACGGGATCGCCAGCAAAGGTTTCGACGCCTGGTGGCTCGACAGCGACGAGCCCGATTTCCATTCCAATCTCTCGATCGAGGAACGCAAGCGCCGCATGGGCCCGACCGCCGCCGGCCCCGGCGCCGCCCTCTTCAACTCATATCCGTTGGTCCACGTCGAAGGCGTCTATGACCACATGCTCAGCTACAAAGCCGATGTCCGGCCGTTCGTCCTGACCCGCTCGGGGTTCGGCGGGATCCAGCGCGCCGGAGCGGCAGTGTGGTCGGGCGACGTCGCGTCGCGCTGGGACAATCTCCGCGAGCAGATTTCGGCGGGAATCAATTTTTCCATGTCGGGCGTGCCCAACTGGAGCCACGACATCGGCGGCTACACGATGGAGGACCGCTTCCTCAAACCGAAGTCCGCGGATTTCGCCGAATGGCGCGAGCTCAACACGCGCTGGTTCCAGTTCGGCGCCTTCACGCCCGTCTTCCGCAGCCACGGCGAGAACATCAAGCGTGAGATTTTCGAAATGTCGCCCGATGGCTCGCCGACCTACCGCTCGATGGTCTGGTACGACCGGCTGCGGTACCGGTTGATGCCCTACATCTATACGCTCGGCGCGGACACTTACTTCAAGGACGGCACGATCATGCGCGGGCTGGTGATGGATTTTGCCGCCGACAAAGCCGTGTGGCCGATCGACGATGAATATATGTTCGGACCCGCGCTCCTCGTCGCGCCGGTGACCGAGTACAAGACCAGGAGCCGCAAGGTCTACCTGCCGGCGGGCGCGAACTGGTACGACTTTTACAGCGGGCGGAGGCTGAAAGGCGGACAGACGATCAATGCCGTCGCGCCTTACGAGCGAATGCCGCTGTTCGTTCGCGCCGGCTCCATCGTGCCCTTCGGTCCGGCGATCCAGCACACCGGCAACAACTCGCATTCGCCGGTCACTCTCAACGTCTATACCGGAGCCGACGGAAGCTTCTCGCTCTACGAGGATGATGGCCTCAGCCGGCAATATCTCAACGGCCGATATTCGCGCATTCCGCTGCGGTGGAATGAAAAGACGAAGACTCTGACGATCGGCGCGCGCGAGGGGAACGGTTATCCGGGAATGGCCGGCAAGCGCATCATCAAGATCCGCTGGATCAAGGCCGGAAGACGGCTCAACGTCGATGGCGCGGACCGGATGGTCACCTATTCGGGTGAGCCGCTCACGATTCTGATGCGCTAAGCGAGACCGCGGCCTCGAATTCGCAGCGTAGGGATCAAGGCACCGTCGGATGGCGGAAGCTTCAGCCACAATGCATCGAGGTCGCGCCGGAATTCGAGAGGCGGTCCGCCGAGCAACTCGATGCGCTCAATCGCTGCGTCCGGCAACGCCTTAGCGCCCAGCGACGCAATTGCGGTTTGGCCTCGCGGCCAGTCGAGGACGATGGCGTATAGCGCTTCGCCCTTCTTGGTGAACCGCACGTCCTCGCTCGTGAATGGCTTCGCCTGGTCTTCCGCCATCAGCCCGGTCGGCGGTCTGGTCGGTCCTTCGCCGAATGTCCGCCACGGCCGCGTCCCGTAGATCGCCTCACCGTTCCTCGACATCCAGGCGGTGATCCCGTCGAGGATCGATTCCTCCTTTTGGTCGATCGTGCCGTCGCCGCGCACGGGGATGTTGAGCAGCAGGTTGCCGTTCTTGGACACGACGTCTGCGAGGCGCTGCACGACCTGCTTGGCGCTCTTGTAGCCGTCGTTGTTGTACAGGCGCCGGTCGTAGTGCCAGTTACCGATGCAGGTGTCGGTCTGCCACGGCTCGGCGCGGATCTCGTCGACGAAGCCGCGCTCGACGTCCTCGGCGATCGCCCGCCGCTCGACCGCGCCGAGCCGCTTGGCGGTGAGCACCACGTTCGGCTCGCCATGCCATTCCGCGGCCTTCGCATAATAATGCGCGACGGCCTCCAGCCCGGTCGTGCCGAACGGAAGGCCGGCGTCGTCGAAATAGACGAGGTCCGGACGGTAATCCTCGACCATCTGCTTTTGCCTAAGCAGCCATTGCTCGACGAAGCGCATGTTCTCGGGCGGAGCGGCCTCGATCCACTGCCCGTCGCGCTGGTCGTGCCAGGCAGTCATCGCCTCGGCCGACCTGATCCCATCGGGCGGGACATAATAGGGGCCGGTGTAGAGCTCCTGAGGGTCGAGCCCATCCCAGAATTCGCCGCGGCCGTGGCGCTTCCTCAGCCAATAAGCGTCGTAACGCCGGCCCCGCATCGGCCCCTCGGCGTCATAGCCATAGGCCACTTGGTACCAGTGCCACGCGTGGCTCGAGTGGTTGGAGACTCCGAACTTCAGTCCCGCCTCGCGGACCAGCGGCGCCCAGGTCCCGACGATGTCCATCCTGGGACCGACTCGAACGCTGTTCCACTGGTGGTGCCGGCTCGCGAACAGGTCGAGATTGTCGTGGTGACAGCCCATCGCCATGAAGTAGCGCGCGCCCGCCTTCACATAGCGGCGCAGGAGATATTCGGGATCCCAATGCTCGGCCTTCCACCGGCCAATGACATCTATGAAACCGGTCCGGCTTGGATGGCCGTAGCGGCGGAGATGGTTCTCGTAGGCCGTCTGATCTTTTTCCCAAGGCTGGCGGCCTTGCATGTACATCAGTCGCGCATACCAATCGCCAAACTCTGGCTGGCACTGCGGGCCCCAGTGCGCCCAGATTCCGAACTTCGCATCGCGGAACCAGTCGGGGACGCGGTAGCTGCTGGCGAGCGACTTCCACGTGGGAGCAACCGGAAGTGCGGCGGCAGCCGCGGCCGAAGCGAGGAATTCCCGGCGGTCGAGCGGCAGGGCAATCATGCGCGAAGGTTCGCAAGAAGGTCGTCCGCGCGCAATGCTCTCACTTATGATCCGCGAAGGGTTCGGCAGACGCTACCTCTGCCGAACCATCATGCGTGCGACGCCGTCAGAACCTCGACAGCATGTATCGACAACGCAACCAGGTGATCCGAGTTGTCATGGGAAGTCTAGCTTCCAAGAGCGGCCGTGCCGATGTCATCCTCGGAGGCCAGCTTCTCGACGAGATCGGCGGGAGCGTTTATCGAGAAGGATTGCAGATTCTTGAAGACGACCAGTTTTTCGGCGGATGTCTTGGTGTCGTCGGACGCCTTCTTGACGATCTTCTTGACGATCTCATCCGTATCCTCCGGCGAGAGAACCTTTCCACGCTTGCGGCGAAGCGTGAACGCCGCATGCACGTGGCGCTTGCGCTTTTTGGCGCTGGCGATTGCCGCCACGAGGTCCGGATCGACTGAAGCCGTCATGCCCTCGAACATAATTGCGATGGGTGAAGGATTCAATTCGGCTTTGAGGGCACAAGTGCCGTCCTTACGGCAATAGAGCCAAGGCCTTGAGGCCATCGGGAACGCCTTTGTTACCGCGCGCCGACGCGATGGCCTTCGGTCTCACTGCCGACTTGATGACTGCCTGTTCGATCTTTTTGGATGGGATATCGGGCCGGTGCTGCACCAGGAGCGCCGCAAGCCCCGCGATATGTGGCGTCGCCATTGAGGTGCCGGACATGGCGAGGAGCTCACCGCCCGGAACGCTCGACCAGATCTCCGCGCCTGGCCCTATTATGTCGGGCTTGGTGTAGGTCTTGGGCGGCCCGAACCTCTGGCTCGAGGAATCGATCCAGATCTGGTCATTTTCATCCATCGCGCCGACCGACAAGCAATGTCGGTAATTGCCGGGCGAGCGGCTGGTGAGTGGCCCCTCGTTTCCAACCGCGACAATGGGAATGATGTTACGGTCGCGAAGGAGTTCGATGATCGCTTCGAACTGCGCATCATAGCCCCGGAAGCCGAGCGAGATATTGATGATCCTGACGCCCTGGCCGACGCACCAGTCGAGGCCGCCCAATAGCCTTGCCGAAACCGTCCCGCCCTCGATCACCATCGCGCTCGCGAGCTTGGCATCGGGTGCAACCCCGAATTGCAGCCCGCCGGCCTTGCGGCCAGCGAGAATGCCCGCCGTATGCGTTCCGTGACGGCCGCTGTCGGACTCGTTTGCACCGGCAACCTGCTCGCCGGTTCGATCGAACTCGGCAAAGGCGTCGATCGCCTTTTTTAGCGCGGGATGGCTTGCATCGACGCCGGTATCGACATGGCCGATGAGTACTCCCTTGCCAGTAAGCCCCTTGTCCCAGAGAGCATCGGCTTTGATCCTTTTGATGCCCCAGGAGATGCCGGTCGGCGGAACCGCACCTAAGGCCGCACTCACCTGCGGACGAATGAGATCAGGGTCGGTTGCCAGCGAGACGGACGAAACCGATTGACCGCGCTCCGCTTTGAGGGCGTGAAGTCCCGGGGCATCGACGGTGCCGAGCATGATGCCAAGGTTCGGGAACATGCGAACGGACTTGGCGCGCGGGGGGGTCTGAACGTCGGCCGCGAGTCCTAGCGCCACATCGCCTCCGGCGCTTTTGAGATGCTCGCGCATTTCCTTGGCGATCACCACCTCCCGAGCGTTTTGGAAGCGTGAAAAATGCTTTTCGAGCGTCTTCACCGCCTCAGCCTGGAGATCGCGCGTGCCGCCGAGGTCGAGTGCGAGCCGTCCTCCCTCGCGGACCCGTTTGGCGGGCTTCAGGACAACGAGCACCTGCGCGTGTCCGTCGCGGGCAATTTTCTCTTCAGCGTCCATCGGTGATTTGCCCCTTCAAGTTTTGTTTAGTCGCCGACGTAATCGCGCCACGCGATGCGGACCATTCCGGGCGGGGTCGGTTCGGCGCCTAGCGCGAGCTCAACGCGTTCGGGGTCCTTGAAGCGACTCTTCGCGCGTGTGTCCCAGTCATCGAGGAAGATTTTCGCGTAATAGTCCGCGACTTCGGGGTCGTGGACGATGAGGCCCGCATCGCGGTTGCGAAGCGCGCCCGCGCTCGACCAGTTGGCGCTGCTGATCAGCACGGATTTCCCATCGACAATGATGCCCTTGTTATGGATGCTCGACTGAACCCGGATAGTCCTCTCGTTGAACCCCGCTTCGACCAGCTTCCTGACCTTGTCCTCGGCCGAATTGTTGCCGACGATGATCTTGAGATCGAACCCATCCTTGTGGCTCAATGCGCCGATCGTATCGAGCATTGCCTGAAACTTGGCATCGCGAGGAGCGTCCGAATAAGTGATATAGGCGAACTGCAGATAGAGGCTGGTCTCGGCGCTCTTGATGAGCTCTGTGATGCAGTCGACATAATTGTCTGGGCAAAGCACGGGCTGCACCGAGAATGTGTTGCCGTGCGTCGGAAGCGATGCCGGTGCGACCGGATTTGGAGCGGCGAGCGCTAGATCCTCATCGGGCTCGAGAGCCTCGATGGGCACGAACAGATCGGGATAGATGACGGGGACGAAGGGAGAGAGTGCCGTGTCCTCTTCCTCAGATCCGTCGCGATCGTAAAGGATGTATGCTTCGAATAGCTTCGCGAGCGGCTTGTCCTCGATGATGACGTGCCACTCGCGATTACCGGCCGAATACATGCCTTTGGCCTCGGCCGGCTTTCCCACGGGATCGATGTTGGGCTGACTCCGCTTCGACCAATTGCCGCTGGAGAGCCAGAAAGAGGAGGAATCGCGGACCGCGACCTTCTCGTGGTAGGCGGAATCGAAGCGAAAGCCGCTGCCGGTACGAACCACCCAGGCATCGAGATTTCCTGCCAGCTTGGCCTTAAGTTCGGCACGGATGTCGGTCTCATCCGGTGTCATCCCAGAATCCCAGGTGAGCACGAACTTGACGTTCTCGGCCCGCACCGTTTCGATTAGGGTTTTGGCGACATAAGCGGCGTTCAAATCGTACATCGCCGCCGTGAGCTTGGTCTTCGTATTTTCTAGGAAAGGCTTAAGGACCGGCCACCCGGCATCGGGACCGGCATGGCAGAGGATCGGCTTTTCAAGCTGGAATGTCTGGTCGATCGGATTGCCGGTCCGCTTTTGATAAGTGAGCGAAGCCGCCGCCAGGGTCTCGGCGCCAAGTGCCAAATCCGCCGTCCGGGGATCCAGTTCTAAGAGCCGCCAGGGATCGACTGAGAGGATGTCGATGCGCACTCCGTCGATGGCGGTCGGCGCGATGTCCTCGGGAAGCAATTCGCTTTCGGGCTTTTTTGCCTCGACATGGACGATGATCGCGGGCTCGCGGACGACCCAGCCGTCGGCGATTCGAAACCCAGGCTCAGCATCGACGAACCCCTTAATCGCCGACAGTTGTTTTTGATTTCGCGCAATGACGCGCCGGAGACGATTGCGTTCGCTCGCTTCAAGTTTGATCGGCCGGTTCCGCATCGGAAAACTCCTGACACGCAGAGTTCAGAGCCACTCGGGGTCGGCTCTCTTCGGCACGCTGGTTTTGTAAACCCAAACTGAGCGCTTAGGAAGTCCGGCCCCCCTCCAGTTCGCGAGCTTCGCATTCTGCCGGGCGCTTTTCAGTTGATGCGCCTAGCGTCGAGGCAAGCACGACGATTATGGACGAGGGCATGGCGGAGACGGAGGGATTCGAACCCTCGGTACGGGAATTCCCCGTACGGCGGTTTAGCAAACCGCTGGTTTCAGCCACTCACCCACGTCTCCGAGTGCGGCGCTTCAAAGGAGGAGCGGGCTATATAAGCCGAATTCCAAGGCTTCAACCTGAACGGCCGCTATTTCAGATCCAGCTCGATCCGCATGTCGAGGCGCATCGATTCGCCGGGGGCGAGCACGCGCATTCCGAGCTCCTCCCATTCGGTCTCAGCCGCGTTCAGCGCAGCGTTGGCGTGGGTCACCGGCTCGGCGACGAAAATGCCGCCGTGACTCGGTGAATAAAGCTGGAAGAAGCGCGCCTGCAGGGAAGACAGTACGACCTCATAAGGCCATTCGGGGTCGCTCATCCGAGCCTCGCCGTTCCAGCCGCCGAAACCGTTATCGAGGTCTTGGCCGCACACGAGCCGCTCGCGAAGGTCATACTGTCCGTCGGCCACCACTTCTTCGAGGGGAAGCACGTTCTCGTCGATCGTCCACGCATGAGTGACGCGCGTGTCGAGCCGGGTTTCCGGTCCGCACTCGAAATAGGGATGCTGGCCGAGGCCGCAGGGCATCGGCTCCGAGCCGCGATTGCGGCAGGTCAGGCCGATGGATAGACCGCGCTCGTCAAGCTCGAACTCCTGTTGCGCCTCATATTCCCAAGGCCATTCGCCGGCCGGATGATCAAAACTGAGCACCGCCCGAGCCTCGCCTCCCTCCGCGACATCCCAGGCACCGAGCCACCCTTGGCCGTGAAGCGGGCTCGGGTCGCCCGCCATGTTCGGCGCGAGTCGGACCTCGCGCCCGCGGAACGAAAAGCAGCCGCCGCGAATCCGGTTGACGTAGGGCACTAACGGAAAGCTCGCCGCATCGAGCACCTTTTCGAGCGACGTGTTGCGCTTGCGCAATATTCCGCGCGCGCCGCCTTCTCCGGTCCATTCGAACGCGGAAATACTCCCACCGATTGAAGGGCTTAACTCAAGGCGAAGAAGCCCTGCAGCCAATTCGACGGTCGATTCACCCTGCATTTTCCTGACCCTTCGCTGTCCACAGGATTCACATCCGCGCAACTTCTCTGGGGATAAACGGCAAAACTCCATTGCGCACGGATTCGCGCCAAAGGTAATGAACCCCGCGGGGCCGGGGAGGGTCACGAATGAGTAGACGAGTCAAAGAGTTCATCGACGTCAGCGATCAGGAATCGCTCGATGGTCTCATCGGTAAGCTCACCGAAGTGCGCGACCAGTTGCCGGGCGATTGCGAGGCCGAGTTGAAGCTTCGCGGGGACGATGTGTTCGGTCACCGAATCACGATCACCTACTTCCGGGCACAGACCGAGGAAGAGGCTGAATGCGAGCGGCGCTATGCCGAGGCACAGAGGGAAGCCAAGCAGCAGGAGCTCGAGCGGCTCCAGCAGGAGCTTGGAATGGTCTGCTACCAGGCGCCGGGGAAGCGCGGGAAACTACGCATCGTCGCCTGAGTCAGGCTGGACGAAAGCGGAGCGCTAGCCCGTTCATGCAGTAACGCAGGCCGGTCGGCTTCGGACCGTCGGGAAAGACATGGCCGAGGTGCCCGCCGCAACGGCGGCAGAGGACCTCGGTTCGAATGATTCCGAAGGTTCGATCGGACTCTGTGACGACCGCATTGGGCAGGACCTTCCAGAAGCTGGGCCAGCCGGTCCCGCTCTCGAACTTCGTCGCCGAGCTGAACAGTGGCAGCGCACAGGCGGCGCACACGAAATTGCCCTTCCGATGCTCGTTCAAGAGCGGACTTGTGAAGGGCCGTTCGGTGCCGGCTTCGCGCAGGATATGATAGCGCTGGCTGCCGAGGATACGCTGCCAGTCTGCCGGCGTATGATTGACTGCGAAACGAACGTTCGAGGCGGCACCGCCCGATCGGTCGAAGAGCAAGAGCGCCACGCCGGCTGCGCCTGCGCCCGCAATGAAGGTTCTGCGATCGAGATTCATTCGAGGCCTCGAATATCTTGCCGGCCGCTACGTCCCACATAACGGCCGACAGGCTTGGCCCCCTGCGTCTTTCAAGATGGCCCGACGGCCATGGCAGCGCAAGGGAATTAGCGAGCTGGAAGTCCGCTCAATCCCTGCGTTCGTCGTAGTTCGTGGCGATCCAGGCCCGAAACGAACCGTCGATGATGCTCCTCCACCAGGCTTCGTGTTGAAGATACCAATCCACGGTCTCAGCTATCCCCTGATCGAAGGAGCGAGTGGCGGAATAACCCAGTTCGGCTCGTGCCTTCCCGTCGTCGATCGCATAGCGCCGGTCATGACCGGGCCGATCCTGGACACTCGTCTTGAGGCTAGCTGTGGACTCCCCCTGGGCCGCCGGGCAATCCGGAAAACGGCGTGCCAGGTCCGAATCACGCTCGAATGCAATGTCGATCGCCTGGCAGAGCGAATCGATGACCGCCATATTCGGAAGCTCGGCGCCGCCCCCGATATTATAAGTCTCGCCCGGAGTGCCGCGCTGAAGAACCGCTTCGAGCCCTCGGCAATGGTCGTCGACGTGCAGCCAATCGCGCCGGTGCAGCCCGTCGCCGTATATCGGGAGGTTCTTCCCCGTGAGCGCGTTGATCAGGAAGAGCGGGATTAGCTTTTCTGGGAATTGATACGGTCCATAATTGTTCGAGCAGTTCGACGTGGTGGTCTGAAGTCCGAAGCTGTGAGCGTAGGCGCGGACCAAATGGTCCGAGGCTGCTTTGGATGCCGAATAGGGCGAGTTCGGCGCGTACCGAGTGTCTTCACGGAAGGGAGGGTCGTCCGCCCCCAGCGCTCCATAGACCTCGTCCGTCGAAACATGATGGAATCGGTGGGGCGCGCCCGAGCCGGTGTCGACCCAGACCCGTTTCGCCGCCTTCAGCAGGTTGTGCGTGCCGATGACGTTCGTCTCAAGGAATGCGTCCGGTCCGTGAAGCGACCGATCGACGTGCGTTTCGGCCGCGAAGTGCACGATCGTGTCTATCCCGCTGCCAAGCAGATCGACGGTTAGCGGATGGTCGCGGATGTCGCCGTGCACGAACTCGATCCCGTCCGCTCCGTCGAGATTGGCTTTGTTCCCGGCGTAGGTCAGTGCGTCGAGCACGACCAGTCGGTCGGCGGGATGCTCGGACCGCCAGTAGCGAACGAAGTTGGCCCCGATGAAGCCGGCGCCTCCGGTGACCAGCAACTCAGCCATGGCACCCTTGCAAGGCGTTGCGTAACTCCGCTCGCCAGTCGCGAGGGCGCCACCCCAGCTCATCCCAGGTGCGGCCACTGTCCAGGACACTGTATGACGGCCGTCTTGCCGGCGTCGGAAATTCGCTTGAGCTTATCGGAACGATCGCAGGGTCCGTCGCAAGGAGCCCGGCCTTCCGAGCCTCGTCCTTGATCGCCTGGGCGAAGTCGTGCCGGGAGGCCATTCCCGCATCCGTAAGGTGATAGATCCCGCGCGCCCCTTGCGAGGCAAGTTGCCAAAGGCCCTTGGCGAGCGTCGGCCCGTGTGTCGGAGTCCCGACCTGGTCGGTCACCACCCGAACCTCATTGCGTTCGGTCATCAGCGTGAGCATCGTCGTGACGAAGTTCCTGCACTTCATCGCATAGAGCCAGGCCGTGCGCACGATGAGGGCGTCGCTTGCCCACTCCAGGATCTTGCGCTCGCCAGCGAGCTTCGAGACGCCGTAGGCATTGAGCGGTGCGGCAGGCGCTTCCGGAGCGTAAGGCGTTGAAGCAGCTCCATCGAAGACATAGTCCGTGGAAACATGGACGAGCCTCGCGCCGAGCCGCGCCGCCGCATGCGCCAGGTTTGCCGCACCGTCGGCGTTCACCGCAAAAGCCGCCTCAGGTTCCGATTCCGCCCGATCGACATCTGTGTAGGCCGCACAATTGAAGATGAGATCGGGCGCCAGCTGTTCCAGCCTTGCATGGACCGCAGCCGCGTCGGTGATGTCCAGCTCGCGATGGGTCAGTGCTACGATCTGAACATCTTTCGGCGCGACATCGCGCACGCAAGACGCAAGCTGCCCACCCGAGCCTGTCACGACCGCCTTCACGGATAGATTTCCGCGTCGGCGAGTAAAGATGCGCCGGAGTCGCGGCCGGATACAATCGGCGCGCTACCCTTGAGCGGCCAGTCGATCCCGATTGTCGGGTCGTTCCAGGCAATCCCGCGCTCGTCGGCCGGCGAATAGAAGTCGGTGCACTTGTAAAGAAGGTCGGTGCCATCCTCGAGAGCAAGAAAGCCGTGGCCGAAGCCTTGCGGTACCCATAGCATCCGCTTGTTCGAAGCCGACAGCTCGATACCCGCCCACTTCCCGAATTGCGGGCTGGAACGCCTGAGGTCCACGGCAATGTCGAAGACTGCGCCGCTCGTGACACGCACGAGCTTCCCCTGCGGCTGCCTCAGCTGATAGTGGATTCCGCGAAGGACACCGCGCGCGGACCGACTGTGATTGTCCTGGACGAAGCGGGCTTGGATGCCGGCTTCGGCAAACCTCCGCTCGTTCCAGCTTTCGAGAAAGAAGCCGCGTTCATCGCCATGAACCTCCGGCTCTATCAACAGCACGCCGTCAAGCTCTGTTGGCAGCGTCCTCATCAGCCGATTGGACTGGTTGCCGGGACATCACGACCGGCCCTGAGCTGGTTCATGAGATAAATGCCGTAGCCGCTTTTAAGCAGCGGTTCGGCCAGGCGCTCGAGCCCGGAATCGCTGATGAAGCCCTGGCGCCATGCAATTTCCTCGGGACAGCAGATCTTCAGGCCCTGACGTTCCTCGATGATTCGAACATAAGTCGCGGCATCGAGCAGCGACCGGTGCGTGCCAGTATCGAGCCAGGCAAAACCGCGCCCCATCAGCTCGACGTGCAAAGCTCCTCGCTCAAGATAGGCTCGATTGAGGTCCGTAATCTCATATTCCCCGCGTGCCGACGGGACGAGGGACGCGGCGATCTCGGCCGCTTCGCCGTCATAGAAATAGAGACCGGTCACCGCATAATTTGACTTCGGCTCGGGCGGTTTTTCGTCGATTGCAACGGCGCTTCCAGTTTCATCGAACGTGATCACGCCGTAGCTTTCCGGGTTCGAGACGTAATAGCCGAACACAGTGGCTCCCGATGGCCGCAAGTTGGCGGCGTCGAGGAGTTGGGGAAGTCCGTGGCCATGGAACAGATTGTCGCCGAGGATGAGCGCGGAGGGCTGTCCACGAACGAAGTCGGCGGCGATGTGATAGGCCTGTGCGAGACCTTCGGGACGGTGCTGGATCCCGTAGCGGAGTTCGATGCCCCATTGGCCGCCGTCGCCAAGCAGCCGCTGAAAGGCCTGCTGGTCCTCGGCGGTGGTGATGACCAATATCTCCCGAATCCCGGCAAGCATCAGAACCGACAGCGGATAATAAATCATCGGCTTGTCGTAGACCGCCATCAGCTGCTTGCTGGTCGGCAATGTCAGCGGGTGAAGGCGGGTGCCGGTGCCGCCCGCAAGGATAATGCCCCGCCTGTTAGAGGGAATTTCGCCCATTATCGCCCACTCGATCCGATCTGCAGCTTGAGGCTTCGAGCGATTCCTAGCTGGAACTCAGCGCCTTCTCAAACGGGAGCGCGGGCTGGCGTTACAGGCCGGCGGCGACCACGACGGCTGCACCGCCGGTTTCAAGCACGTCTCCAGGCTCGAGAAGCAGGCATTCGCCGGGGCCGGCGCTGTCGGCTCCTGAGCGCACTTCGGCCTCAAGTGGGAGCACCCAGCGGGTGCGTCCGGGAAGAGCGTCACCAGTTGCCCGAACCACCACGAAATGCATTCCCTCGACGAGCACTTCACTCTCCTTCGCAAGAATGTGTCTCGCCAGCGAGGGCGGGTAAGGCTCGCGCCGCGCCACCGCGACCGCATCATCGAGGTGCAGTTCGCGCGGGCGGCCGTAATCGTAGAGGCGGTAGGTCACGTCGGAATTCTGCTGGATCTCGAGCAGCGAGATCCCGCCGCCAATGGCATGAATCGTGCCGGGAGGAACGTAGAAGAAATCCCCCGCCGCAACCGGTCGCCAATCGACCAGCTGCTCGATCGATCCGTCGAGCGCCGCGGCGCGCAGTTCGTCCTTGCTGATCTCGCGAGTGAGTCCCAGTCCCAAGGCCGCATCGGGTTCGGCATCGATGATCAGCCAGCACTCGCTCTTGCCGCGGTCCAGGTGCCGCAGGCGCGCCTCGGCGTCGTCGGGATGCACCTGGATCGAGAGACGCTCACTCGTGAAGATATATTTGACAAGCAGCGGAAGCTCCGGCCCGCTTTCGAACCATACCTCGCCGACGCGCTTGCCCGCCGGAGGTGCAAATATCGGCGGAAGGGCACAACGGCCCCACGGCTTTTCGACATAGCGCGGCTTGAGCTTCATGTGCCAACGCACGCTAGCCGATCGAGTGGCTCGGCGGGAGTCACATAGGTGAGTGCCGACGGCGCACGGTCTGGCTATCAAGGCGTGTCAGGAAATCCCCCGCGAAACTTAGTTTCGGGATAGCGGGCCTTTCTCGAGGAGGGCTAGTCAAGCCCGCTGTCTGCTCCGGCGGGCGCCTGTTTTCGGCCGCGCAAAAGACTTGAGAGAGAACTATTTGTTAACCATGTACGCGCAGCTTCGCACTTTAGGCGGAGACTATCGGAATGGTGCTTTCAGCGCAGCTCGAAACCAGTGGACGTAAGGTTGATCGTCGGAACTCCGACCGACGCGTGCTGAAGCTTCGAGTGC
>JBKPOR010000031.1:0-3870 GCA_046765675.1 Pseudomonadota bacterium
GTGGACTTCGGTTAGCGCCGAGTCATCCGGCTGCTTTGCCTCGAGATAGGCATAGCTGGCCGATAACCGCAGCTGTTCCGAAGGTCGCCATGCAATCTCGGCCTCGATCCCCGAACGGCGGCTCGTGGAATTCCGATTGGCGGTGCTGAACAGGAATGTGTCGAAATCGAATATGTCGACGATCTCGTCGTGCAGCTTCTGCCGAAATCCGGTCACTGAAGCCTGGACCGCGCTGCTACGGTAGCGGAGCGAGACCTCGAAACCGCGTGAGCTTTCCGGTTTAAGATCCGGGTTTCCAAGAAAATTGTTTGGGAAGAATCCATAAAGATCGAAGAAGGTCGGCTGCGCAATCCCTTCCGCGTAGGAGCCGGCGACCGAGAACCCATGGCCGAGCTTGGCGAGTGCGCTCGCCCTAATGGACGTCGCATCCTTGAAGCGGTTGAACATGTCGCGGCGGACCGCGATGTCTCCGGTCAGCACCTTGGCCTCGCCCCGCCATTCGAACGTAAGCGCGCGATGATCGCGGCTTCGGTCCTGATTCGAAAAGCCGCCAAAGATCATATCGCGGGCGTGGAACGTCTCGCGCTCGGTGTCCGCGGCGGCGATCAAGGTGTGAGCGATGGCGCCGGTCGAGAATCGGCGCTCCAGCTGACCGCTCAGCGTTCGCCGGGTCCCCCGGGTCCGGTTCTGCTGGACCTCATCCAGATAGTTTTTGTTGGAAGAGCCGAGAAACGCGGCTGAAATTTGCCCGCGCCACGGAGAATCCTCTCCCCCGGCGCTTGCCCAAATCCGTCCCGCCGCCAGGCGGTTACGGCTGCTGTCCAGCGTGTCGGCATGAGCGAAGGTGATTGGATCGAAACCATCGAATTCGCTTCGGCCGGTCAGCGCAAGACCCGAAGCACCGACTTCCAGGTTCGCAGCAGGCGTCCAGGTGGCGCGGATGCGTCCGGACAGGTTGCGGTAGCCGTCCCTGTCGCCATGACCGTCGAAGCTGTCGATGCCGGTCGCTCGCTGCCAGCCCAGGGCCCCGGAGACGCTGGCTTTGTCCGATTGCGCTGCCGCCGAACCGCCGGCGCGAAGGAAGCCGAAGGATCCGGCTTCGGTCGTAGCGCGATAGGCCGGTGCATCGGCCACGCCATTGACCGCGATCACTCCGCCGATCGCTTCCGATCCCCACAAAGCCGATTGGGGACCTCGGACCACTTCGATGCGCGAAGCAAGATCGGCATTGAGAATCTCGAACCGGGGTGCGTCGCCGGATGCGGGGTCGTTGATCTTGATCCCGTCGACGAAGACGAGGCTATGGTTCGCCTCGGCGCCTCGGATCCGGACTTCCACGAGCGACCCAGCCGGTCCCGACGTGGCTACAGCCATCGAGGGGGTCAGGCGGAGCAGGGAAGGGATCAAGGGGTCGCCGAGCCGATCGATCCGCTGCTGGTCGATGATCGTGGCGCTGGCGGCCGACTCCGCTTCCTGTTCGGGGACGCGCGAGGCGGTGATGACGATCTGGTCGCTGTCGATGGGTAGTGCGGGCATTTGAATCCTCCTGTTGACGAACCTGTCGTCACAGAGGGATTCGCGCGCCTCATCGGCAGCGCGGCCCACGCACCCGCGGCTGGTCCCGGCCGGGGAAACGGACGACGGACCAAGGCAGGTTCCTGACTTTGCCGGAGAGTCATTGACCCTTGGCCGGCGTTCACAGTTGCGGGCACAGCGCCGGATTTCCGCCGGCTTCCCTTTGAACCGCCCCCGCCGGTCCCGAAGAAACCGTGGGCGGCACCCTGGTCGCATGCGCCTGCTAGGGCTAGCGCGTGCGGGCTGTCAAATTGGGAAACGGCACATTATGGGTGCTGCCCATGAACGCCCGTGTCCTCACATTCCTGACCGCAATCGTCGCCGCAGCTGCGCTTCGACTGGTTCCTCACCCACCCAACTTCTCGCCGATCGGGGCCATGGCCTTGTTCAGCGGCGCCTATCTCGGCCGGCGCGGAGCCGTCGCCTTGGTCGCGCCATTGGGTGCCTTGTTCCTCAGCGACATCGTGCTTGGCTTCTATCGCGGAATGCCGACCGTCTATTTCAGCGTCGCTCTCATTGTGATCATCGGCGCGATGGCGTTGAAGCGCGTCTCTCCGATCCGCGTTGGCGCCGCCGCGGTCGCCAGCTCGGTGCTATTCTTCGTGCTGACCAACTTTGGAACCTGGTTGTCGAGCGGATTCTATCCGCAAACCATGGACGGCCTTGTGGCCTGCTACGTCGCGGCTATTCCATTCTTCCAGAACACGGTGGCCGGAGACCTTTTCTATGCTGTCGTCCTGTTCGGAGGTTTCGCACTGCTCGAACGGATCATCCCGGCACTTCGTTCGCAGCCTGCCTGAGGCAGCTTGGTTGCAACATGGCGGACCGCCCTGTAAAGGCGCGCGCTCAACCTTCGGCAGCTGGTCGGAAACCAGCGGCTAACCCGAGGAAATCAAAGATGAAGTCCGGTACCCACCCCGATTATCACATGATCACCGTCGAGATGACCGACGGGACGAAGTTCCAGACTCGTTCGACCTGGGGCAAGGAGGGGGACACGCTCCACCTCGACATCGATCCCACGGTTCATCCCGCCTGGACCGGTGGCCACCAGAAGCTGCTCGACAGCGGCGGCCAGGTCGCGCGCTTCAACAAGCGCTTCGGCGGCCTCAGCTTGGGCAAGAAATAAGCAGGTTCGTTCACCTGCGTCCGTTCCACGATCCCGCGCTTCGCTTTCCGGCAGCTCCTCGTATCGAGACGGAGCGGCTGGTGTTGCGCGACTTCGAGTTGCGGGATCTGGACTATTTCCTGAATTTCTTTGGCGATCCTGAAGCGAGCCAGCATGTTGGCGGGCCGAGCAGCCGTGAAGATACGTGGCGGCGAATGCTTGCCGGGGCTGCCCTTTGGTCGCTGACCGGTATTGGCATGTGGTCGCTCGAGGATCGGGATGGCCAGGCAATCGGGCACCTGGGTTTCTTCGACTTCCTTCGGGATTGCGATCCCTCCATCGCGGGGCAGCCGGAAATGGGCTGGATTCTTGCGCCCGCTGCGCACGGCAAGGGCTATGCGACCGAGGCCTGCGAAGCCATCCTCGAGTGGTTTGAGCGGAATTTCGGCAGGCATTCGATCTGGGCGCTCATCTCCCCTGGGAACGATGCTTCGATAAAGCTCGCCATGAAGCTCGGCTTCGTTCGTCAGTCTGACGGGACCTATAGGGACAAGCCGCAGACCTATTGGCTGCGCCCGGCCTGATCGCTACCAGCCGCCGCCGCCTCCGCCGCCTCCGCCGCCGCCTGACGATCCGCCGCCGCCGGAGCCGCTGCTCGATCCCGGAGCGGTCGAGGCTGAGCTGATCGTGCTGGCGAGGCTCGAACCGACACTTTCGGCAAAGCGGCCCGGGCTGTTCCACGGACTGGAATTTCCAGAATACCAGCCGAATCCTTGCTGGCCCTGAGCAGCGGCTGCCGCGAGCACGCTCTGAAAGCGGTCGGCCCAGCGGTTCTCGACCCCGAGGGCGATCGCGTAGGGCAAATATTTCTCGAAAATCTCGACCGTATCCTCCGGCGCAGTCATCCGATCGAGACGCTCGCGCTCCGTGATCGAGAGATATTGTTTGAAGCCGGCGATATGATCGAGGACCCCGCGGCCCTCCTTTGTCGGAGCGGAAATCCACCAAAAACAAGTGACCACAAGCGGCAGCGCGAGAGCAGGGATCAACAGAGGCAGTGCAGCTCCGCTGTTAAGGGCTTCGGAGAAGACGGGGAATCCAACCGCGCTGGCGACGACGAAAGCGATGAACGCAATGAGCGAAAGCAGGCATTTGCCGACCGTCGAGGAGCCATGAATGACGAACGA
>JBKPOR010000032.1:0-4163 GCA_046765675.1 Pseudomonadota bacterium
GCGGTCATCATGAGGTCGGCGAGCTCGTCGACCACGACCACGATCTGGGGCAGGACCTCATACTCCAGCTCTTCGGTTTCGTAGAGGGGCTGGCCGGTATCGGCGTCGTAGCCGGTCTGAACCCGGCGGCCGAGCTTGGAACCCTTGGCCTTGGCCTCGCGGACCTTGGCGTTGAAACTCGGCAGGGCGCGCACGCCGACGTTGGCCATCATCCGGTAGCGCTCTTCCATCTGCTCGACGGTCCATTTGAGCGCCCGGATCGCTTTCCCCGGCTCGGTGACGACCGGCGATAGAAGATGCGGGATGTCGTCGTAGGTGCTTAGCTCGAGCATCTTCGGGTCAATGAGGATGAGTTTGCACTGGTCCGGCCCGTACCGATAGAGCAACGATAGGATCATGCAGTTGAGGCCGACCGACTTGCCCGACCCGGTCGTGCCGGCGACGAGCAGGTGAGGCATTGGCGCTAGGTCGGCGATGACCGGATCGCCCGAGATATTCTTGCCGAGGATCAGCGGAAGCGCGTGATTCTGATCTTCGAAGGCTTGGCTTCCGATGAGCTCCGACAGGCTCACCGCCTCGCGCTTGGGATTCGGAAGTTCGATTCCGATCACGCTCCGGCCGGGGATGGTCGCGACGCGCGCAGATAAAGCGGACATGTTGCGCGCGATATCGTCCGCCAGCTGGATCACTCGGCTCGCCTTGATTCCGCTGGCCGGTTCGAGCTCATACATGGTCACGACCGGCCCCGGCCGGACCTCGACGATATCGCCGCGGACGTGGAAATCCTCGAGCACGGATTCGAGCAGTCGTGCATTGCGTTCGAGGCCGACCCGGTCGATTTGCTGCCGGCCTCGTTCGGGCGCACGCGCGAGCAGGTCCAGGGTGGGAAGCTGGTAATTGTCGCCGAGCGCGAGGCTCGGCTGGGCCGAGGACTTGCGGCCGACGCCGCGGCCGGCCGGAGCGACGGTTTTCGGCGGGGCGGCGACCGCTACGGAGGGCCGGGACCTGGGCGGAGCGGCCGCTGCGGGTCCGTCGTCGTGGATTTGCGTGGTGCGCGGCGCGGCTCGCCGCTCACGCGGCTCTCGGCGGAACCAGCCGCCCATTGCCGCCCTCTCGTCCGCCGTGAGCCCGAGTGCGAAATAGCCGAGCGCAACGCCCGCGAGACCGAACAACAGGAGCGCTGCAAACCGCGCGGGACCGGCGATCGAAGGATTGCGGATGAGGCCGATCGCGCTGTCGACGCCGTAGGCGGCGCCGAGCCCGATCGCTCCGCCCCACCCGGCGGGCAGGCCGGAAACGGCGGAGCCGCTGGTCAGGCTCAGCGCAATTCCGACGAGGAGAGCGCCGATCGCGGCAATGATAAGGCCGCGCCCAATTCGTCCGGCGGGCTCCAGCCTCAGCATCCTCAAGCCGGCGAGCGCGATGATCGGCAGGAAGAAGACGCTGCCCAATCCGAAGAGCAGGAGAAGCGCATCGCTGACATAGGCGCCGGGCCCGCCCAGCCAATTGCCCGGCGGACCGCCGGCGGCCGTGCTCAGCGACGGATCGTTCGGGCTATGGGTTGCAAGCGCCACGGCTCCGCCAATGCTGGTCGCGATCAGAAGCGCCCCCCAGGTGCGCACGGCGAAGCGCTTCAGCGACGCGCTCAGCGCGTCGCGCCAGTCGGGCGCCAGGTCCCGCTTGGGTGCGCGCGCTGCCACGGTTGCCATCTTCCCACCCCCAAATTTTCTTCGCGCTAGAATCCCCCACGCGGAGTCCGCGGTCAAGCAACACCTTGATGTCATTGCGAGGAACGAACGCGACGAAGCAATCGGGCCACACCAGTGCGTTGCTTGCCGCGGTGTGGGCCCCGGAGTCGCAATGACGACCCATTAAGACTAGGGCGCCCGCCATGGACCGGGCGGACGCGATCATTTTCGGCGGCGGGCTGGTGGGCCTAGCGCTGGCCGCCGCGCTCGACAGTAGCGGTGTCTCGGCGATCGTTGTGGACCCGGCCGATCCCGACCTTCGCTCCGACGCCGCGTTCGATGGGCGGACCAGCGCGGTCTCCTCAAGCTCGATGCGGATGCTCGAAACTATCGGAGTCGCGGCCCATTTTCCCGAGCAAGGCTGCCCCATCCGAACCATTGCCGTAGCCGACGGACTGGACCCCGGTCGGCTGCACTTCGAACCGAACGACGATGAGCCGCTGGGTTGGATGCACGAAAACCGCCACCTTCGGGCCGCGCTTCGCGCCCGCGCGGAGGCCGGAGCGGACACATGGCTGTTGTGGAAATCGCGAGTTTCCAGCGTGGATCGCGGCGATCATCAGGTCGTCGTGGCGCTCGAGGACGGGCGCAGGCTCTGCGCGCCCCTGCTGATTGCAGCCGACGGCCGTAACTCACGCACTCGCGAGGCCGCCGGAATCAAGGTCGCGCGCTGGAAATACGATCACCAGGCGATCGTCTGCGTCATCCGCCACGACCAGCCGCACGACAACATCGCCTACGAAATTTTCTATCCGGCCGGTCCCTTCGCGGTTCTGCCGATGACCGACGATTCGCGAGGACACCGTTCGGCAATTGTCTGGTCGGTGCCGGAGGAGGACGCGGCCGGCTGGCTGTCGCTTGATGACGCGGATTTTGCGGCGGAGGTCCAAGCCGCGATGGGCGGATTCCTGGGCAAGGTCGCGATGCTCGCGCCGCGTTCCTCCTATCCGCTCGGTTTCCACCATGCGGCTGAGATCACTGCGAAGAGGCTGGCGCTGGTCGGCGATTCCGCGCACGCGATCCATCCCATCGCTGGACAAGGTCTCAATCTCGGCTTCCGCGACGTCGCAGCGCTCACCGAGGTGCTGGTCGAAGGGGCCAGGCTTGGGCTCGACCTCGGCGACAAACAATTGCTTGGCCGATATCAGCGCTGGCGCGCGCTCGACGCATTGTCGGTCGGCTTCGCGACGGACAGCCTGACCAGGATCTATGGCATTCCCGGGCGGGCGGCGTCGAAAATACGCCGCTTTGGAATGGGCCTGGTCGATCGCATTTCCCCCGTCAGGAACCGCTTGATGAGCGAGGCGCGCGGCACCAGCGGGGAGCTACCGCTGCTGCTGAGGGGATTGCCGATCTGATGACCATGCTCGCCTGTCCCCCGGACAGGCTGCGCTCGCTCATTGTATCGTCGGCTCGATCTCAATACCGCCGGAGACCGCGGCGCGATGGAATTGCATCAGCTGAACGAGCAGGTCGGCCCGTCCCGAAAGCGCCGGCTGTTCGAGCAAGGCCTGCTTCGCTCCGGCATCGAACGGCGCGACCTGGGCGATTGCATTGACCAGCATTTCATCATCGAGCCGGGCAACGGCGTCCCAATCGACAGCCAGGCCCATGGCGTCGCCAAGGCGCCGAGCTTCGCGCTCCACCTCGGCCCGTTGAACGATCGACAAAGGCTCCGGGTCGTTGTCGTCGAAAGCCGCGACATCGACGTTCGCGCACCGGTAGGAGCCATCGTTGGCAACCTCGCCGACCAAGCGAAAGCGGTTGGATCCGAGCAACACGATATTGAACCGGCCGTCCTCGAGCTCCTCGATCCCGACGATTTCGCCGACGCATCCAACATCGTAAAGTGGCGCCCGGTTGTCGTCGTCGATCCGCAAAGGCTGGATCATTCCGATGCGCCCGGAGCCGTCGATCGCATCGCGCACCATCTCGCGATAGCGCGGCTCGAAGATATGCAACGGCAGTTGTGACCGCGGGAAGAGGATCGCTCCGGAGAGCGGGAAAATCGGGACAGTGAGCGTTCGGCTCACGTGAACAGGAGCGCCGAAAGCCGCCGGCGCTGGGCGCTTGACCAGGGGTCTTCGAGGCCCTGTGCTTCCAGGAGTTGGAGGAAACGCGCTCGAGCCGCGCCATCGTTCCAGTCGCGATCGCGCCGGATGACCTCGAGCAACGCCTCCGCCGCGCCATCGCGATCGCCCGCGGCCATCCGGGCACCGGCAAGCTCGAACCGCGCCTCATGGTCGTCGGGGTCGGCCGCCAGCCGCGAATCCAGCGCGGATGTGTCGGCCTTTGGAGTCGAGGCGAGTTCCAAGGCAGCGCGGGCCCGGCTGATCTCGGGTTTCGAGGCGAGTTCCGGCGCCAGGGAGGCCAGAGCCTCTCCGGCCTCGTCGAGGTCGCCGGACGCAATGAGCG
>JBKPOR010000033.1:0-8116 GCA_046765675.1 Pseudomonadota bacterium
GGCGTAAACCGTGCCTCGAACCTCCGCCAGAAGGGCCTCGACCGGCCCGAAGGGATCGCCTTCGACCAGCCGCTGGAGCCAGCCGTCGGACGGCAGCGCCTTCGCGGACTCGACCGCGGCATCGAGAGCTTTGGCTCCCTCCTGGTCATAAGAAGCGACATCCATCAGCCTGGCGGCCAATCCCCGGCGCCGTCCGCGCGAACGGCCCTCAGGACCCACGATCCAGCGCCGCATCTCGATCGCTTCCTGACCGCCGAACGCCACCGCGAAGGTCGAATCGGCCGCATCGAAGAGGTGATGGCCCTCGTCGAACAGGATTCGCCCCGGCGAATCCTCGCGCTCCCGAGCGGCATTGATCATCACCAGGGCATGATTGGCGATGACGATATCGGCCTCACGGCTCGACCGCTCGGCGCGTTCGATGAAACAACGGCGGTAATGCGGGCATCCGGCGTAGACGCATTCGCCGCGCCGATCGGTCAGCGCCGTCGCTCCCGCGCGGCGGAACAGGCTCGGCAGCCAGCCGGGCAAATCGCCGCCGACCATGTCGCCGTCCTTGGTGTAGGCGGCCCAGCGGCCGACGAGCTGGGCAAGGATCGCCGCTCGGCCGGCGAAGGCGCCCTGAAGCGCGTCCTCGAGGTTCAGAAGGCAGAGATAATTCTCGCGCCCCTTGCGGACGACGATCCTCCGCGCCCGCTCTTCGGCGTCGGCGAAGAGCTTCGGACCCTCGCCGTCGAGCTGTCGCTGAAGCGCCTTGGTGAAGGTCGAGACCCAAACGGTTCCACCCGATTCCTCGGCCCAGAGCGAGGCCGGCGCCAGATAAGCAAGCGTCTTGCCGATCCCCGTCCCTGCCTCGGCGAGAAGAAGATTCGGCGAATGTTTCGACTGCTTCGGAGCGAACACCTGGGTCACGGCTTCGGCCATTGCGCGCTGGCCCTCGCGCGGCTCGATCCGCCCGGTGAGCTGGTCGAGTTTTGTCCGCGCCTTCGCGGGGTCGATCGTGACCGTCCGCGGGGGAGGGCGGTCGGCGGCTTCCTCCCACTGCTTCAGCCGCGCGAAAAGCATGCGTTCGCCTCCGTCGGGCCGATCGAGCCGTGCCCCGATGAGCGGCGCCCAGCCCCAGCCAAGGCGGTGCAAGGTCGCATTCGAGGTCCATGCGCCCTCGCGCTCGCGCCATTCGGCATCGGCAAGCACGGCGAGCAGCTCCTCCGCGATGCGTCCAAGGACGGCTGCGGCGTCGGCTTCGCCGGCCGGCGGCTCCAGCCCGAGCGTTCGGCAGATTCCCGCCACCGTCGGGACCGCGAACCGCGCGGGGTGAAGGAATGCGAAGAGTTCGAGGAGATCGAGCCCGCTTAGCTCGGGATAGCCCAGCCTCTGGCCGACCAATGGCGCATTGAGGATGATATGCGGGGTTTCGGCGGCACGCGCGATTGCCTCGCCGCGGCTCGCCTCGCGAACTTCTCCGTCGCCGCCTGCCAGCCAGATCCCCGCATGGGTTGCGTGGAGCGCCGGAAGGGGCAAAGGAGCGGCCATCTCCCGACCTTGGCCTGACGAGAACAGAAGAGCAACGCAATTGGACGCCGAAACGCTTCGAAACGCCGCTCTGGCGTCCAAGGCCTGGCCCTATGAGGAAGCGCGCAAGCTCCTGAAGCGCTGGCCTGACGGCAAGCCGGCCAGTGAGCCGGTAATCTTCGAGACGGGCTACGGGCCGTCGGGCCTTCCGCACATCGGCACCTGGAACGAGGTCGCGCGGACCAGCTTCGTTCGCCATGCTTATGGGGAGCTGACCGGCAATCCGACCCGGCTGATCGCCTTCAGCGACGATATGGACGGCCTCAGGAAGGTTCCGGACAATATCCCGAACCAGGAGTTGCTGGCGGACAACCTCGGCAAACCGCTGACTCGAATTCCCGACCCGTTCGGAACGCACGAGAGCTTCGCTCACCACAATAATGCGATGCTTCGCTCCTTCCTGGACCGCTTCGGCTTCGATTATGAGTTCCTGTCGGCGACCGATTGCTATTTGACCGGGCGCTTCGACGAGGTGATCCGCCGAGTCCTTCACGGCTGGGACGCGATCATGGGCGTGATGCTTCCGACGCTTCGGGAAGATCGCCGCAAGACCTACTCGCCGGTCCTTCCTGTTTCACCGGCCAGCGGCCGTGTGCTCCAGGTGCCCGTCGAAGTGATCGACGCGGAGGCCGGGCTGATCGCTTTCGACGACGAGGATGGCCAACGCGTGCAGAAGTCGGCGTTCGGCGGACAGGCCAAGCTTCAGTGGAAGGTCGACTGGGCGGCCCGCTGGGTCGCGCTCGGCGTCGATTACGAGATGTCCGGCAAGGATTTGATCGATAGCGTCGTTCAATCGGCAAAGATCGCGCGCATCCTCGGCGGCCGCCCGCCCGAAGGCTTCAACTATGAGATGTTCCTCGATGAAAAAGGCGAGAAGATCTCCAAGTCGAAGGGCAATGGCCTCAGCCTGGAGGAATGGCTGCGTTACGGCAGCGAGCCTAGCCTCGCTTTCTACATCTACCGCGAGCCCAAGCGAGCGAAGAGCCTGCACATCGGGGTAATCCCGCGCGCGGTGGACGAATATTGGCAGTTTCGGGAGAAATATCCGGATCAGCCGATTGAGCAGAAGCTCGGCAACCCCGTGCACCATATCCACGCGGGTAAGGTCCCAAAGGAAACGCTGCCGCTAACCTATGGCCTGCTCTTGAACCTCGTCAGCCTGCCGGGAGTCCACGAAAAGGAGACGGCATGGAAGTTCGTCCAGCGCTATGCGCCAGGCACGTCGCCGGAAAGCGATCCCGAGCTCGATGAGCTGATCGGCCTCGCCGTCAATTATGCGCGCGACTTTGTCGTGCCCGAATTGAAGCGCCGAGCGCCGAGCGAGACGGAGGCCAAGGCGCTTCGCGACCTCGACGATGAGCTCGCCGCGCTTCCCGCCGACGCGGACGGCGAAGTGATCCAGCATGCGGTCTTCGAAGTGGGCAAGCGCCATCCCTTTGAAAGCCTGCGAGGCTGGTTCCAGGCGTTGTACGAGATTTTGCTCGGCTCATCCCAGGGACCGCGCTTGGGCAGCTTCACCGCGCTTTACGGGATCGACAATATGCGCCGACTCATCGCTGAAGCGCTGGAGAACGCCGCGGCCTAGGGTAGGAGCGCCGCTGAGGCGTGATGATCGAGAAGCGGTGAGTACGCCTTCACCACGACGATCTGCTCCGAATGCTCGGCTTCGGCGCGAGCATGAGGGCAGCCCGAAGAATCGTCGGCGGCCATGCTGCTTTGCTGGGCCGGAAGGGGAGCGACCCAGCAGAAAGCAGCGAGGACAGGCAGGGTCCGCAAAAGCGGGATCATGACGTGCTCCTCCGCGCCAAATTTATCGAGCGGGATAGGTCTCCGCGATTCTCGCTCGACAAACCGGTCGATGAATTCTGCAAACTTGCTCAGCCGCGCTCGGTCTTGGCTGCCGATCCTCCCTTCTTGGAGGCGATCCAGCGGTCGATCTTCTGCTCGAGGATCTCCATCGGCAGAGCGCCCGAATCGAGCACCTGGGCGTGGAATTCGCGAATGTCGAACTTGGGCCCGAGCTGGGTCTCGGCCTTCTTCCTCAGGCGCTGGATGGTGAGCGCGCCGATCTTGTACGCCGTCGCCTGACTCGGGATTGCGATGTAGCGTTCCACTTCGGCGGTGGCGTCGGTCTTCGACATTCCGGAATGGCCGAGCATGTAGGCGATCGATTGATCGCGGGTCCAACCCTTGGCGTGGATTCCCGTGTCGACCACCAGCCGCATCGCTCGAAGCATCTCGTCGTTGAGCGTTCCGAAGCGGGCATAAGGGTCCTTGTAGAAGCCCATGTCGTAACCGAGCGTCTCGGCATAGAGCGCCCAGCCCTCGGCATAGGCCGTATTCCCGCCAAAGCGCATGAACGACGGCAACGCGGCATTTTCCTGCGCGATGCTGATCTGGAAATGATGCCCGGGCTCACCTTCGTGCAGGAACAGGGTCGTCTCCTCCCACGTGCTGCGCGACGGCAGGTCGTAGGCATTGAAGAAGAAGGTTCCCGGCCGCGACCCGTCCGGAGTCCCCGGCTCGTAGCTTCCGCCTGCCTCGAATTTTTCGCGGAACGGCTCGTACGGCTGGATCCGAAGCGGCGTCTTGGGGACCAGCGAGAAGAATCGCGGAACCTGCGCGTCGACTTTCTTTTTCAGGTTGTAATAATCCTGGTTGAGCTGCTCGCGGCTCTTCGGTTGGAACTTGGGGCTGGTCCGCATGTAATCGAAGAATTGCGGGAGGGTCCCTTTGAAACCGACCTGCCGGCGGACCTTGTCGAACTCCTTCGTGATCCGGGCGACCTCGCTGAGGCCCAGCTCGTGGATTTGCTCGGGAGTCATGTCCGTCGTGGTCGTCGACTGGATCAGGTAAGCGTAAAGCTTATCTCCGCCGGGCATATATTTGAGCCCGACTCCTTCCCGAGCTTTGGCCAGATATTCGTTCTGGAAGAAGTCGCGCAGGCGCGTCAGCGCGGGATAGATTTCATCGGTGACGGCGGCTCGATATTCGCTCGTCAGCCGCGCCTTGTCGGCCTCGCTGATCCCCGCCGGGAACTGCTTGACCGGCCCGAAGTAAGGCGAGTCTTCGGGCTTCATCTTGAGCTGGCTGTCGAGCTGCTCGATCATGTTTCGGACGGTCAGCTTGGTGTCGACCACGCCCGACTGCTCACCCTCGCGAAAACGCCAGATCGCGCGGTCGAGATAAGTGACGAAATCCTTGTGGCGCTTGAGGTTGTTTTCATAATCCGCGAGCGTCTTGAACGGCGCTGCACCCTTCCCGCTCGCGAAGGTCGGGTAAAAAGTGTGGATTCCGAAAAAGTGATTGATCGGGCGGACCGCGGTCAGGGCCAGCATGTCGGGCTGCAGCCCCTTGAGCGTGTCCTTCGTGTTGAATTCGAACACGTCGTAGGCGAGTTGGTCGGTCGCATCGAGCTGGTCGCGCGGAATTGCGTGAAGAGCGGCCAGATCGTGCTCGGCCGCGGCGCGCTCGCCGGCGAAATATGCGTCGGTGATGTTGTCGCCGAGGCGGTCGGCATACCGCATGTCGCCCCGGAACAAGGCCTGGATCGGATTGCGCTTGAGACTCGCCTCGTCGCTGTCCTTGAACAGCTGGAACAGACGGTTGTGGGCGCTTTGCTCTGCCGGAGCGGCGGCTGGAGCGGCCTGCGGCTGCGCCGACGCGGGACACGCAAAGGCGAGCAACGACGCGGACAGGATCAGTCGGACGGCAACGGTCATTGGAAATCCCCAGAAGCGAAATGAAGGGTGTATTAGTTCGCTAAAGCAGAAGGGGCGCAGCGGCAAGTCCGCAACGCCCCTTCGATGAACGGGATCGGACGGTCTACCAGAAGAAGTTGTAGATCACGTCCACGACTTGGCCGGTCCAGGTATCGACCAGGACGGCGTCGTCCCAGTAGCGGACCCAGCGATATCCCGGCGGCGCATAGGGCAAGCGGTACTGCCATGGGTCGTCGATCCAGTAGCGGCTGCTGTAATAGCTCGGCCAAAGGCGCCAGCCGATCTGGTACGGACGGTAATTCCAGCCGAATGGATCGTAATAGATTCCAAGGTGGAAGAGCGAGTGGTGATGGCGGCGATGCGACCGCCAGTCGTATCGGTGATCGTTGCGCCAGTGCGTGCTCCAGTTGGTCGTCTCGAGCCTTCGGCTGCCGGTGCGGAGGCGAGGCTGGGTGCCTTCGCGCGGCGTATCGCTCACCATCGGGACGCGGTTGCGGAAGACCCGCGGAAGCTCCCGGTCGTTTTGGCGGAGCGTCGGACTTGCCATAACCTCGGTTGGGGTGACGATCTTCGGACCCCTGTTGATCCGCTGCCGCTCTTCGCTGCGCCAGTTCCGGACGCTGTCCGACGAAGCGCCCTGGTCGCCGCCGGTCGGCTGGATCGAGCTTTGCTCGCGGCCGCTGCTTAAACGGGTCGGAATGCCGTTGTGGAACCGGCGTTCACCAGGGCCGGCGTTGTTCGACTCGACCCGCATCACCGGCTGCGACTGCTCGCTTCCGCCACCGCTTCGATTGAAGTGCGGCCGGTCGTTGTTCGACTCGACGCGCATCGGGGGCTGCGGCTGCTCGCTTCCGCCACCGCTTCGATTGAAGTGTGGCCGGTCCGTGTTGACTGGCGCCCGGTCGGCCCGGTCTTCGGATTTGCTTTGCTGAGCCGAATCCCTGTGCTGCCATCGATGGCTATTGTCGCCGGGATCGGCGGCCGCGAGGGAGGGAGTCGCAACGCCGGCAAGAAGGACGAGAAGATATTTACGCATGGCCGTTCCCCGAACAGACTCGTTACAATGTTACGTCGCTTGTTGCTCCTCGCCAGATGAAGTGCCGCTGAATGACTGTTTCGGCTGCGGTACAGCTTTCGTGGCCGCCGCGACCCGCGCGATCGCTTGGCGAATTCGTGGATAGGCGCCGCACCGGCAGATATTGGGCAGAGCGGCGATCTGCTCGTTCGACGGTGACGGGCTCGCCTGCAACAGCGCGGCAATCGCCATGATGAAGCCGGGCTCGCAATAGCCGCACATCGTGACCTGCTCGGCAAGCCATGCCTGCTGCACCGGATGCGAACGGTCCGCCGAAAGGCCTTCGATCGTTGTGACCGCCGCTCCCTCGAGGTCGCGGATAGCGACTGCGCAGCTCATCGCCGCCCGGCCGTCCACGATCACGGTGCACGCGCCGCAGTCACGGCTGTCGCAGCCATATTTCGTGCCGGTGAGATTGGACGCGTCGCGCAGCGCCCACAGCAAGGGCGTATCGGGGTCGATCTTGTAATGGACCGCCTCGCCGTTGACCGTCATCCGAGTCATTGCGCGACGCTAGCGCGCGGCACGTGCCGCTGCCAAGATGGGACCATGTCGCGCACAATGACCAGCCTTGGCTATTCCATCGGTTATGAGGAAGCCGGCGTCGGCGAGCGGCTGCCGATCGTCTTCCTCCATGGAGTAGGCTCCGACAAATCGGTATGGCGGCCGCAGCTCGAACATTTCGGCGCCGAGCGGCGCTCGATCGCCTTCGATTACCCGGGTTACGGCGAGAGCGATCCCGCGCTCGAAGGAACGACTCGCGACGATAATGCCGAGGCCATTCTATCGGCCATGGACCGGCTGGGAATCGAGCACGCGCACATCTGCGGGCTCTCGCTCGGTGGAGTCGTGGCGATCGCGATGCATAATGTGAAATCCGAACGATGCGCTTCGCTGATCCTTGCCGATACTTTCGCCGCCCATCCCGAGGGCCAGACCTTCTATGAGCGGTCGGTCGCCGGAAGCGCGGATATGCGCGTGCTCGCCGAAAGCAGGGTCGACGTCCTTCTCGGCCAGCCTGCCGATCCCGCGGTCCGGTCAGAAGTCGTTGAGACGATGGCGCGGATCGACCCCGCGGCTTACCGAATAGGGGCGGAGGCGGTATGGCTCGCCGATCAACGCGACCGGGTTCACGACGTCCGGGTGCCGACTTTGGTGGTTTGCGGCGATCAGGATCGAGTCACTCCGCCGGTTTTGTCGCGCGAGTTGGCGCAGCAAATTCCGGGAGCCCGCTCAGAGATCATCGAAGGCGCTGGGCACCTTTCCAACCTCGAGCGGCCCGCCGCTTTCAACACGCTCGTCGGTGCATTCGTTCGAGGTGTAGATTCGAGACTGAGCTAGCGCCCTCAGTTCGATGCGAGAGCTAGGGTCCGGCCATCCACACCCAGCGAACATCCTCTCCCTCCCGGCGATCGACGAATGCAACGATCGATCCGTCGGGACCGCGTTGGAATATGCGCCGCGATCGCGGTTGTCCGGGTGCAAAGAAGACGTCGCGAACTTCGGGACGATACGTCACGCTCGGCCGCCCCGAGCGCTCGGCCTGTAGGCTTTCGCCGACGCACTTTATCTCGGTCAGAATTTGAGGCGTCAGCTGGTACGTGCCCTGATAGGCGCAAAGCTCGTCTCGCGAGAGCTTGATCGCCGGCGGGTCTTTCAGCACCGCGGCGCTATGCTGAGCCATCAGCCTCCAGCCCTGTTTCGTCCGCAGCCAGGTGTCGAGCGACCGAAAGCGCGTGTGCAGGGG
>JBKPOR010000034.1:0-1844 GCA_046765675.1 Pseudomonadota bacterium
ATGTTACTTACTATTCCGACCCGCTTAGATTCTTCGGCAATGCCGCCCCTACTTATTCTGGCCTGCGGGCGCAACCCTTCTACACGGAGGATTTCAGCCTCATGAAGAAGACTAAGATTTCTGAAACAACGTACTTCGAGATACGTGCGGAATTCTTCAATCTCTTCAATCGCGGGCGCTTCGGATTGCCAAACGTCAACGTTGACGACGTGAACTTCGGCATCTCGGCACGCAACGCCGACATCTTTCAGCCGCGCCGGATTCAAGTGGGCGGGAGGTTCGTCTTCTAGTAGCCACAAAAGTAGTAGCCACAAAAAGCACAAAAGGCACAAATGATTGGAATGCTTAAAGAGGTTAGGAAAAATCTTTTGTGCTTTATGTGCCTGCTTGTGGTTTTTCAGTTTTCTGCGCAAGCTCAGCAAGCAAAGCAACTCGTTGATGATGGATTAGCTGCGTTCGACCGCGGTGACATCGTGGCCGCACGTGATGCCTTCGAGAAAGCCCTCACCGTCAAAGCGGATGAAGTGACTGCGCACACGTATCTTGGCATCATCGCGGACCGCGCCGGCGATTTGAAAGAGGCCGAACGACATTTCTCTGCGGCAGTAAAGGCCGAACCCAACAGTGCATCGGTGAGAAACAACTACGGGGCCATCCTGATGCGCACGGGAAGGGCCAGTCTCGCCGCCGTTGAATTCGAGAGGTCGCTCAAACTCGAGCGCGATCAGCCAAACGCATTAGTCAATCTCGCACAGATACGTTTCGCCCGCGGCACGCCTAATGATCTGCGCGCGTCTGTCGAGTTGTTCAAGCGTGCCTTCGCCATCAAGCCCGATGTCGAAATCGCTCGCGCGTTGACCGCAATCTCATTACGTCTCAAGGACTACACGGCAGCATCAATCTATTACCAGAGCTACGCACAGGCTTTGACAGCGGAAAGCGAAACCCCAGTGCAGGCTCCCGCCGCGCGTGCCGAACTCGGCGCTGCACTGTTCGAAGCGGGATTGTTGAAGGAAGCGGAAGCTGAGTTGAGCGAGGCGGTGAGACTCAATCCAGTGGACACTGAATCGGTCGTGCGGCTGGCACGAGTTTACCTCGCCCGCAGGGATCTACCAGCGGCCGGTCGCACCCTTGAAGCATCCGTCGCGCGTGGGCATGACTCAGCGGGCGTCTACGCTCTGCTGGCGGACGTTTACCAGCAAAGTGGTCATCTGGAGAACGCGATCCCGGCGATGCGTCTGGCTATTCAGTGCGATCCGAAGTCTGAGAAGTATCGTTTCGATTACGGTGTTTTATTAACCAACTCCAACGCGCCTGCCGCTGCTGTGATCAGACTTGAAGAGTCGATCCAATCGTTTCCTTCATCATCACGCCTGTGGTTTGCACTCGGATTTGCGAATTTCAAGCTCGACAAAAATGAAGAAGCTGAGCGGGCTTTGCGGAAAGCAATTGAACTCGATCCCGAGTTTGCCCCAGCGTTTGCTTACCTGGGATTGATTCGAGCGAAAACTGGTACATACGCTGAAGCCATCTCGCTATACGAAAGTGCTTTGCGCGCAGACCCGAAACTCGCCGTTGTCCACCACTTGATTGCTGATGCGATGTTGAAGCAGATGAATGCTGACGCGCGGATCATCGAGACGCATCTCAGGCAGTCTGCCGAGATGGATCCGACATTCACACCGGCACGACTCTCACTTGGCAAACTCTTCATGCGCTCTCAGCAATGGACGCAGGCCGTCACCGAATTCGAGCAGGTGATTAAACTCGACCCAACCGTGTCCGAAGCCTATTACCAATTAGGGCTCGCCTACGGCCGACTCAAACGTACCGCGGATGCACAG
>JBKPOR010000035.1:0-4245 GCA_046765675.1 Pseudomonadota bacterium
CCGAGAGCTGGCTGGCGTTGCCCGCCGTTATCGACGTGTCGGGGCCGAGCACGGGGTTGAGGCCCGACAGCCCTTCCAGGGTTGTGTCGGCACGGTTTCCTTCATCCTTGCCGAGCGTGACCTCTTTCATCGAGATCTCGCCCGTGTCCTTGTCCTTGACGGCCATCGTGGTGGTGACTGGGACGATTTCGTCATCGAAGCGGCCGGCAGCCTGCGCAGCAGCGGTACGCTGCTGGCTCTTGAGCGCATATTGGTCCTGGCGCTCACGGCTTATGCCATAGCGCCGGGCTACGGTCTCGGCGGTCTGCAACATCGGCATGTAGACGTGTTTGTGCATTGCGATCAGCGACGGGTCGGGGGCAATGCGCATTTCAGGGGTTTGCACCAGGCTGATGGAATCCTGTCCGCCTGCGGCGACCACGTCCATGCGGTCGATGATGATTTGTTTTGCAGCGGTGGCGATGGCCATCAGGCCGGACGAGCATTGACGATCGATCGTCATGCCGGAAACGCTAACCGGGCAGCCGGCGCGAAGCGCGACCTGCCGGCCGATATTGCCGAATTGCGTGCCTTGGGTAAGCACTGCGCCCCAGACGACGTCATCGATCTCGCCCGCTTCGATCCCGGCCCGCTCGATAGCCGGGGCCAAAGAGCGCGCGCCCAGCACCGGTCCCGAGGTGGCATTGAACGCGCCCTTGTAGGCGCGGCCGATCGGCGTCCGGGCGGTGGAAACGATCACGGCGTCGCGGGGCATTTCTCTCTCCTCAAACGAACATCAAGCCGAGCCACACGGCGGTCAGCGCGGGCTTTTCTTCACCTTCGATTTCGACGGTCACATTGTGGCGCATCAGCCATTGCCCGGGCGCTCTCTCCTCGACCGAGTCAAGGGTGAAGCGACCACGAACCCGCTTGCCGGACTTCACGGGCGCGAGAAAGCGGACCCGGTCGAATCCATAATTCAGCGCCATCTTCGTGCCATCGGGGATGAGCATTGCATCGGCGGCCATCCGCGAAAGCAGGGACAGCGAGAGGAAGCCGTGCGCAATCGTTCCGCCGAGCCCTGCCGCGGCCGCGGCATCCGGGTCGACGTGGATGAACTGATGATCCTCGGTCGCGTCGGCGAAAGCATCGATCCGCCGCTGGTCGATGGTCAGCCAGGACGACACGCCCACCTCTTCGCCAACGCGGGAGCGGATGTCGTTGAAGGTGGCGACCGGCATCAGAACGGCAACGGAGCAGGCGGCTGATCGGATGCGCGCGCGAGCGCGAGCTTATGGGGCTCGAGTGCGGCGATGATCGATCGAAGGATAGCCGACCGATTGTTCGCGATCCGGTCGTTGTCGAGCGTCGAATCGTCGTAGACGAGGTCGTAGGCCAGTGCTCCCGCGCCTGCGCCGGACAGCGCACAGCGCACGAGCTTGCACCCCTTTTGCGCGGAAACGGCGGACTCGGCCGCTTCGCTCACGGAATCGATGGAGCTGGAGGAGGTTGACCCACCGACAGCGAGATAGATCGTGATCCGCCGAGCCTTGGCCTGGGCGAGGTTATGGATCTCTCGCTCGAGCAGCTTCGTGTTGGCCATGATCAATTGCTCGCCCGTCAGCGATCGCAGCCGCGTCGTCTTGAGCCCAATCCGTTCGACCGTACCGGTGCTGCCGTCGTAGCGGATCGTGTCGCCCTTCTTGAATGGCTTGTCGAACAGAATGGAAAGCGCTGCAAACAGGTCCGAGAATATGCCCTGGGCGGCAAGGCCGATCGCAATGCCCCCGATTCCGAGTCCGGCGACAAGCGCCGTGACGTTCACCCCGAGATTGTCGAGGATCAAGATGATGGCGATGGCGAACAAAGCGAAGCTCGTGAGCACCCGGATGATCGCCATCGCGCTCGCGAGCGCCGATTCCTGCTTCCCGTCGCCGATGCGCCTGCCGATCAAGCCCAAGATGAGCTCGCGCGCCCAGATCGCGCCCTGGAGGCCGGAGGCGATCGTGAAGAAGATGTCGATGAGCCGGCTGATCTTCGGGCCGGGTTCGGCATAGGTCGCCACCGTGTCCAGCGCTGCGGCGATCATGAACAGGAAAGTTGTCTTCGCGAGAACCCTGGCGATTACGGATTTCCACCCGATGTGATCGCTTTCGCCCGCGACGACCTTCCGGCCATAGATCCGCAATCCCAGCATGATCGCGACGAGAACCGCGGCCACGAGCATCCCGATGATCAGGGCCTCGCTATTGGCGGCGAGCCAGTCGAGCGTGTGCACCACGGGGTGAAATCGATCCATCGGACCGCTCTTGGCGGGCGCAGTGACCGCGATCAAGCTGCCGCTGATTTGCGCCGTCGCCGCTTCTGCATTTTCAAGAACTTACAGAAGGCCACCTCCGCCGAGGAAAGCCATTTGCGTGCTGCCGGCCGCTCCATGCCATTGATGGGGTCGCGCGGCCGCTCCTTGAGCGCATCAATCAATGCGGGATGGACGTAGGCCTTTCGGGCCATCGCGGGGGTATTGCCGAGCGCCTCGGCGACGGGCTCGATAACTGTATTGACGCTAATCCGAGCGTCTTCGGCTTTCTCCAGCAGTTGCTCGAACGCGATCACGCTCGCTCCCCAGGTGCGGAAGTGCTTGGCCGTGAAGTCGCCGCCGGTCGCCTGCCGGATATAATCGTTGACGTCGGTCGAGGTAATCGGCTGCGGCTCGCCGTCCCCATTGAGGTACTGGAAGAGCATTTGACCGGGGAGTTCCTGGCTTCGGCGGACGACCCGCTTGAGGTTCGTATCCGTGATGTTGACCTCCCGCACGATGCCCCCCTTTGCGGCGAAACGCATCGTCGGTTTGCCGCCTTTCCAATTGAGGTGGCGGCTGCGCAAGGTCGTTGCGCCAAAGCTCTTGTTGTCGCGTGCATATTCCTCATTGCCGACGCGAACATGCTCCTGGTCGAGCAGCCGGACCACCGCGGCAAGTACGGTGTCGCGAGTCAGCTTCCGACGTTTGAGGTCGCGTTCGACACGGCGCCGCAGCCGCGGCAGAGCATTGCCGAATTGTAGCAGGCTCTCGAACTTCGCCTTGTCACGCCTTGCCCGGAACTCGCGGTGGTACCGATACTGTTTGCGCCCGCGATCATCGACTCCCGTCGCTTGCAAATGGCCATCGGGGTCCGTGCAAAACCAGGCGTCTTTGTAGGCCGGAGGAAGCGCGATCGCGTTCAGGCGATCGATTTCGTCGCGCTTCGTGATGCGCTCGCCTTTGGGATCGAAATAGGCCCAGTGACGGCCCATCCGCTTGCGGGTGATGCCGGGCTCGCTGTCGCTGCTGTGCCTCAGCATGGCGTGTTACGCTTCACTCGACTCATCGACGCGCATAAGCGAGCGGCGAAGGAAGGAGGTTCCCGTGCCGAAGATTTCAGAAGCGAAAGTGCTCATCGTCGCCACGGACGGCTTCGAAGAGTGGGAGCTGTTCGGACCACGAGAAATACTCGAGAAACGCGGAGCCGAAATCGTGCTGGCCTCGCCCAGGCTCGAACCGATCCAGGCGACTGTCCATGACGACCCGGGCAAGACAATCCGGCCAGACCTCACCGTCGACCAGGCACGCGCCGATGATTTCGATGCGCTGATCCTGCCCGGCGGAGTGCGCAATCCCGACGCGCTGCGCACAAATCCGAAGGCCATTCAGCTGGTCAAGGACTTCGCCGCGCAGGGGAAGCCCGTTGCCGCGATCTGCCATGGCCCATGGCTGCTGGTTGAGGCCAACCTCCTGCGCGGTCGAACCGCGACCAGCTGGGTCTCGATCCGCACCGACTTGCGAAACGCGGGCGCCGACGTCGTCGATGAGGCAGTCGTGGTGGACGGGAACATCGTCACAAGCCGACAGCCGGACGATGTCGAACCGTTCACGGATGCGGTCATCAAGCTTATCGAAAATGCCTCCGACGTCCGCGAAATCGAAAGATCGCGTAAGGTGCCTGCCTAACCGCCCGTCAATATTTGCCTGCTATTCCGGCGTGCGATGGAAGAGCGTCATATCGAACGGCTGGAGTCAGGCCTGGACTTCGGGGCTGCGGCGATTTTCGCGGCCGCGATGGCCTATGTGACGCTTCGCTTTGGCTGGTCGCCGGCAATTGCCGCCTCGGTTGGAGCGGCGGCGCTGCTTGCGACTTTGCGAATCCTCACCTCAATCAGCGCCGGATCGCCCACCTTCGCGTTCGCGCCATTTGAGACCGCACCGCTTCCACTCGTCGCTCAGCTCGATGA
>JBKPOR010000036.1:0-40594 GCA_046765675.1 Pseudomonadota bacterium
AGCCGGAACGCGGCTTCGAGGTTGATCCGAATGACCTCGTCGAACTCCTCGTCTTTCATGCGCATCAGGAGGTTGTCGCGCGTGACTCCGGCATTGTTGACGAGGATGTCGAGCTTTCCGTCGAGCGCGTCGACGGCTTGCGGAACAAGCTGGTCGACTGCGGCTCCGTCGGAGAGATTGCACGGAAGCGCGACATGGTCGCGGCCGAGCGTGCCGCGAAACTTCTCGAGCTTCTCGACATTGCTCCCGGAGACGGCGAGCCGCGCCCCCTGCGCTGCCAGCGCCTTGGCGATCGCGCTCCCGAGCCCACCGCTTGCGCCGGTCACGAGGGCCGTCATTCCCGACAGATCAAACATTCACGCGATCTCCTTCGCCAGCGCCTCGATGCCCTCGATCGTCACCACGCTCGTCACTTTCGCGTCGGGAACGATGCGCTTCACCATGCCGCCGAGCACCTTGCCCCCCAGCTCCACGAAGTCCTCCACGCCGGTGGAGGCCATGTTCGCCACGCTCTCGCGCCAGCGCACCATGCCAGTGACTTGTTCGACCAGCTGGTTGCGGATGATATCGGGATCGGTTTCGGGTAGCGCCGTCACGTTCGCGTAAAGCGGAAGCTCGGGGGTCTCGACGAGGACGGAGCTCAAAGCGTCGGCCATCGCCTCTGCAGCGGGCTGCATCAGCGGGCAGTGGAATGGCGCTGAGACCGGTAACGAGACCGCGCGTTTTGCGCCCATGTCCTTTGCCAACTCGATTGCCCGATCGATAGCGCCCTTGTGGCCCGAAATGACGACCTGGGTCGGATCGTTGTCGTTGGCGACGGTGCAGACTTCGCCCTGCGCCGCGGCCTCGGCAATCTTCTGCGCGAGAGCGAGATCCGCCCCGAGCAAGGCGGCCATCGCGCCCTGCCCGACCGGAACGGCTTGTTGCATCGCCCGGCCGCGCAGTTTCAATAGCTTCGCGGTGGTTGCGAGGTCGAACGATCCCGCGGCACAGAGGGCCGAATATTCGCCGAGGCTGTGACCGGCGACGAAGTCCACCGCTTTGCTCAGCTCGACGCCGCCATCTTTGGTCAGCGCGCGGAACACAGCGATCGAATGCGCCATGATCGCGGGTTGCGCATTTTCGGTAAGCTTGAGCTCTTCTTCGGGACCGTCGCGCATCAGGCGAAACAGATTCTGCCCGAGTGCCTGATCCACTTCGTCAAATACATCGCGCGCCGTGCGGTTCGCTTGTGCAAGCGCCAAGCCCATGCCCACGGCCTGGCTCCCCTGCCCCGGAAAAAGGAATGCGCGCATCGTTCCCCCTGCTATGAACCGCCGGGGCGACTAGGCCGACAGACGGGAATTGCCAAGGCCGGAAGGGGACGGATGACCAGGAACCGCGAGACGCGGCTGCTCGGCCCATGGATGACGTTCGCCCTTGTCATCGGCGGAGTGGTTGGCTCGGGGATATTCTATCTGCCCGTGGCTCTCGCCCCTCTCGGCGGCAGCGTTCCGATCGGCTGGCTGATCAGCGGCATCGGTGTGATGGCCATGGCCTATTGCGCATCGCGCATCGTCAGCCAGGACGGCGGCGGCTTGCAGGCCTATGTCGAGCAGGAGCTCGGGCCTGGGGCCGGATTCATCGTCACTTGGATGACCTGGAATTCGTCCTGGATCGGGTGCCCGGCCGTCGCTCTCGCGACCGCAGCTGCGCTTGGCCGGGTGGTTCCCGGCCTCGCGGGCCACCTCGTGGCTCAGTCCTTTGTCTTCATCGTAATCCTGGCGATCGTGAACCTGCGAGGCATCAGGGCAACTGGAGAACTCAACTTCATCACGGTGTTGATCAAGATTCTACCGCTTGCAGCCGTCGTCGTGATCGCGGCGATGCTGGGACTTCGCGGAGAACCGCTTCAGGAGATTGACGTTCCTCCGCCTAACTTCGGCAACGTCGCGACAGCATCGGCCTTATGCCTTTTCGCGCTCACCGGGTTCGAATTTTCGCTTTCGCCGGTGGGCAAGATCCGCGATCCCGAACGCAATCTGGCGCGCGCCCTTGTCATGGGTCTCGCAGCCGTCGCCATCATTTATCTGCTCACGACTCTCTCGCTCAGCCTGATCACTCCGAATTCCCAGATTGCACAGTCGATCGCGCCTTTCCCCGATGCGATCGGTCGTAACTGGGGTGAAGGAGCTGCAACATTGGCGGCGCTGGCAATGGCGATCAGCGCGTTCGGGACTCTGGACGTCGCGCTCCTTGCCTCGGGCGAGATGCTCTATTCGATGGCGCTTCGCGGCGACATGCCGCGCTTTTTCAACCGCACCAACCGCTTCAACGCGCCCTATGCGGCGCAACTTGCGAGCATTGTGTTGGGGTTTGTCCTGCTCGCCCTGAACGCCGCCAAGGGAACCACGCAGCTCTTCACCTTCATGACGCTGCTCGCCGCGGATGCAGTGCTCTATCTTTATTCGGCGGCCGCGATTGCCGCTGCGATCAAGGACAAGAAGCCGCTCACCACCTTCGCGGCAACCATCGGCCTCGCCTTTGTCTTGTTCGCATTCTACGGTTCGGGACTGGAGGCTTTCCTTCTGTCGCTTGGGCTGATGGTCGTCGGAGGGATGATCTTCCTTGTGCGCAGGCCCCGGATTAGCGCACCGCGGCCCTTGGGGGAGGGATAGTGATGACCAGCGAAAACGACGGCAAAATGGGTTTCTGGATGACGTCGGCGCTGGTGGTCGGGACGATCATAGGCGGGGCGATTTTCATGTTGCCGGTCAGCCTCGCGGCGCTCGGCCTCAATGCCCCAATCGGCTGGGTGATCAGCGGGTTTGGCGCGATGTGCATCGTCTTTGGACTCGCCCAGATCTCCCGGTTCGGAGGCGAAGGAATCCAGGCGAACATTGAGCGGGAATTTGGAGCCACGAGCGGATTCCTCGCAACCTGGTCGTTCTGGGTTTCCAATTGGGTCGCGCAGGCATCGGTCGCGGTCGCGACGGCATCGGCGCTCTCGTTCATCGGCCCGCAATTCGGTGGAAGCGGCTGGGTCGTTTCGATCGCCGTCGGCTGTGTCCTGTTCCTTACCGCGGTCAACGCCATCGGCGTGCGCGCGGCCGGAGGACTCTCGATCATCACGGTGGCAATCAAGATCCTGCCGCTGCTGGCCGTGATCTGGTTGTTCGTCGAACGCGGCGCCAGCGGGGCGCCCTACGAGCCGTTCGCCACAGTGCAGATCACGTTCGCTAATGTCGCCACCGCGACCGCGCTGACCTTTTTCGCGCTTACCGGATTCGAAGCCGCAACCGCCCCGGTCTGCAAGATCCGGGATGCGTCGCGGACCATCCCCCGTGCGCTGCTGGGTGGAACGGCCTTCGTCGCCTTGCTCTACCTCGTTGCGGGGACCGGCATCCAGATGCTCCTGCCCGCCAACCTCGTCGCCTCTTCGCCGGCTCCCTTTGCCGACGCATTGGTCTCAAGCTGGGGACATGGTGTTGCATCCTTTGCCGCGCTCGCCATCGCGATCAGTGCATTCGGCTGTCTCAATTGCCTGATCCTCGGCACCGGTGAGCTTGGATATTCGATGGCGCTCAGGGGCGATCTTCCTGCCGTGATGGCGCGAACCCGCGGCGCGAACACGCCATTTGTCGCGCAAGCGATCGGATCGGCGCTGTCCATCCTTTTGATCCTTGCCAACAGCAGCCGAGCCACCGCCAACCTCTACACCTTCATCATCCTGCTTTCGACGGCGGCGGTGATCGTCGTCTATCTCGCCGGCGTATTGGCCGCCTGGAAGGCGAATCGATCAATCCGCGCGCGCTCGGTCTTCGTTGTCGCGCTGCTGTTTATCGTCTTCGCGATCTACGGGACCGGCCTCGAAGCCGACCTCTGGTGCCTGGTGCTATTGGCCGTCGGCCTTGCAATCCGCGCCGTTATGCGGCGCCTGAATTCGCGAGCCGGCTCCAGCCTGGCGGTGGAGGCGAGCTAAGCCGCGCTTCGGGAATCATCCGCCTGAGCTTCTTCGAGAAGCTCCTGAGGCACACTTCGCTCGTGCCCAGCGGTCCTGCTTCATAGCTCGACGATTGCATTCCGAGTTGCACCCGCGTGATCAGCTCGGTGTCCTCCGAATTGACGCGCCGGTTGATCCGCCAGTTGAGATACCGGGCCGCCTTCATCTCGCGGCGGTCGTCGGGGAGTGCATAGCTGACCTCGCGGAGCAGCGATTCCGTCGCGCTGACGGGGACGAACTGCATGAAATCGACCTGGTCGGCATAGATGTCGAAGGCGACGTTGGGGAACAGCTTGTAATAGAGCCACTTGCGCTGGTGACTCGGCGGCAGGTGATCGACCTTGGGCAGGTAGCGTTGATAGGCACGCTCCGAGAGGTTTGCTGACTCTTTGTCGGCCAGGTCGCCTTCCATCTTGTCGACCCAATCCTTCGCCTCGATGCGGTAGCTCTTGCCGAACAAGCGCGTCAGGCCTGGATGGCCGACCGGGATGTGGAGATGGTCGGAATAATTGTCGGCGATCGTCTTCCAGTTGAGCGGCCGGTGCCGAAGCCTCACAGGCGCCAACGGCCTCAGCTCCTCGAAACGGTACGGTGCGATCTCGTCTTCGTAGGGCGCCATCATGTCCGCGACCGAAGGCAGGCCCGCTTCGAGCGTGACGAACAGGAAACCGCGCCAATTCTCGAGCCGGACCGGCTTCAGTCCCAGCCTCTCCGTCTGGAGATCGGGATATTCCTGGCGGTGCGGAACGCCGACCAGCCGCCCGTCGCGCGCATAGCTCCACGCGTGATACGGACAGGTAAGAACCTTCGAGCAGCCCCCGGTGCCGTCGACCAGCCGCGATCCGCGGTGGCGGCAGACGTTTGAGAAAGCCCGGACCGCTCCATCGTCACCACGGATGACGATCACGCTCTCGCCCAGATATTCGAGCGTCCGCCACTCGCCGGGCTGTGAGATTTCGTTCTCGTGACACACGACTTGCGGCGCCGCGCGCAGGAAGGCCTTCTTCTCCGCCTCGAAGAATTCCGGATCGCAATAGAGCCAGCCAGGCAGGCTGATGTTGTCGAGCGGGTCAGGACTCGGCTGGACCGATTTCAGATGCGTTGCCACGTGGGTGCACTTGCCATTTCGCGGCTTTTGCGGCAATGGGCGCGGCGCTGGCGCGGGACTTTGTTCCTGCGCCCGTTATTTTTGGAAGACAGCCGGAGGGGCGGGCCAATGGGGCACGTCAGCGATCGGCCAAAGAGAGAAATGAACATGCCGCTCTACGAGCATGTTTTCCTCGCGCGCCAGGACCTGGCTCAGGCCCAGGTCGATGCGCTCGCGGAAAACGCCACCAAGATCATCGAAGACAATGGCGGAAAAATCGCCCGGACCGAGACCTGGGGCTTGCGGTCGCTTGCCTATCGGATCGCCAAGAATCGCAAGGCGCATTACGTCGCGCTGGACATCGACGCGCCGGCCGCGGCCATTGCCGAACTCGAGCGTCGGTCGAACATCGATGAGGACATCATCCGCTTCCTGACCATACGCGTCGACGAGCACGAAACAGGCCCGTCCGCGATGATGCGCCGCGGCGACAAGGACCGCGAGCGTTCGCGCGGCGACCGAGGAATGGATTTCCGACGTGAAGAGGAAGTTGAGTAATGGCCCGCGCATTTTTCCGCCGCCGCAAGTCCTGCCCGTTCTCGGGCAAGGATGCGCCCAAGATCGATTACAAGGACATCCGCTTGCTCCAGGGTTTCATCTCGGAGCGCGGCAAGATCGTCCCGTCGCGGATCACCGCGGTTTCATCGAAGAAGCAGCGTGAGCTCGCGCGCGCCATCAAGCGCTCGCGCCACCTCGGCCTGCTTCCCTACATCGTGAAATAAGGAGCTCAGGACATGGAAGTCATCCTGCTTGAGCGCGTCGAAAAGCTCGGCGCCATCGGCGACGTGGTGAAGGTCAAGAACGGCTTTGCTCGTAACTATTTGCTGCCGCGCAAGAAGGCGCTTCGCGCCAACGAAGCCAACCGTAAGTTGTTCGAGACGAATCGCGCGCGCATCGAGGAAGAGAATGCGACTAAGCGCGGCGACGCTGAAAAGGCGTCGAAGGGAGTCGAGGGCAAGACCGTCAAGTTGATCCGCCAGGCATCGAATGTCGGCCATCTCTACGGCTCGGTGAGCGCGCGCGACATCGCCGAAGCCCTCGAGGGCGTCGGCGCGAAGGTCGCCAAGAGCCAGGTCGTCCTCGACCGCCCGATCAAGGCGATCGGCGTGCATGACGTGAAAATCGCTTTGCACCCTGAGGTTGCGGTGACCGTCAAGGTGAACGTCGCCCGTTCGCCGGAGGAAGCCGACCTCCAGGCGCAAGGCATCGACGTCCTTCAGCAGATGTTCGAAGAGGAAGCGGCGCCGCTGGTTGCCGAGGACCTTGCTCCGAACGCCGAGGAAGAAACGGTGGAAGAATCTACTCCAGCCGAAGCCTCTGCTCCTGCCGAAGAAGCTGCTCCTGCCGAAGACGAGCAGGCCGCAGCTTCTTCCGAGGAAACCGAGGCCTCACCTTCTATCGAAGATGACGAAAACAAAGGCTGACGAGTTCGCTTAAACCCCCAAACAAGGCCGCCGACCCAAACAGGGTTGGCGGCCTTTTTTCTTTGCAAAACAAGCGGTTCGCTCCGGCTCTGAACAGCCGCGGAGCTTGGGGACCCGGGGCTCGGAGTTCGGCCAGTCCGGCGAACCCGACGAAACCGCCCAGCAGGGGCAGAGCGGCACTGGAGCGACGACGAATCCGGCAGCGAAGGCGGACAGTCCGGCTAGGCGTTTCGCCTAAGCGGGCTCTTTTGCAAGGAAGGCCGTTTCGCGCTCGATCCACGGCGCGAAGCTTGGCCGCGAGAGTATGGAATCGACCCAGGCGCGGACCCGACCGTGCCGCGCCGGGTCGATTTCGCAATCGAGGTGCGCGAGGTTCGCAAACGGACTCGCAACCGCGATATCGGCGAGCGTCAGAGCATCGCCCACGAGATAGCCGCCGGCATCCGGCACCGTCTTTTCGAGATAATCGAGGATCGGCGGCAGTTCCTCGCGCTCGGCGGTGTTGGCCGCGTCGAGATCCCCCGGCCTGCCGATGAAGCGCGGCGCCACGATCCGGTTGAAGAACATCTTTGCCCCGCACGACGTCAGGATCGTATCGGAAAACTCGTCGAACCAGACCACCTTGCCGCGCGCACGGGGCTCGGTGGGGATCAACGCCGGTTCCGGGTGCTTCGCCTCGAGATAGTGAATGATCGCGCTCGAGTCGGCGAGCGTATAGTCGCCGTCGCGCAACGCCGGCATCTTCTTGAAGGGACTCGCCTCGAGATACTCGGGTGCTGGGTTGGAGATCCCCGTGGGCTGGAGATCGAGCTCGATTCCCTTTTCACCGGCGTAAGCGAGCACCTTGCGGACATAAGGCGAAAGCGAGGATCCGTAGAGAATCATGGTGGGTGCCTCCCCTTGCGCGGTGAACCGCGGAAACTGGGTTCGTCGCAGCCGTTGGTCCAATCTCACTAGGAGAGGACATCATGCGCAGCAACAGCGGTCGCGATAAATCGCGCAACAACCTGCGCGATCCAACCCTGCGCGATCGCTCGATCAAGCGCGGTAAGGCTTCGAGCGGACCTAAGCTCAAGGCGCCTGCTGACCACCCTCAGGGCCGGAAGGACTAAAACGCCCCCGTCTCAGACCCGGTAATAATCCGCGACCCGGTCGAGCGCGAGCGTAAGTACGAGCTTGCCTGCGCGCGCCGGCCAGCCGAGCGCGGTCTCCGCCTCGCGCATGCCCTCGCCGGCACAGACGATGCGCCAGAGGATATCGGCGAGACCTGACCCCGCTTCCGCAATTGCGCCGTCAAAGCGCTTGCGCGCGTCCATCTGAGCTCCGTTGAGATCCGACCGAGGAGCCGAGCCGCTCCGGCCGTTGGCGACGGGAGCCAAGTCCCAGGCCATCGTAACTCGCGGCGACAACTGCGCGCGTTCCCAATCGGCCCGAAGGCGCTCGCCAGCCTCATACTGGCGCCTTGTCACCAGGCCTCGGACGAACAGCCAGCCGAGCGGCGATTCGAGCATGTTCACACTTACAGAACGGCTCGCGGTCCCCCGAGGCGTCGAGATCCGAACATTGTCACTCTCAATTGCACGCTCGCTCAACAATCGGCGCTCCAATTTCATTACCGTCTCCTCCCGAGTCGGAATGCACTTGCCATATCGGCAAGTCTGTAGGACAGAAGGAAACCGTTTTGGTTAGCTAACTGGAGCCGAACCGATGATCACCAGGATCAGGGAGGTGCGCCGAGCGCGCGGGATGACTCTCGATGATGTCGCGGGGCGCTGCGACCCGCCGACGACTCCGCAGACGATCGGCCGACTCGAAACCGGCACTCGCACCGTCTCCGTCGGTTGGCTCAATCGCATTGCCAATGCTCTCGGTGTCGAGGCGCAGGATCTGGTCCAGGGCGGCGAGACTGCGGAGCTCAGTGTAGCGGCGATCCTCGGCCCATCGGGAGCAAATGCGCCCAGGCGCTCCGCCATCGTCGTTCCGCCCCGTATCAACGATGGCCAAATCGCTGTGATCGTATCGGCGGGCATCGGCGATTATCGCGCAGGCGACGAAATCTGGTGCGATGCGCTGCAGCCAGAAGATTACGGACGGGCAGTCAACCGCGACGTCCTCGTTCCGCGTCCGGCCGGGCGCTTTCTCTTCGGGCGATTGATCAACCGCGATGAGGAAAAGCTGCAGATCCTCCCGTTGGAATCCGGCGGCCGGCAGCAGGTCGTCGCCAATCCGCCGTGGCTTGGAGTGGCGGTTAGGCTGGTGAGGAGCCTTTAGCCGATCTTTTATGCAAATAGTCGGCCGCGGCGAGGTCCTGCACGACATGCCCGAGCGATTTGTAGATTGTGATCTGGCTGTCGTCCTCGCGCGCCCGAACGCGCCCGGCGAAAACGTCGCCGATCTCACAGATCACATGACTATCGTCGATCAGGCCGGCCTCGCGCGCAGCCGCCAGCTCGGCACCCTGCGCCAGAACGCCCGGGCGATAATCGGCGACGTAGCGAGCCTTTGCGACGAGCGCAGCGTCGACTTCGACCGGCCCGAGATAGCTCGAGCCAACGAGATTGACGTGCGTCCCCGCCTTTACCCAATCGCTAAGAAGGACCGGCTCAGCGGAAGATGTCACCGTGCAAATCACGTCCGCCCGGACGGCCGCTTCCCGACCGTCCGAGATTGGTTCGATTGCCCGATGCAGGTCGCGACTCATCCTCTCGGCGAGCTCGCGGGTTCTTTGCGCCGATTGCCCCCACAGCAGGATTTCGCGAAACGGCCTGACTAGAGGCAAGGCGCGCAGATGAGATTCCGCCTGTAGCCCGGTTCCGAAGATGGCGAGAACCTCGGCGTCGGAGCGCGCAAGCGCATCCGTTGCAGCAGCAGTTGCGCAGGCGGTACGGATCTTGGTGATGGGCTCGGCGTCGGCGATGCAGGTGACCGCTCCAGTCTCTCCATCATAGGCGACTACGACTCCCTGGTGCCGGGTTCGCCCCGGCCGATCCGGGTCGCCGAACACGCTGATCAGCTTGGCGCCGAAAGTCGAGAGCGCCGCAAGCTCGCCGGGCATGGTCCCGAACATCTCGTTCTTGCCGACCGTGAATATCTGCCTCAGCGGCTGCGGCCGCTCACCGCTCGACAATGCCGTCATCGCTCGCCGCATCGCCTCGATGCAGCCGGGATAATCGAGCAGCTCTTCGACTTGAACCGCGTCGTAAAAAGCTATGGTCATGACGCTGCTCTGTACAACGCAGCAAGCGTTCGGCAACTTTGCTCGACTGGGTGGTGGGCGGTGACGGGCTCGAACCGCCGACCCTCTCGGTGTAAACGAGATGCTCTACCAACTGAGCTAACCGCCCGGAGGGCCTCGCCTGCCACGCATGTGCGAATTCGGCAAGCGGCTGGGCTGGAGGACTAGATGAGCTCGCCCGGAATCCTCAGGATCGCGTCCACCTCGCCGGCATCGACCGCGAAGATCAGGTCCGGGTTGAATTGCCTGAACTCGAAGCCGGTGGCCGACCGTCTCACCAGCTGCTTCAACAACACGCGTTCCACGCCGTCGGACGAGGGCACCGGCCGGAGCCGTGCCATGACATCATCGCCGATCCGTACTGGAGAGCGCGGCGACACGGCAACGCGCGAGCCGGGGCGAAAGCGTGGCCACATCGAATCGCCGACGATCGTCACAGCATAGGCGTCCGGGTCGGAGGCGAGACTGGCAGGTCGCGCAATCCGTTCGACCAATTCGCCGGGGCGTATTTCGGTCAGCTCGATTCCGCTTCCGGGTTCGCCCCATTCACCGGCCAATCCCGAAACGATCAACGGCAGCGGCGGGACCGGCGCGGAAGACCAAGTCCATCGGGACTCCCCGATTTGACCGGCAGGGGCAATTCCTGATGGACGCCGGGCTTCGGGGCCGAGACGTAGCGCTTCGAATTCCGCGAGCGAAGAATCGGCGGCCGCGAGCAATTTCTCGAGGGTCCGGCGTGATGGGTTGTCATGCCGCCGCATGTCCGCCCAGACAGTTCGGCTAACCCCCGCTTTCACGGCCCAGGCGTTGGGCGACAGTTCATCGGGTTTGAACCGCATCAGGTCGCGGTAGATTCGGGATTCGCCAAGCCCGGCCACAGGTGCAGTATCGCGTCCGAGAGGACTCACGACAAGGTTAGATTAGTCTGGCTTCCATATCTTGACACGATGTTAGACTTGGCTAACTTTCGCATATCATGACCTGTGAGCGGCACTCGAGATTGTCAGATAACCGGGACCGGCCCGATTTCGCCGAAGTAGCGCCTCAACGTCAGGCTGGTGTGTGGGGCGAGTTCGACAAATACCCGCCGGCCATCGTGAGGATCGGCTCGGCGGACGAAGATTCCTTCTTGGACCATCGTTTTGAGCCAGCGCAGGGCAGTGGTCGCCGGCACGGCTGCGGCGATGCAAAGACTCGACACCGGAACGCGCAGATTGGAGCTCTCGGCTTGCAGAAGGTCGAGAAGCATGTCCCAGGCGGGGTCGGCGAACAGCTCCTCGGCGAAGTAGCGGCTGCGAAGGCGTCTTGCCCGGATGACGGCTCGGATCGCCTCGACAGGCACCTCCGGAGCATCCGCGCGAAGCTCGGACTCCACCGCCCGGGCGCTGGCGGCAGGGCCAGTGGAAAGTCGCGCAAGAGCGGCGGCGATCCTGCTGACCTCGTCGCTCAACTGCCGCAGCCTGGCAGCATTCTTGTCCGCGGTCATGTCTGATAGCCGGTCGGCCCGTCTCGCCCCTGACATAGCGATCGCAAGCGCCGCCGCCCGTTGCGCCTCGTCGCCATCGACGATTACGTCGATGTTCATGTCGAATGCGTGGACGGCCACGGTGTCGAGGAATTCCCCCGGCACCGCCAGAACCGCGCCATAACGGCCTTCCGCAACGTCCCGGGCCACATGATCCAGAAGCTCTTGCGTTTCCCGGCTGCCTGCGTTGCCGTCGAGTTCGATCCACAGCGCGGACGCAGCGGCTTGCCGGTTCATCCGCTCAACCGCATTGCCGAGGGGAACGGCGTCCGCGAGGCGAAACCCGGCCATGGCAACTGCTGCTCGGCCCCGCGCCAAAGCCGATTCCGAATCGCCGCTGACCAGAATTGGCGGACGATCGAAAGTATTTGCGCGATTTTGGTTGTTGCTCAGAGAGCTGTCCATTGGGTCATATCCCGCGACAAGCGACCGAGCGGGTGAACAATAACGCGCAGAGTGGAGAAAAGTCAGGTCAATTTCGCGTCCAAATCGGATGCAATGGCAATCCGACGGTAATGCCTGTGCTTAGTTCGCCAGGCTCGAGGAGTCTAAATTTGCATCGTGCCCGAAATCAGTCCGCCGCACGGGAACGGGCACGCTGGCTCGACGAGCTTGCGCAGGCAATTGACCAGGCACAACGGCTGACTTGGCGCCTTGGGGTGCTGGAGGGCGACAATGAGGAAGCTCGACAGCTGTACGCCCGGCTGGAGGCGGCGCATTCCGAAGTCGAATCGCTGCGTTTCGGCGACTGGCTCGATGTCCGGAATGAAATCGATCCAAAATGGCTTGAGGGTCTTTTGAACGACGAACCGCTCTCACAGCTACGCGGACGCTAAGCTCAGACGCCTTCCGGCAGGTCGCCGCCGCCGGCGAATGGTTCGAGAAACGGAGCCAATGGCGGCGGCTTCCAGCCGGACGTCGCCACAAATGCTCGATTTAGGAATGTTGGCTTGCCGTATCGCAGGGGTTGCCCATCGGGGCCGTCGACCAGCCCGCCGGCTGCGAGCAACACCGCGTGGCCTGCTGCAGTATCCCACTCGCTCGTCGGCGCCGCGCGCGGATAGATGTCCGCTTCCCCCTCCGCCAGGATGCAGAACTTCAGCGATGACCCGATCGAGATGTAGCCGCACGCTCCGACGGCGGCTTCGAGATAATCGATGGTGGCTTGGTTGAGATGCGACTTCGAGGCGACTGCCGTTACCTCGTCGGTCCGCGGGCGCGTGCGAATGGGAATTCGGCCGCTTCCTCCGTCGCTCCAAGCCCCCTCCCCGACGCAGCCGCAGTGCAGCCGGCCGGTCGCGGGGGCATAGACAATTCCGAGCTTCGGAGTTCCTTGCTCGATGAGTCCGATATTGACCGTGTAATCGTCGCCGCCGCGAACGAATTCCTTGGTCCCGTCGAGTGGATCGACGAGAAAGAAGGTGTCGCCGTGCGTTGGAATTCGGCCGGCCGCCACCTCTTCTTCGGCGATGACCGGTACCCCGGGGGCGGCGCGGGCCAAAGCGGCGAGGATGATGAGTTCGGCGGCGCGATCCGCTTCGGTGACGGGGGACCGGTCGACTTTGGCTTCGACGTCGAAGCCGCGCCGGACGATTGCCAATATGGCTTCACCCGCCTCGCGTGCGGCGTCAGCGAGCGGGTCGAGGAGCTGGATTTCGCTCAAATCAGCGAGGCGCCATCCGGATTCCGCCATCCAGACGTACGGCGGCCGCGTTGAGGTAAGAATTTTCGACCATGAAACAGGCCAGGCGGGCATATTCCTCGGCCTGCCCAAGCCGCTTCGGGAATGGCACCTGGGCCGCCAGCGCATCCTGGACGTTCGGTGGCATCATCGCCACCATCGGAGTCTTGAACACGCCCGGAAGGATCGTGTTTACACGAACGCCCTCGTTCATCAGGTCGCGTGCGATCGGCAAAGCCATGGCGAGCACTCCGCCCTTCGACGCCGAATAAGCCGCCTGTCCGATTTGACCATCCTCGGCGGCGACCGAGGCTGTGTTGATGACGACGCCCCTTTCGCCATCCTCAAGTGGCTCGAGGTCGACCATTCCGTGCGCGCTATGGGCAATACAACGGAATGAACCGATCAGGTTGATCTGGATGGCCAGCTCGAACTGTTGCATCGGGTAGAATTTCGCGGCCTTCGTTTCCTTGTCGCGGGCGACGGTCTTGGCAGCATTCGCAACACCGGCGCAATTGACCAGGATGCGCTCCTGACCGTGCGCCTCCCGTGCCCGCTCGAAGGCAGCCGCGACCTTCTCGTCGCTCGTCACGTCGACTTCGCAGTAAATTCCGCCAATCTCCGAAGCGACCTTGGTTCCGCGATCGGAATCGCGGTCAAAGACGGCCACCTTGGCGCCGCGCTTCGCAAGCTCCCGCGCAGTCGCCTCGCCGAGACCTGACGCAGCCCCGGTCACGACGGCGGCAATTCCACTGATGTTCATGCTTTCCTCATCGCTTGACCCTGCCGCGCCTGATTTCCGCCCGCCTATGCGATGAAAATCAGCGAAGACCAAGCGAGTGCTTCTCCCGTTCCCGCTGTCGCTCGGGCGACACACAAAGGGCCACCCTCCAGCGGGTTCATGCTAAATCCAGCTTGGATAGTGGATAAGCTCCGCTACAATCGCGAGAATATCCGGATGATGTTGATTGGGGGACCGATGGTGAAGCGCCCGAAATTGCTGGCAGCGGCGGCAGGATTGGCGTTGCTCGCTTCCGCAGCGTCGCTAGGCGCGCAGGCCGCGGGAGCTCCCGGGATCGCCAGCGTGCCTGTGGCGTCGAGCGTCAGCGCTTTCTATACCAATTGGGCCGCGCCCAAGATCTGGTTTCGCAACGGCACGGCCGATCCTGCGACGGCCCAACTTATTTCCATTTTGAAGCGTGCGCCGTTCGACGGGCTTGCAACCGGTCCCACGCTCGCCGCCCAGGTCGAACAGGCACTGGCCCAGGCCCAGAGCGGAAACGCCCAGGACGTTGCCGCTGCCGAACGCGTGCTTTCGACCGCCTGGGTCGAATATGTTCAACGCGTCAAGGCCCCGACGACAGGGATGATCTACGCTTACCCGGTGCTTCAACCGCAGGGCTCGCGCACAGACCAGATCTTGCTCACCGCCGCGTCCGCTCCGTCGCTCGGCACCTATTTGACCAGCGTCTCCAACGTGAACGCGATCTACGTCCAGCTTCGCGACACGGCTTGGGCCGAGGCTCAAGCGACTGGCAATTTCACGCCCGATCCGCGGCTGCTGGCAAACCTCGATCGAGTCCGTTCGCTGCCGGCGACGGGCCGCTTCCTTCTCGTCGATTCCGGATCGTCGATGCTGACGCTCTACCAGAATGGGCAAGTCATCGATTCGATGAAGGTGATCACCGGGACCAGCGAGCTGCCGACACCGCTCATCGCGAGCTACATGTATTACATCACCTATAATCCCTATTGGCACTCGCCCGACCATTTGGTGCGCAAGACCATCGCGCCCAATGTCATGAAGCTGGGCCTCGGCTACTTCCGGTCCCATGGTTACGACGTCGTCGAGGACTGGAGTGGCGAGAAGGTCGTCGACCCGTCGACGGTCAACTGGAAGGCAGCCGCCGCGGGCACGCTGCACCTCAAGATTCGGCAGGACCCGGGCCCTCTGAACTCGATGGGTATCCTGAAATTCCCGTTCCCCAACCCCGAAGACATCTACCTGCACGACACGCCGGACCATGCGAAGTTCGCCAAAGCGAACCGCAATCTCAGCAATGGTTGTGTGCGGGTAGGAGACGCGAGGCGGCTCGGACGCTGGCTGCTTGGCCAGGATCCCGTATCGCCGGGACGCGACGCCGAAATCCGAGTCCAACTCCCGCAAAGCACCCGGATCTATCTGACTTACATCACGGCCCAGGTGCGGGATGGCAAGCTAAGCTATCTGCCGGATATTTACGGTTGGGACCGCTCGCCGCCGACGCAGTTCGCCGGCGGCTATTCGCCTCAGGGAACTGCCGGCAACTAAACTCAAAATTGTCGTGTTGGTGTGACGGCCTGCAGGCCCCGGCTGCCGCTTGGGCAAAGAAAAACCGGCCCGGGCAAGTGCCCGGACCGGTCCTTCTTTACGTGCGCCGTTAACCGCGCTCTGGCGCCGGAGGCGGCGGCGGAGGCGGAGGCGGCGGAGCGGGACAGGTGTCCGTCGCCAGGATCACCGAGCCGTCCGGGCACGTCTGCGTCGCCGGAGGCGGCGGCGGAGGCGGCGGGGGCGGAGGCGGCGGAGGCGGAGGCGGAGGCGAGTAGAAGTTGTAAATCACGCTCGCCAGCAAGCTGTGCGACCGCCAACGGCTGTCGAGATCGATCCCGGCGCCTTGCACACCTTCCGCGGCGAACTTCAGGTTCGGAACGTTGAAGAAGCGATACTTCAGGCCGACATCGATGTTCTGGCCGACCGCATAGCGGAGGCCGAGAATGCCCTGCCAGGCCAAGCCACTGTCGGTATCGGAGAAGCCGATAACTCCATTCGGAGTGGTCGCGTCGGCGGTGTACTTGACGCTCGCGAGGCCGACACCAACACCGGCGTAACCGCTAAGTCCGTCATCGTCGCCGAAGTCGAGCAGCAGGTTGATCATGCCCGAAAGCGCACGGCCGTGTCCGTCTGCGTCATAATTGTCGCCAGGACCGCCGCCGGCAATTCGCGGATCGATACGGAGCTGGTTGACGCCTGCGCGCTTGTAAGCGAGCTCGCCTTCAACCCGCAGCATGCCGAAGTCGTAGCCGGCAATGACATCGACGTCGTAGCCGATATTGTGTGAAACCGTGATTGCGTCACTTAGGTTCAGAACGCCGTCGTCATAATCGACGTCAGCGTCTTCCACCCACATCACACCGCCTTCGAGCCCCACATAAGGCGAATGATCCCGCGCCAAAGCGGGCTTCGCCAGGGCAGTCGATGCGAGCGCCACCGCAATGGCCAGCTTGCGCATATTTGTCCCCTTTCACTTGCGTTCTAAGATTGAACCGCCGGAACACATTATGAGAGCGCCGGTTGCCGCGCAAGCGGGGGATTGCCGTGGGACTGTTGCGCAAAAGCCTCAATGCAAATTGGGCAAAAACAGAACCCTTTGACGGACTTGAGTTTTTTGGGTGTCCATAAGCCGCTGCTGTCCAAGGGCCACAAGAATTTGCGCGATAGGCCCATGCGCTTCGGGGTCGATCACGTCCCGGCCGGTCCTTCGGCAACAGCTCGATCCCGGTTTCCGACGAGCTGTTGGCAGCGTCGCAGGCTCCTCTTTGCCGACGCGCCGGTTGCTGGCTCAGTCACCCTAACCGAAGAACCTCGAGCTAACGTCGGAAGCGCGATCGGCTGAAGTGCTGCCTCATCGACAAGCAAGAACAACTCTCCGATCTGATGACTGGCCATGGCCCATTCGGTCGCTGCCCGCCCCCTTGACAGCCGCGTCAATCGGAACCGGCCGGAGCCGAGCGGCTGGACGTCCGCAAACTGCACCAACTCGTCGCCGATCAAAGCGAAATTCGCGCCCGCGGCGATCGCGTCTTCGTCACAGCTCATCAGCCACTGTCCTTCATCGATCAGCTCAATCTCGACGCTATCATCTGCGCGCAACGTCACCGCGTGACCCAGGGCAGCCTTTCGATTGGCGGTTCGGCCGATCGTCACGAAGGATCCGCAACTGACCTCGATCGGGACCGGCTTCCATCCGGCGGTGGGTGTCGAGGCGGCAAGGTAAAGCATGCCAGAGGCTGCGGGCTCACCCGTCGCGTCGGGCAGTTCAACCAGGGCGATGCTGAGCTCGCCGGCGACGATGTCATGTGCTTGAAGGGCGCGCCCCGGATCGGCGGCCAGCGCCGCTTGGGTTCGCCAGGACGGCTTGAGCTCGACGACGGCGACCATGCCCTCGATCGTCGAGCGTTGGACCTGCCAAGGTACCGGGGAACCGGCGAGTTCGATTCCTTGGCCAGGTTCCAGTGCCACAAATCTTGGCGGCAGTCGAAGAACGAGCTTGTCCCGCTGCGCCCAGCCGCGTGCCATCATGTCTTCGGCAATCCCTCGGGCCTCGCCCGCGCTTAGGACAGCCGGAAGCTCGATCTTCGTTTCGGTGCCGAGCCGGTCGTCGACAACATCGCTTTGCGACAGCCCCGCCTGATAGTCGCGCTGCGGATCGTAATAAGCGAGCGACAGGGACGAGGGTAAGGCGAGCGATGGCATTTGCGTCCGCTCGAGCCGCGGGACCGGTGCGCCATCGGGGCTATTCCCGAGATCATTTTCTGTGACCAAACCGACGGTTGTCGACGGTGAACGCAGGATCGATCCCCACTCGACGAGGTCGATGCCATAGCTCTGGACAATCGGCCCGACCGCATCACGGATTGATCCTCCAATTGCGGCATAGCCGCCGATCGACGTCGCCTCATCGCAGTCGATCACTCCGGCGCTCGCGTCCTTGAGCAACGCACCAATTGGCGGCGGTGCTTCATCCGCAACCACCTCGAAGGTCAAAACCCAAGCGAAGTCGTGCTCCGGGCCCCGCAAGCCATCGGCATTGTCGCCCGAAAAAAGCTGTGCCTCGCTGCAGTTCGGCCATTTCAGCCGGCCGAGGCTCGGTTCCCAGTTCAGGTGCCCCTGATGATGTTTGGCCACCGCAAGCAGGCCGCTCACCCCCTCCACCATGATAGCCCGGGCGTCGGCGATGGTCGCTCCGACAAGCGCGATCCGCACCCCCGGCCTGCTGTTTGCGAGGCGATAAATCCACTCCGCTCCTGCTCTGGTTTTGCCGAACCCCCGGCCGGCCATCATCAGCCAAACCCGCCAGCCTTCTCCTTTCGGCGGAAGCTGGCTTTGATGTGCCCACAATTCGAACCAGGCGTCGAGCTGCAGCAGATCGGAAAACGTCAGCTTGGCTGTAAAGCGCCCGACCTGGTCGGCGGTCGCATCGGCCAGCCATGCGAATAGCCGGCGCAAGGCGTCGAAGCTCATGCCTTGCTCGAGTCATCCTTCTCGATGCGCTTCTTGAGCCGCATGAGCTTCTTGAAGAGCCGTTCGCGACTTTCGCTGACGTCTCCCTCCGGCATTTCCCTGCTGGCATCGGCGGCCGTGTCACGATGCATCCGCAGCAAGGATAAACCAAGCTGGTTCGAATATTCGAGCATCCGTTCTTCGGAACCGTCGCGCCGCTTCACCAGTTTCTCGGTGCCGTTGAACGCGCGCTCGAGAAGGACCAGTTCGAGCCGTTGGTAGGCGGCGCCGATCGCCTCGATCCATCCGGCTCGGAAACCGGCATTCGATTTCCGCCTTTTGTACGCATAGCTGAGGTTTACGCGCGCCTTCCGCGCGGCCTCGGTAACATTGCACGTCTCGGCCAGCACAGAGAGAAACTCGCGCTCCTTCACCTTCGTCCAGTTGCGCTTCGACATCTTGCGCATCTGCGGCTCCCTGCCGCCCTTCAACATCAATTTCGGACCCATTCGGCACCCCCAAAGAAAATCGGGCCTCGCCGCTTTCGCGACAGGCCCGACTCGCAATTCTTCACTGTGCCTGCCGAATAGCAAAGCAGCGTGACGCTGTCAAGTATTTTTTACCCATCTGGTTATTTTCTTGCTCGTTGCCCAGTCTGCGAGCCGAGCCTTGCCGGGCTCGGCGACTGAACCAAATCACCGCTCAGTCACTCTAACGAATGCACGCCATCCCGGCGCTCGAGGAGTGACTGATGTTCTTCCCCCGAATTGCGGCCGTCGCCGCGGCTTCGTTGGCTTTCGCAGTCCCCGCGCCGGCACAGCATGCGGCCCAGACCATCTACCTGTGGAGCTTCAGCTTTTCGCCCAAGCCGATCCAGCTCACCGCTGGTCGCCCCGTCACACTGACGTTCGTCAACCGCTCGGGCAGCAGCCACGATTTCACCGCAAAAGAATTCTTCGCTCGCTCGCGCATCGTCGCGGGCTCCGCGCCTGAGGGCGAAATCGAACTTCGCGGAGGCGAGACCAGGAGCGTTACGCTCATCCCGGCGCGCGGGACTTACAAGGCGCGCTGCACCCACTTCCTGCATTCCGCCATGGGCATGACCGACCGGATCATCGTAAACTGAAGCCGTCCGGGCAGCTGCGTCGGAACAGGTGATTTGCCTCGCCGTTGTTCCTCCATGCGCCCGACCTTGTTCCTCACCCTCGCATTCGCGGCGGCCGCGGCGGCGCCGCTCACCGGCTGCGTCACCGACCTGCCGCAGGGCGGCGCTCCGATGGCGCTCGTCAATTCCGCCGGTCAGTCGATCGGCACGGTCCGCGCTTGGCAGACCCCGGGCGGAGTGAGCTTCAGGCTCGATGCCACCGGGCTGCCGCATGGCATCCATGGGATCCACGTTCACAGCGTGGGGCGCTGCGATCCGCCCGATTTCACCAGCGCCGGCCCGCATTGGAACCCGGCGATGCGCAAGCACGGCGCCAACAACCCGGCCGGCCCTCACGCGGGCGACCTGCCGAACATCGAAGTCTCGGCGAACGGCGTGCTCGGTGCGACCGTCACGCTCCCCGGAGCGAGCCTGACCGGCCCGGGCCCGGCCGGAATCCTGCTCGATAATGACGGCGCCAGCCTGGTGATCCACGCCGGCCCGGACGATTATGTCACCGACCCCAGCGGCAACAGCGGGGCTCGGATCGCCTGCGCGGTTATCACCCCCAGCGCGGAGCTGCGCTGACTAGGGCTGTTCGGCCCGCGCCTTTAGATAAGCGTAGAGCTCATCGCGCTCGTGCACTGTGAGATGGGAAAAGCGGGTCTTCGCGACCTCCGCCATCAGCTTGTGCTTCAGCTTCCGTCCGCCTGCCGGAATGCCTTGTGTCATGAACCGTTCGAACTGGGCGCGGCTGTACACGCCGGCGACGACTAGGTTCGGTGTGAAGTCACGATCGCCTTTGAGCTCCGGCCCGTGGCATTCGGCGCAGGTCACCATGGTGATGTAGCGGCCGGGGGCAAAGTTCGGACCGAGGTCCACGGGCGTCATCTTACGCTCCTCCCGAACGAACACCGCCGCTGGTTTCAAATGGCCGCTAGCAATCTCATCCTTACCCTCCTTGGTCCACGGAAGTGGCGGCTTTGTCGGCTCGCCCTCAGGCTTCACGGTGCGCAGGTAGGAAATCAACGCTTTCATATCGCCAGCGCTCAAATGCTGGAAAATCTCGGACGGCATGCCCCATAGGTCACGCCCGTCGCGCGGAACCCCGGTACGCAGCACGCGCTCGATCTCGCCCTCGCTATACGTGGGAAGGTCTCGAGTGAGGTTTGAGGCGTAGCGCTCGTAGAAGCGGCCGCCGACGAGGCCCTTGTTATGACACCCGGTGCAGCCCAGCACATGGGTCAACCGCTCTCCATGCGCAATCTTCGCCGCCGCGTCGGTGACGTCAGCCCCGTCGAAGGTGATCTCCGCCGGCTTGGCGGCCGGTTTCGGCTGTTGCTGGCACGCCCCGAGCAACAGCGCGGCAATCGTCCAATAACGCATCGGCAAGCACCCCCGTCGGGGGCCTTAGCACATCAGGCCCCGATCAGCTCCCGCCCGATCAGCATTCGACGGATCTCATTGGTGCCTGCCCCGATATCGAGCAGCTTGGCGTCGCGATAATAGCGCTCGACCGGCCAGTCCTTGGTGTAGCCCGCGCCGCCCAGCGCCTGGACGGCTTCGTTGGCGACCTTCACCGCATTCTCGCTCGCTAGCAGGATCGCGCCGGCTGCGTCGTGGCGCGTCGTCTTTCCCGCGTCGCAGGCCTTGGCGACCTGGTAGACGTAAGCCCGCGACGAGTTCAGCGCGACATACATGTCGGCGATCTTGGCCTGCATCAGCTGGAAGGTGCCGATCGGCTTTCCGAACTGCTTGCGCTCGCGGACATAGGGCAGGACGGTGTCGAGACAGGCCTGCATGATCCCGATCTGCATCCCCGCGAGGATCGTGCGCTCGTAATCGAGGCCGCTCATCAGCACCTCGACCCCCTTATTCTCCTGGCCAAGGATGTTCTCTGGCGGGACGAAGCAATCCTCGAACACCAGCTCGGCGGTCGGCGAGCCGCGGATTCCGAGCTTGTCGACCTTCTGGCCGACTGAGAAGCCGGTCATTTCCTTTTCGATCAGGAACGCGGTGATCCCGCGGCTCCCCTCGCCGGTCTTGGCATAGACGACGAGGGTCTCGGCTTCCGATCCGTTGGTGATCCAGAATTTGGTGCCGTTGAGCCGATAGCCGTTGCCGGACTTCTCCGCTTTCAGCTTCATTCCGACGACGTCGCTGCCCGCCCCTGCCTCGCTCATCGCCAGCGCGCCGACATGCTCGCCGCTGATCAGTTTGGGCAGGAATTGCTTCTTCTGCTGAGGGTTCGCCCAGCGGCGGATCTGGTTGATGCACAGGTTTGAGTGGGCGCCATAGCTTAAGCCAACGGAAGCGGACGCCCGGGCGACCTCCTCCTGGGCCACGACATGCTCGAGATAGCCCAGGCCGAGTCCGCCATCTTCCTCTTCGACGGTGATCCCGTGAAGGCCCAGCTCGCCCATCTGCGGCCAGAGGTGGCGCGGAAACTCGTCTGTCTCGTCGATCTCGGCGGCGATCGGCGCGATCTTCTCGCGAGCGAAGCGCTCGGTCGTTTCGCGGATCGTGTCGGCCATTTCGCCGAGGCCGAAATCGAGCGGGGCGGGCTCGGACATGCGTAAGTCTCCTGTTCGCCTGGCGCGCTAGCAGAGCGTTGAAGCGTTGGACAACCTAAAGCCCTCTCCCCGGCGGGGAGAGGGAGTTTGTGCGCGCCCTTCACTAAGCGCCGTGCCAGTCTTATGTGCACCGCAACATCCGACTCCGGAGACTCCCAATGGCCACTACCGCCGAAGATCCCACCGTCATTCTCTCCATCGCGCGTACCCCCATGGGCTCGATGCAGGGCGCGCTCGCCGACGCTTCGGCGACCGATCTCGGCGCCACGGCGGTCAAGGCCGCAGTGGAGCGCGCCGGCGTTTCCGGCGACGACATCGACCGGATCTACATGGGCTGCGTTCTTCCCGCGGGGCTCGGCCAGGCCCCTGCCCGCCAGGCCGCGATCAAGGCCGGGCTCCCCAAGTCCGTCCAGGCGACCACCGTCAACAAGGTCTGCGGATCGGGCATGCAGACGGTGATCATGGGAGACGAGGCGATCCGCACCGGCAACGCCGACGTGATCGTCGCTGGCGGAATGGAGTCGATGACCAACGCGCCGTATCTCTTGAAGAAGCACCGCTCGGGCGCGCGGATCGGCCACGACACGGCCTACGACCATATGTTCCTCGACGGGCTCGAGGACGCCTATGAGGAAGGCCGAGCGATGGGCAGCTTCGCCCAATGCACCGCCGACGAATATCAGCTGACGCGGCAGCAGATGGACGATTATGCGATCGAGAGCCTGCGTCGCGCGAAGGATGCGATCGACAATGGCGGGTTCAAGGACGAGGTCGTGCCGGTCACCATCAAGTCGCGCTCGGGCGAGACGGTCGTCGATACCGACGAGGCTCCGGGCCGCGGCCGCCCCGACAAGATCCCGCAGCTGAAGCCCGCCTTCGCCAAGGAAGGGACGATCACTGCCGCGACCTCATCTTCCATCTCTGACGGCGCCGCCGCGGTCGTCCTCACCCGCGAGTCCGCCGCGGCCGAAAAGGGCCTGAAACCGGTCGCCAGGATCGTCGCGACCGCCGCTCACGCCCAGGAGCCTGCCGAGTTCACCGTCGCCCCGATCGGAGCCATTGAAAAAGTCCTCGCCAAGGCCGGCTGGAAGGCCGGCGAGGTCGACTTGTGGGAAGTCAACGAGGCGTTCGCGTGCGTCGCAATGTTCGCAATGAAGGACCTCGGAATCCCCCACGAGAAGATCAATGTCCACGGCGGAGCGACCGCGCTCGGTCACCCGATCGGAGCCAGCGGCACGCGCATCATCGTCACCCTGGTCAACGCCCTCAAACAGAAGGGGGGCAAGCGCGGAGTCGCGAGCCTTTGCATCGGCGGCGGCGAAGCGACGGCGGTGGCGGTCGAGCTACTCTAAGATGTACCCCTGAGAACTGCCTCGCTTAGGTCGGTTTGCCGACATGGACTGCGAGTGCTAGTGCCGCATCCTCTTAGAGGGGACCATCATGAAGAATTTTCTACTGGTCGCGGCTGCCGCCGCGGCGCTCGTCGGCTGCCAAAAGCCGGCGGACCAATCCAATCAGGCTGAGTCCAACGCCGCCACGACACCCGCGCCGGCGCCGGCTGCCGCGCCGATGGTTACCGCCAACGGCTCTACTCCCGGGACGTACGAAGTCACCGATAAGGATGGCAAGAAGAGCCAGTCCGTACTGAACGCGGACGGCACTTACGTCGACACGGATGCAAGCGGCAAGGAAGTCGGCCGCGGCACCTGGAACGTAACCGACGGCAAAACCTGCTTCGATCCGGCCGGCGATGAAGCTGCTGAATGTTTCACCGAAACCGCGCCCGGCGCGGACGGAACGTTCACTGCCACTTCCGACAAGCGGGTCGTGACCGTGAAGAAAGTCAGCTAGGGCGAGACCTTCTTCCCAGCATATGCCTGGCATTCGAGCTCGATCAGAGCGCCGAGTGCCAGGCCGCTTGCTCCGAACGCGCTCCGCGCCGGCCGCTTCCCTTCGGGGAAGTAGGTCACGTAGACTTTATTCATCGCCGGCCAGTTGGCCATGTCGCTGAGCATTGCGGTGCAGTGGAACACGTCCCCATAGCCCAAGCCCGCGCGCTTCAGGATCGATCCGACATTTTCCAGCGCCTGCTTGGTCTGCGCCTCGATTCCGTCGGGAAGCTTGCCATCGACGACGCCCAGTTGCCCCGAAAGATAGAGCACGTCGCCGACCCGAACGGCGTCTGAAAAGGGCAATGCCTGGCCGTTGAGGTTGGGCCGGCCGAGATGTTCGACGGCGGGGCGAGTCGGCGCGGCGGTTGCGGCGCTGATCGTTGCGAGGACTGCGGATACGATTGCGAATGCGAGTCTGGGTTTCATCTGCCCCTCCCTTCGTCACGCCGGACTTGATCCGGGGTCTGCCTGCCTTTGCGGTGGTGGAAGAAAAGGCGGATCCCGGGTGAGGCCCGGGTTGACGCCTTCCGCCTAATCCACCACCTCGTTTTCGGCGACGCCCCATAAGTCAGTCGTATGGATGTAGCCGCCGAGCTTCCCCACCGTGATCCGGCACCAGCCGCTCGCGCATTTGTCGATTCGGCCGACGACGCCCTGCTCCACCATGTACCGAACCTTGGCGCCGTCGTTGGGTTTCAGCCGGATCTGCCGCGGCTCGCCGGGCTTCACGATCGCGCTTCGGCGGTCGCTGAGCAGGCTGACCAGCATCCATCCTTGCGCTCCGTCGGGATCCTGGATCAGCCGCCAATGCTCATATTTCTTGATCACCCGGACCGGCAGGTCGCGGCGCTGATAGAGCCAGACGCCCGGGTAGTTCTTGCCGGGGCCAGTGCGGGTCATCGCCTGCCCGCTGGCGATCGACGCCCAATAGGGAGGCTGCTTTTCCTGCGCGGCTGCCGGAGCAGCGACCGAGAGAAGCGCGACTGCCGCCAAAATCCTCCCCGGAACGGGGAGGTGGCAGCCCGTCAGGGCTGACGGAGGGGTCACCCTCTCCACCACTCCACTTCGCTGCGTGGTTCCCCTCCCCGTTCCGGGGAGGATTTTCAACGCCAACACTAAGCCCCCGTCAGTATCCGGTCGACCAGTTGCTTCACCGTCGGGATGAAGCCGTTCGAATAGAATGGGTCGCTCTTAAAGCGGAAAGCCGAGTGGCCCGCGAACATGAGGTTTTGCTCGACAGGTCCGCCGTGAGCGATGTCCTGGAGCGTCTTTTGGATACAGAAGCTGCGCGGATCGGCGAGGCGCCCGGTCGAATTCTTCTCATTGTCCGCCCAGGATGAGAAAGCGCATTGGCTGAGGCAGCCCATGCATTCGGCCTGGTCCTTGCGGATGTGCTTCTCTTCCTCTGGAGTGACGAAGATGAGCGTATCGTCCGGCGACTTCATCGCGTTGGTGTAGCCGCGCGCATACCATTCGCGCGCATGCTGCAAATCGCCCTTGGTGACCCAGTAATTCTTCTTGGTCCCGATGCCGACGTCGAGCTCGAAATGATGGTCGCCGATCGGCTCCTTGGTGTAAGCGATTTGGCGGTCGCTGCGCGCTTCGAGGTTCCTGAGGAACGGGTTGCGCACCGCCGATGAGTAGAAGCCCGTCGGCGAAAAGCGGTGAAGCAGTACGTCGCCTTCCTCGAGCGTCAGCAGCCGAGCCTTCCATTCCGGCGGGATCGGGCTTTCCTGGGTCAGCAGCGGACGAGTTCCGAACTGGAAGATGATCTGGCCGAGCTCGGGATTGTCGATCCAGTGATCCCATTCGTCCAATCGCCAGACGCCGCCCGCCATTACGATCGGCACGTGATCGGCGAGTCCCTGCTCGCGCATCGTGTCGCGGAGCGCCTTCACTCGCGGATACGGATCCTGCGGCTTGCGCGGGTCCTCGGCGTTCGAGAGGCCATTGTGCCCGCCGGCGAGCCACGGGTCTTCATATACCACCGCGGCGAGCCATTCGGCCGCCTTGTGATAGGCGCGCTTCCACAAAGCGCTGAAGGCGCGCGCCGAGCTGATGATCGGCAAATAATTGACGCCATAGGACGCCGCGATCTCGCTGAGCTTGTAGGGCATGCCGGCGCCGCAGGTGACCCCGGTGACGAGGCCCTTGGTTCGCTCGAGGACGCCGTGCAACACCCGTTGCGCGCCGCCCATCTCCCACAAGACATTGATGTTGATCGCACCCTTGCCGCTGGCGATGTCATAGGCCCGCTGGACCTGCGCGACCGCGCCGTCGATCGCATATTGGATCAGCTCTTCGTGCCGGTCGCGGCGAGTCAGAGCCTCATAGACCTGCGGGATGATGCGCCCTTCGGAGTCATAGCTGTCGGCGTTGACCGCGCTGACCGTGCCGATGCCGCCGGCCGCCGCCCAAGCGCCGGAGCTTGCGTGATTGGTGGCTGAAACGCCCTTGCCGCCTTCGATCAGCGGCCAGACCTCGCGTCCGCCATAGACTATCGGCTTGAGGCCCTTGAACAATTCAACTCTCCCCGGCGCGGGGGCGCCCTTGAAGGCGCATATAAGCCCGATTTACATCAATGCTAATATTATCCTCCCCTGCATTGGCAGTGGAGGTGGCAGCGCGTCAGCGCTGACGGAGGGGGCTCTCCGAGCGGATATCAACCCAAAGCGTAATCCAGCCCGATGTCCACCGCCGGCGCCGACTGGGTGATCCGGCCGACCGAAATATAGTCCACTCCGGTCTCCGCGATGAAACGGATGGTCTCCAGGGTCACGCCGCCCGAAGCCTCCAGCGGCACGCGCCCGGCGACCAGCTTCACCGCCTCGCGAAGCTTGGCGGGGTCCATATTATCGAGCAGCAGGCGGTCAGCCCCCGCGGCCAGCGCCAGCTCGATCTGGTCGATCCGGTCGACCTCGACCTGGACCGGAAGCCCGCTGTTCGCGGATTTCGCTCGGCGCACCGCCTCCGCAACTCCGCCGCAAACCGCGACATGATTGTCCTTGATCAGTACCCCGTCATCGAGCCGCATCCGATGGTTCTCCGCGCCCCCCATGCGCGCCGCATATTTCTCGAGGAGCCGCAATCCTGGGATCGTCTTGCGCGTATCGAGCAGGACCGCGCCGGTGCCGGCGATCGCGTCGACGTAGGTCCGGGTCATGGTCGCGATACCCGACAGATGCTGGAGCGTGTTGAGCGCCGACCGCTCCGCCGCGAGCATCGCGCGGGCATTGCCCTCCAGGCGCATCAGCACGGTACCGGGGTCAGCCTTTGCGCCGTCCTCGACGAGCCGTTCGATCGATACATTCGAGTCGAGCGAGCGGAAGAAACCGGCTGCGATTTCGATTCCGGCGACGACGAGTTGCTGGCGCGCGTTCATTGTCGCCGTGAACCGCGCATCCTCGGCGATCGTCGCCTTCGAGGTGACGTCGCCGCCTTGTCCCAAATCCTCGCCGAGCGCGCGGCGGATGAAGTCCATCAGGTCGAAGGTCGCGGGTAGCGGCATGCGCCGCCTCTAGTGGGCGGGCTCTTCGGCCTCAAGGATGCGCCAGCGTCCATCCTGATATTTGTACGGCTGCGCTTCGGCCGCGCTGAAAGACGCACCGTCCCAGCCGTGAACCGTGATCGTCACATTTCCGCCGGCAATATCGATGGTGTTGAAGCTCTGCTCCTGCTCGCGAACGCGGGTCGAGGTCGCCGTTCCGGCTTGCACGATGAGCACTCCGCCGGCGCGAGTGACAAGGTCGCCCGCGTCCTGGCTCGACGCGTGATGCGCATGCCCGGCCAGGACCAGATCGACGCCCGACTCTTCGACGGCGTCGAGCGCCAGCTCCTGCCTGCCGATCGCCCGCTCCTTCTGACTGCCGACGGTCAGCGAGAACAACGGGTGATGGGTGACGAGAATTCGAACCGCCTCCGATGGGGTGCGGGCAAAGGTCTCGCGGATGAAATCGACCTGGTCGCGGTTGATCCGGCCGTCCTTGAAGGTCAGCGAGCGCGCGGTGTTGATGCCGAGGACCGCAACTCCCGGAAGCTCGACGAACGGGCACAGGCTCTCGTCGATGAACCTGCGATAGCGTGCCAGCGGCGAGAGGAATCGCCGAAGCACGTCATAGAGCGGAACGTCGTGGTTGCCGGGCACCCCGAGCACGTCGTGGCCCTCGTCGCGCAGCCGTCCAAGGAATTCGCACGCGTCCCTGAACTGTTCGGTTCGGGCCCGCTGCGTGAAGTCGCCGCTGATGACGACGAGGTCGGGCTTCAAATCGTCGACCGCTGCCTCGACGGCCTCGACGAGCCGGTCGTCGTGCGCTCCGAAATGCAAGTCGGAGAGATGGATGAGGCGGGTCATGCCGGCTGAACGCCTTCCGACATATGAGGGTTCATCATTTCATCGCCAATCCGTCATTGCGAGCGCAGCGAAGCAATCCAGCCCTTACTGGATTGCCGCGTCGCCTTCGGCTCCTCGCAATGACGGCTAAAACCCGAGAAAGATCAGCAGCTTCACGTCGATCCCGAACCCCTCGGCGCGTTTCTGCTCCAGGAAGTTTGGGATATCCGCGCGCTCGACGAGATGGACGTTGATGTCCTCATGTTCGTCGCCGCCGCCCTCGCCGATCCGGCGAACCCCATGCGCACGAACGAGCGTGAAGCTCTCCGACAACATTCCCGGCGAAGCGTAGAAGTCGCCGAGCCGCTCGACGCGATCGGCGGTGAATCCCGTCTCCTCCTCCAGCTCCTTTACGGCGGTCGACTCCGGCGTCGCATCCGCGTCCTGGTCGCCAACGAGGCCGGCCGGAAGCTCGACACAGCGGCAGTCGGGACCGACTCGCGGCTGGTCGACCAGGATGACTTTTCCTTCAAACTCCGCGAGGACGACGACCGCGTTGATGCCGCCCGAACGGCTCGCATATTCCCACCTGCCGCGCTTCAGAAGCCGCACGAATTTGCCCTCGCACAGCAGTTCTGGGGGCGGGAGATCGTCCAGGTTCATAGTTCGATGAGCTTGTCCGGTATCTCGTTCACGTCGGTGGCTGAACGCGGGAAATGCTCGGTGAGCACCGAGCCCACCCGGTTGATCGCTGCGCAAATGCCCTCGCCTGGCCGGCCCGCGCGCACATGCTCGAGCAAGGACGCCATCGCTTCGCCCCACGTATGGTCGTCGGTGACTTTGAGGATCGCTTCGTCGGCGACGATTTCGGCGCGCCGCTCGCCCATCGACAAATAGATGAGGACGCCGGTCCGTCCCACGGTTCGCCGCTCGGCTGCGGCGCGAAAGATCGTGACTGCACGCCGCCGGACGCGGCGGTGCTTTGTCGCGGCCGGGGTGAGCGCGAGGCGTAGCGGCATCCATTTGAGGATCAGCAGCGCAATGGTGAACTTCAACGCCGCGAAGACCATCAGCAAGGTCAGCAGCTGGCCGAGGGTCGGGTCGGGCCGCCATCCGCCAAACAGAAGGTCGTACCACCAGACGAGCGCGCTCGGCCGCCACGCCGCCCAGGCGAGGACCGCGAACAAAGGCACCAGCGCCCAGTGAAGCGCCACGTCGTGGTAGGGATCGCTGAGCGGGGTCGCGACCGCGACGATCTCGCCGTTGCTGTCCGCTTCCGCGGCTGCAATCGCTGCGCTGACTTTGTTGTGGTCGGCCTCGGAAAGCTGCATCACCATGAGCCGGACGCGCCTCCCCCGCCGCCGGAACCGCCGCCGAAGCCCCCGAAGCCGCCACCTCCGCCCCCGAAGCCTCCACCGCCGCCCCAGGAGCCGCCGCCACCCCAGGGTGAACCGCCGCCCCAGCTTCCGCCGCCGCGCGAACCGCGGCTAAGCTCGTTGAGGCCCCACAGTACGACCCACGGACTGATCCCGCTTCGGCGATGGTAGCGCCGGCCCCGAGCTCGCCGGAGCGTCGACAGGACCACGAACCCGATAATCATCGCCCAAAAGATACCCGGGAGCGCACCGCCGCCCGAATGCTGCCGCTGTTTCTGCGCCTGACCGGCGGCGGCGACACTCTTTTGCGCCTCATCCGCCGGCAGGCTCATCTGCTTGATGATCGCGTCGGCCCCGGCCTCGATCCCGCCGCCGTAGTCGGGCGGACTTTGCTTGAAGTGCGGGACGATGGCGTCGCGGATGATGATGCCGGACATGGCGTCGGTCATGTATTCGCCGGCACCATAGCCGGTTGTGATCGCGACCTTGTGCTCATTCGGGGCTATGACGAGCAAGACGCCGTCATTATTCTTCGCACTTCCGAGCTTCCAGAACCGCAGAAGCCGATAGGCATAATCGTCGACGGGATAGCCTTCGAGGCTCTTGACCGTCGCGACCGCGAACGCGCGACCGGTCTGTGCGTATAGCGCCTCGGTCTTCGATTTAAGGTCGAGCTCTTGCTCGGGCCGCAGGATGTCGGCCTGGTCCACTACCGGCGAACCATTGTTCTCCGGGAACGTCTGGGCCGAAGCCGGTGCCGCCAGGAACAGCAACACCGTCATTGCGAGCGCAGCGAAGCAATCCAGCACTCTTTTCTGGATCGCCACGTCGCTGCGCTCCTCGCGATGACGAAATAGGGTCACATCAGTTCGTGTTGAAATTGACGCTCGGCGCTTCCTGAGCGGCCGCCGCGGCCTCGAACGGCACCTTCGGCTTGGCGCCGTAGAAGATCTTCGCTCCGATCGCATCGGGGAAGGTGCGGATGCGCGTGTTATAGCTGCGCACCGCCTCGTTATAGTCGCGGCGCGACGCGTTGATCCGGTTCTCCGTCCCCTCGAGCTGGTCCTGAAGCGCGAGGAAGTTCGCGTTGGACTTGAGGTCCGGATAAGCTTCCTGCAGCCGCTGCAACGGGATGATCGCCTGAGTCAGCCGGCCTTGTGCATCATTGAACGCCTTCACCTTCGCGGGATCGTCGAGATCGCTCGCGTTAAGCTGGACACGGCCGGCATCCGCGCGCGCTTGAGTGACCGCGATCAGGACGCTGCTTTCCTGCTTGGCGTAGCCCTTCACGGTGTTCACCAGGTTGGGAATGAGATCGGCCCGCCTTTGATAATCGGCCTGGAGGTTCGCCCACTGGGCGTTGACCTGCTCCTCCGCGGTCGGGACGCTGTTGAGGCCGCAGCCGGCGAGGCTGAGCGCGGCCAGCGGTGCAAGCAAACCGAAACGGCGAAGTGCGGTCATCGAACCCTCCATAGAAACGGCGCGCTAATTAGATGCGCGCCCGTTCCGTTTCAATGCTGTCTTAACGTCGCAACACAGCCGCGCCTTTCATTTCGGCGCGCATACGCTACGCTTCGGCACGTCGCGACGCGCAAGAGGGGGTTGCCATGCTGAGGGATTTCCGGGCCTTCATCGCCAAGGGAAACGTGCTCGATTTGGCGGTCGCAGTGATCATCGGCGGGGCCTTCGGCAAGATCGCGACCAGCCTCACCGAGGACGTTATCATGCCGGTTGTCGGGATGGTTTTCGGCGGGCTCGATTTCTCGAGCCAGTTCATCATGCTGGGCCAAGTGCCCGAAGGCTACAAGGGCAGCCTCAAGGATTATGCGGCGCTGAAAGCCGCGGGCGCTCCGGTGCTCGGCTGGGGCGAGTTCGTCACGGTCGTGATCAACTTCGTCATCCTCGCCTTCATCATCTTCCTGCTGGTCCGTTATGCGAGCAAGATGATGCGCCGAGCCGAGGATGCGCCCGGCCCGAGCGAGGTCGACCTGCTGACCGAGATCAGGGACGAGCTCAAAAAGCGCTAAGCACTATTTGGGCTTACCGCTGAACCCCGCTTCCTTGCGAAGCGAGTCGCCGTCCAGCAGCGCACCGTCCAAAACGACCTTGTCGACGTGCCGAAGGTCGCCGATCTTCGCTTCCGGATCGCCGTCGACGAGCAGCAGATCCGCTTCCTTGCCGACTGCGATCGATCCCGTGCGCTTGTCGGCCTTGACGTTGCGCGCAGCGTCGATCGTCGCCGTCGCGAGCGCTTCGGCGGGAGTCATTCCGCCCTCCACGTAAAGCTCGAGCTCGCGGACCAGCTCCATCCCGCTTCCGTCAGTGCCGGCGACGATCGGCACTCCGGCCTTGCGCATCGTCGCCACATATTCGCGCATGTGCTTGAAACTGGCGCGAGCATCGTCTCGAGTCGTGCCTTCGGGCAGCGGGATCGGACCTGATTTGAAATTGCGTTCAACGGCGGGCGGGAGCGTTCCGACATAAGCCGTGTACGCCGGCGAGACCTTCCCGGCTTCCGAGATCAGCACCCCTTCGACGACGACCAGCGTCGGATCGACCGCGATGTGCTTATCGGCAAGCGTTTTGATCACCGTCTTCGTCGGTTCGGCGTTAAAGTCGACGTCTTTGAAATATTTGCCGGGCCCGGTCATCCGAAGCGTTGTGTTCGACTTGGCCACGACATCGTCGGGCATCGCCTGCATGGTCGCGAAGTAAATGTGCGTGATCTCGTCATAGCCGGCGTTGACCGCGTCGAGCGTCCGCATCCCCGCCGGGATATGGCCGTGAACGTGCAATCCAAGCTCGTGAGCGAGCTTCGCGGCAGGCGGGATCCAGGCCGGATTCATCGACGTATAGAATTTCACGGCCGTCAGATTTGCGGCCTTCACCTTGCGCACCGCAGCGAGCGTTTCCTCCAGGCTCGAGACGGTGAGGCTGCCCTGCGCGGCGAGCGGTCCCTTCTGATCGATGATGACCGAGTTGAACTGCTCTGGGCCGACCATCTCGCCCTTGGCTCGGCGATCGCGCTGCGACACCGCCAGCTCGATGCTTCCGCCCGGATTGCGCGCGGACGTCACTCCGAGCGCGACTTCGCTGAGCGCGTTGAAGTCGTCGGACACGTGCATGTGGCTGTCCCACAGGCCCGGGACCAGAGTCTTTCCGGTACCGTCAATGACGCGCGCACCGGCCGGTAGCTTGGGCAAGGCCGTACCAACGCTCGCGACCTTGCCGTTCGACACGACGACATTCTGGCCAGCGACGAAGCGCTGATTGTCGGCGTCGTAAATCTTTACGTTGCGGAACAGGACCGGCCTCCGCGCCTGTGGAGTCAGCAGTCGCTTGGCGATCGCCGGAGCGAGCTGCGCGATCGCGGCCTCCTGCGCCGCTATCATCGGCTTCAGATTGGCTTCATAGCCCTCGGGCATCAGCGCGAGCGAGCCGACGAAGCCGAACAGCCGGCCGTCCTCGAACAGCCAGACCGGCGCCGGCGACTGCCCGATGCCCTTGAGGAAATAGAGTAGCGCATGAGTGGTCCCGTTCGGCCCGGTGGCCTGGAAGCTCGTCGCGGTTCGCTCGAGCACGCCGCGCCCGGACGGGAGCAAATCAATGCCGCTCGCACCCGCCTTGAGGAACAGCGGGGTGACCGCGTCGCCGGCCATGAAGGTCCCGCCATAGGTGTTGTAGACGCCCTTGGACGCCGGCGCCTGGCCCTCGTCGACAGGGCTCTTCCAACGCCCGACGCCGCCGTCGATCATGTAGCTTTCCGCCGAATCTCCACTGGGCGTGACGCCGCGGATGGTGAAGGCGATCGGCTTCCCATTGGCATCGAGCTTCACCACTTCGTCCTGTTCGAAGATCAGGCCTCGGAGCAGGATGGACTCGCGGTACGCGATGCTGCCGTCGGGAAGCTTCCACCGGTATTCGTCGCCATGCTTGCCGGCTTCGGACACGACCACATAATGTTCGGCGCTCGCCGGCGGGACGAGCAATTGTTCCTTGGGTGTCGGTTCGGCGAAAGCTGCGGATGCACAAGCCGTGAGCAGTGCGGCGAGAACGAGACGGCGCATGGAGGTCCCCCTTGTGAGCCGCGCAACCGTGGCGACAGCCGTCGCGATAGGCAACCGTCCGTTCGACGAGCGGACGAACGTCAGCGAAGCCGGATGAGCGTTTCCGGGATCTTGCTCGATCCCGGGCCGACGTCCCAGTGGACCTGCCGGCCGATCGGATTCGGAGCCGCTCCGTCCTCGCTGTTGTTGGTCAGGATCTCGCCATCCGTCACGACGGTGAAGCGGCCTTCTGCGCGCGACCGCGGCCCGTCGCTCATCTTGCTGCTCGCTGCCGAACCGGCCCGGGCGGCAAGCGGCCCCGCCCCGCCGGTCATCGCCGGCGCGGTGACAAGAACCGAGCCGTCGGCCCGGCGGCGAATGGCGATGAACGGGATGATGAGGTCATTGTCGGGAAGTGCCGGGAACAGGAAGTCCTGGGTCGCCCGGCCTTCGAAATGATAGTCGACGTCGAACACGCCCTTGCCGCGATAGGCGACCGACCGCCAGCCGGCATATTTCATGAGCTTCGCGGCGAACGCTCGGTTGGAAGCGTCGTCGAGGCCCGGAAGGCCGAACGCCTTGGCCATTTCCTCATTCTCTTTGCGCTTGGCGGCGACGTTTTTGTCGTGCTCGGCCACTTGCGCGGCGATTTCGACCTTCGTGCAGCTCCGCTCTTTTGGCGTCTCCTCCGCCTCGGTGATGACGGCCTGAGGTGATTTCGTTCCGTCAGCGCCGACGTAGCAGTGCGGCTTCCAAGCTATGACTTCCTCGTCCGGCGGCAGCTGGATGACGATCTCGCCGCGGTAATTGAGGACGAAGCTGCTGTCCTTCTTGACCGTGAGGTCCGACGCGAACTTGCCCGGGCCCCACAGGCAGCCGGTGAGCAACAACGGCGCGGCGGCCAAGAACAGGCGCCTGGTCCAGTGATGCATGGAAGTACCCCCTGGCGTCGATTTACAGGGGAACAGCCGTCATTGCGAGGACCCCGGACCCTGATCCGGGGGGACGCGGCAATCCAGACGCGCTGGATTGGTTGACCTTCGGTCGCCTCCGGCCCGCTACGCTCGCAATGACGAAAGAAAGAAAGGTGGGGAGCTTCTGTTGCCCGGTGCTCCCCGAACCGCTGGAATCCCCTTCTGTTGCCCGGTGGGGTCCAACCGCGCTTTAGCCTTGTAACTTCAGTCCGTTAGGACGTCAGTTACGCAGCAAGAGCGAGCGCCTCGTTATCGTTGGCACTTGTGTGAATGAGCCGTCACGGTGGCTCAATCCGATCGGCAATCAGGCCTTTACTGCACTCGTCGATCCTATTTCGCCCCCATCAGCAGCAGCGGAAACCTGTCCCGCGATCGCTGCTGGTGGTGGAGGCGCCGGGGTACTGCCCCCCGGGTCCGAAATGCCTATTCCACCTAACCATCTACCGACGTAGCCGGTTGCCCGGCGTCGCCTAGATAAGGATTCGCGCTTAAAATCTCAAGAAACCGGCCTTTTTGGCCGGCCGCTCGAAGAAAGATAGGCACTGGAATTCCGGACCGGACTGCTGATATGGGAGAGCGAATTAGCCGCTTGAAATGGGGAGCGTAACGTAATGAAAAAGCTGACTTTTGCTTTGGTCGGAACGGCCGCGCTGCTGACCTCGGCATGCAATCGCGGAAACGAAGACCAGGTCAACAATGTCGAGATGAATCAGCCGGCGGCCGAGCTCAACGCTTTGGCCAATGAGGCCGCGAACGTCGCGAACGAGGCCCAGGCTTTGAACGCGCAGGCGCAGAACCTGCAAAATGAGGCCACGAACGACAATACCGTCAACCCCAAGGACGCCGACGAACAGAACGTCAGCGGTATGTAAGCCGGGCGCTCACGCGCGAAGCAGGGCCGCCTTCCTGTTTGCGGCCCGCGCGCCTAGGTCGATGCGATGACCGACGAGGCCATCCCAGCCGCTACATTGATCCTCGTCCGTGACCGAGCGGGCTCCCCGCCGGAGCTTCTGATGGTCGAGCGCGCTCAGGGAATGGCGTTCGCTGCTGGAGCCTTGGTGTTTCCGGGCGGCCGGATCGACGCGGCCGATCGACGGCTCGCTGAACAGCTCGGTCTCGGCGAAGACGGCGCCGCGCGTATCGCCGCGATCCGCGAAACAATCGAGGAAACGGCGATCCCTGCCGGCCTGGCCTCCGCGCCACGGGCCGAACATTGCATCGAAATCCAGGCGGCCCTCGCCGGCGGCGCGGATTTCGCTCACATTCTCGATCAGTCGGGCGTGGAGATCGACGCAGGCGCGCTCACCGCATTCGCTCGCTGGGTGCCCAGGTTTCACGCGGTTCGCCGGTTCGACACTTTGTTCTTCGTCGCCCAGGCCCCGCCGGGCGATTGGCAGCCCAGTGTCGTCGAAGGCGAATGCTCCGGTGCCTTTTGGCTGAGCGCCGGCGAAGCGCTTGAGCGAGACCGGCAAGGCGAAACGCGATTGATCTTCCCGACCCGCCGCAACCTCGAACGGCTCGCTCAACATGATAGCTATGAGCAAATCCGGGCCGACGCGCTCGCTCATTCGGTCGAGCCGGTAACGCCTTGGGTCGAGGAGCGGGACGGCGCGAAATTCATCACGATTCCGGCACATCTCGGCTACCCGGTCACCGAGGAGCGGCTCGACGGGCTCTGGCGAGGCTGAATCCGTAACGCCCGAGTCGGGCCTCAGCGCTAATGAAAAGGGGACCCGGCGAACCGGATCCCCTTATCTGCGAACTAGCGAAGCTTTTACTTCAGGTGGTTCGAAAGATGCTTGTTCATCTCGAACATGCTGACTCGATCCTTGCCGCCGAAGATCGGCTTCAGCGTTGAATCAGCCATAATTTCCCGTTTGTTTTGAGGGTTTTGCAGGTTGTTCTTGCGGATGTGATCCCACACCTTCGAGACCACCTGGCTGCGGGGAAGCGCTGCGCTTCCGGTAATCTTCGCGAGATCCGCAGACGGGGTCACCGGGCGAGCCAATCCACCTCCTGCTTTACGACCAGTTCCTTTTGCCATCAGGCCCTCCTGTTGTTCCTCCCCCGATAGAGCGCAAAGCCGCTCTCATTGCAATGGCGTTGCAGAGGGAAATTCAGCGATTTTTCCTTGAAAATGGAACGACCCGGTTTTGAGCGTCGTGTCCGATGCCGGCCCGGCCCCCGAAAGCGATGCCCGAACGGCGGCACCAGTCCTCGACGATCGCCTGCTCGTCGGTGCCGAAATCGACGTCGTTAGGGAGGATGTCGCCGACCCTCCCGAGCCGCAGCCGCGCTGCCCGGCGGACGTTCGGCGAGGCCGTGACGTGGAACATCGTCCGGTCGATCCGGTAGAGATGCTCGCCGACCTCCTCGACGATCAGCTCGATCCCGGTGAAGTCCGGCTCGAGCGGAGTCCCGAGCAGGTTGGACAGGACCGTCAGGTTGAACGCCATCGCTGGCGCCTGGATTCCCGGCTCGAGCGCCGCGGGGTCGCGGCTCACGAGCCAGTCGAGCGCCCGTTTGACGGCCGCCTCCCCGTTTTCCAGGCCGTGATCCCCGCGAAGTACATCCTGCGGCATCGGGCCCCAGGCGACGTCGAGTCCCGCCTTGTGGAATCCCGCCATGAGGAATCCCGCGTCGCTATACCCCATGTAAAGCTTGTCGCGTGCCGCCTCCGGAAGGTCGGCGACCGCGGCTTCGGCGATCCGGTTGGACCCGTAGCCCCCGCGAGCGAACCACAAAACATCGACCGAGGGATCGGCCATGACCTCGCGCAATGCCGCGAGCCGAACCTCATCCGGCCCGGCGAAATGACCGTCGCTGAGGAAGCATTGCGGGTGGATGATGAGCTCGCAATCGCCGCGCTCGACGACGATCGCCTGCACGGCGTCCGCGGCTTCCTGCTTCAGCGGGCAGCTCGGAGCGACGACGGCGATACGCATATGCGCTGCTTAGGAGGAGATGCCGAACGTCCGCAATGGGTGGAAAGGTGGCGTCCAACCTTCGTCATTCCCGCGAAAGCGGGAACCCAGCTAAACAAGAAAGATGCGCGAGCACTTATCTCCGCAATCCGCTCGGTAATCACTTCGCAAGCACTGATCCCTAGTTTTTGAGTAGAGGATTCGCCGTTGCGGAAGGTGGAGCGCTAAAGAATGTCGGATGTCCTGGTCTATGAGCGGGCAGCGCCCTCTCTCGCGGCGCGCCTGACCCAGCGCGGGCACCACATCGTCTATCGCGCGAACGCGGACAATCACTGCCCCGGCTGTGGTCGCTCGCACTGGTATATCGGCCGGATCAGCGCCGAATGCGGCTTTTGCGGCACCGCCGTTCCGCTCGCCGAGGCGCGGCATGACAACGCGCCCGCCTCGACTCCGCGCCGAAGCACGGCTTCGTCGCCCGACCAGCGGCGCTACCCGAGAATGTCCGCCAAGGACCGCAAGCTGCAGCTGTTGATCGATGGTTCTCCGACCAGCTTTGCCATGCATAATATCTCTGAAGGCGGAGTGATGGGCGATCATGTCGGCGACCTGGTCTCCGGCTCCGAGGTCTACGTCCGCTTTGAAGGCGGGATCATGGTACCCGCGGTCGTCAAGTGGGCCGAGGATGGCCTGGTCGGCCTGGCCTTCGCCCAGCCGATCATGCTCGACCGCTCCGCCGATCCGATGAATTGACCATCGCACTCTAACTGCTGCAGTCTGGCCTCTCCTGGGAGAGGTCCATCATGAAAATCCGAGCAGCGCTTGCGGTTGCCATTGCCGCCCTATTCGCAGGATCGGCCGCTCCGCCACCCGCGTACAGCGTCCTCATCCGCGGCGGCACGATTTACGACGGATCGGGCGGGGCGCCCTACGTCGGCGACATCGCCATCAAGGGGGACAGGATCGTCTACGTCGGCCCGCACGCTCCAGGCCGGGCAACGCGGACGGTCGACGCGACCGGCAAGGCGGTCTCTCCCGGCTTCGTCAACATGCTGAGCTGGGCGACCGAGAGTCTCATCGCCGACGGCCGGGGCCTCAGCGACACTGTCCAGGGGGTAACTCTCGAGGTCATGGGCGAAGGCGATTCGATGGGCCCGTGGAATCCGGAGATGAAACGGCTCGCGGTCAAGCGCCAGGGCGACATCAAATATCCGATCCGCTGGACCACCCTCGGCCAGTATCTGGGATACCTTCAGCGGAAGGGCGTCACTCCGAACGTCGCTTCGTTCGTCGGTGCGACGACGGTGCGGGTTCACGAGCTCGGCGAGAAGGACGTCGATCCCACCCCCGCACAGCTCAATCGGATGCGAGCGTTAGTGCGGGCTGCGATGAAGGAAGGCGCGCTCGGCGTCGGCTCGTCGCTCATCTACGCGCCCGCGACCTACGCCGAGACTCCCGAGCTGGCGGCCATCACCAGCGAGGCCGCCAAATGCGGCGGAATGTACATCAGTCACATGCGGTCCGAAGCGAACAAGCTGCTCGAGGCGATCGACGAGCTGGTCGCGATCAGCAAGCAATCGGGCGCCCCGGCCGAAATCTATCATTTCAAGCAGGCCGGAGAGCCGAACTGGGGCAAGCTCGACGCGGCGATTGCAAGGGTCGAGGCGGCGCGCGCGAGCGGCCAACGGATCACGGCCGACATGTACACCTATCCGGCGGGAGCAACCGGTCTCGACGCCGCGATGCCGACCTGGGTCCAGTCGGGCGGGCTGGAGGCCTGGATCAAGCGGCTGAAGGACCCGGCGACCCGCGCGCGCCTGATCAAGGAGATGCGCACTCCGACCAACGACTGGGAAAATCTGCTGCTGCTCGCCGGAAGCCCCGATCGGGTGCTGCTGATCGCGTTCAAGAACCCGAAGCTGAAGCCGCTGACGGGCAAGACGCTCGCCGAAGTCGCGAAGATGCGCGGGAAAAGTCCGGAAGAGACCGCGATGGACCTCGTCATCGAGGACGGCAGCCGGGTCGGCACAGTCTATTTCCTGATGAGCGAGGACAATATCAAGCGCGAAGTCGCCCTGCCGTGGATGAGCTTCGGTTCCGACGAGGCGTCCGAGGCTCCGGAGGGCGTGTTCCTCAAATCGAGCAGCCACCCGCGCGCCTACGGCAATTTTGCACGGGTGCTCGCCGAATATGTGCGCAAGGACCATTCGGCGAACCTGCCCGATGCGATCCGGCGGCTGACCTCGCTTCCCACGACGAACCTCGGAATCCGGCAGCGCGGGTCGTTGAAAGCCGGATATTATGCCGACGTCGTGGTGTTCGATCCCGCTGCGATCCAGGACCACGCGACGTTCGCGAAGCCAAAGCAGCTCGCGACCGGGGTTGACGACGTTTTCATCAACGGAGTTCAGGTCTTGAAGGGCGGCAAGCACACCGGTGCCAAGCCCGGGCGGTTCATCCGCGGCCCCGGCTGGACCGGCTGGCCCGGCGGAGGCGCGTGCAACTGATCAAATCCTCCCCTGCATTTGCAGGGGAGGGGGACCAGCGAAGCTGGTGGAGGGGTCTGCCGCCGTCGTGCAAAACCCCTCCACCGCACTTCGTGCGGTCCCCCTCCCCTCGAAACCGAGGGGAGGATATGGGCGTCGCATGATCGATTCTCCGACCTTCTTCAGCGGCATTGGCGGCAGCGGGATGCTTCCGCTCGCGTCCATCGTGCGCGCCGGCGGCGGCAGGGTCGCGGGCTCGGACCGCTCGCTCGATGCGGGCCGGACGCCGCACAAGTTCGACTATCTGCGCTCGCTCGGGATCCAGTTGTTCCCGCAGGATGGATCGGGACTTCAGCAAGGGATGACTCTCGTCACCTCGGCGGCCGTCGAGGAGACTGTGCCGGATGTCGTCCGCGCGAAAGAGCTCGGCCTCCCCCACCTCACCCGTCCGCAATTCCTCGCCAGGCTGCTCAATTCAGCGCAGCGCAGCGTCGCCGTCGGAGGAACCAGCGGCAAGTCGACCGTGACGGGAATGATCGGCTGGATCCTCCACGCCTGCCATCGCCAGCCGACGGTGATGAATGGCGCAGTGATGAAG
>JBKPOR010000037.1:0-12268 GCA_046765675.1 Pseudomonadota bacterium
ATCCGCGCCACGGACAAATTCGCGGGAGTTTAAACACCGCCTCCCGGCAAAATGCCGGGGAGGATAGTTCACTCGCCGGGGTGGTAGATCCGCTCGGTGTGGCCGTTGAGCTGGTCGGGATAGAAATAGACCTCGCGCAAATTGCCTGACGCATATCGCTGAGCCTCGTCGTTGAAATGCGGCGAGGCGGGATTGCCGCTTTCGCCACCCGCGGTGATGGCACGCGCTCGAACCCGCTTTCCGAACTCGACGACCGCGACGAAGCTGTTGCCGTAATTGCCGTACCAGCGCTTCGTGCCCTTGCGCGGTTCGGACCGGAAGGAGGCGAGCGATCCCCAACGTCCTTCGCCGAACGGCACCGCGATGCTCGGCTCGGTGTCGCTATATGGCGGGTCGATGGCGTTGGAGATGCGCTGGAAGCGGTTGATCTCGCCCCACGGCACCTGCCAGCGGCCGAAATCGCGCGTCAGGTAAGCGATCGTATCTTCGAAGACCTTCAGCTTCGCCTCGGGCGAGGTGTCTGGAAGTAGCCGCATCATGGCCTTGTTCCCGGGCTCCGACTTGGGCGCGTTGAGCGCGATCCTCAGCGCCTCGCCCCAGGTTTCTGCTAGCGTCTGTGCAATCGATTTTGCGCTCCAACGGTAATCCCAAGAGCGCAGGGTCTCGATCGGAGCCGCGAGCCGCGCGCGCCGTGGATCGCTTTTAGGCAGCGCGTCATAGGCCTTGATCAGCGCGGGAATGAGCTGGGCGAAACCCGGCTGGTAGCTGTCGAACGCCGCGGCCTGGAAGCTGTCGAGTGTCCACCCGCGGCTCCCGCTCAGCAGCTTCACGGCGTGAAGTCCGCGGAAATTCTCTCCATCCGTGTCCATATATTTGGGGAAATAGGCCGGGTTCGCACTGAACGGTCCTGCGGCTTTGTACGGCCAGGCGTTGGTGTTTTGGACCCAGCCGTTGGGCGGATTGGTGACGTTGGGGAGCTCGTTGATGCGATGCAGCGAACCCCAGTCGGCCGCCGGGTCGCTGCCCTCGACTGGCCTAGTGTAATCGAAGCGGTCCTCGCGCCGCGGCACGAACTGCGGATGGAGATAGGCGATCTCGCCCTTGTCGTCGGCGAAGATCGTGTTGTTGGAGCTGTTCGCCTTCAGCTGAGCGATCCGCAGATAGGAATCGAGATCGGTGGCCTTGGTGCGAAGGAAGCTCTGCTGAAGCGCCTCGACCGGTCGGTTCATCATCGAAAAAGCGATCCACTTTGCGTTTGAAGAGCGCACGATGGGGCCGTGGGGCGTGCGGTAGGTGGTGAAGCTTCGCGAACCGAGGGTCCCGTTCGACAGCCGGTAGCGGATTGTGACTGGCCTCTTCCCAAGTGCTCGGCAGCCGCTGCCGTAGCGATAGCATTGCGTCTTGCCGTGGCGCTCGATCTTCTCGGCGAACTCGTCGACGACGTCGATGCCGCTCGACGTGTGCATCCAGCCGGCGTGAGCGTTGAAACCCTGGTAGACGAAGAACTGGCCCCAGGTCGAAGCGCCGTAGGCGTTCAATCCCTCGTCGCTGGTCACCTGGGTTTCGGAGCGGAAGTAGAAGCTCGTGTGCGGATTGATTAGCAGCAGCGCTTTGCCGTCGCGGGTCAGCGCAGGAGCGATCGCGATCCCGTTCGATCCTTGCCGGCGAACGTCATCATTTCCGTCATGCTGAACTTGTTTCAGCATCCATTGTGGAGACCGCGGTGCGGGTGGCGAAATGGACCCTGAAACAAGTTCAGGGCGACGCCGGGAATAAAAGTCCTTGAGCTGGGCAAGGTCGATCCGCTCGATGTCGCCGCCGATACTCCCTTCGGTGAAGCTCATGACCATCCAGGGTTCGAAGCGCCGGAGCACTCGAGGCTTCACCTCGGGATGGGTGGCTAGGAAGTAATTGAGCCCGTCCGCCCAGGCGTTCATCAATTTCTGCATGGCGACGGGACTGCGTGCGTAATCGGCCTTGAGCTCGTCCTCGTTGACGTAAAGACGAGCGCGAAGGTCCTCCCAGATCGCGCTCTCGCCCTCGGCCTCCGCCGTCCGGCCGAGCGCGGTCAGGTAATTGGCTTCGATCCGCGGGAAGTCGTCCTGCGCCTGAGCATAGATCATGCCGAACACAGCGTCGGCGTCGGTCGGTCCGTGGATGTGGGCAATGCCCCAATCGTCGCGGGTGATGGTCACGCGGGATGCTTCGGCCTTCCATCGGGCGAGCTCCGGCGGAGCCGCGGCGGTGAGGAGAAAGAGAAGGGGAAGGAACGCGGCGGCTGGATACTTACGCATCCGGCAATGCTTGCTTGGCTTTGCCCCAGCCCGCAAGCAGCTTCGAATTCGCGCGCTTCAAGAGCTCGTCGGCGTCGCGGATGCTGAAGTGGTGGCCGCTGTCGTACTTGTCGATCTCGCTCCACGCGATTGGGGCGGCGACGGGGGCGCCTTCGCGACCGCGCGCGGAATAAGGCATGACCGCGGTCGCCCCGCGCTGGTTGCGCAGCCAGTCGAGGAAGATGCGGCCCTTGCGCTGCTCCTTGCGGATGTTGGCGGTGAACATCTTGGGCTCGGCCTCGGAGATCGCGCGGCTGAAGCGGTCGGCGAAGCTCTTGACCGTCGGCCAGTCCGCCGACGCGTCGAGCGGGACCACGACATGCATGCCCTTGCCGCCCGACAGCAGCGGCCAGCTTTCGAGTCCCAGGCCCTTGAGCAGCTCGCGCAGCAATTGCGCCGCTTCCTTCACGTTGCCGAAATCGAGCCCGACATCCGGATCGAGGTCGAACACCAGCCGGTCCGGACATTCGACCTTGGCGACCTTGCTGCCCCAGCCGTGGAACTCGATCGTCCCCATCTGGACGCAGGCGAGCAGGCCGCGGATATCGTCGAAATAGAGATAATCCTCGAAGTGGCCGTCCTTCTCTTCGATCGGGATCTGTTTGACGTGCGGGCCGAAGGTGCCCTTGTCGTGCTTCTGGAAAAAGCTTTCGCCGGTGCGGCCGGAGGGAAATCGGATCAGGGTCATCGGCCGGTCGGCGGCGTCGACCATGATCAGCGGCTCGATAGTCGCATAATAATCGGCGAGGTCCTTCTTGGTCAGGCCGAGCTCGGGGAAGATCACCCGGTCGGGACTGCTGACTTCGATCCCGAAATGCTCCGCAGTCGCTCGCTTCGCCCGCTTTGATCGCCGGGCCGGCTTCTTTTCTGAAGGTGCAAGATGTTTGGGCACTTCGCGCACAACCTCTTTCGCCGACTTGTCTTCACGAAGAGCGATGAAGCTCGGATGGCGGAGGATCCCGTCGTCCGTAAACTCCGCGAATGCAATTTCCGCGACCAGCTTGAGTTCCAGCCAATGCGCGCCCTTGCGATCGGCGCGCGGCACTTCGAGGGCCGCTTTGCCCACTTCCAGCGGCGCCATCCGTTCCATCAGATCTTCGATCAGCCGGGCGTTGAAGCCGGTGCCGACCTTGCCGGCGTAGGTGAACTTGCGGCCTTCCTTCACTGCCAGGAGTAGCGAGCGGAAGCCGCGGCGCTTGTCGCTTTCCGACCAGCCGACGATGACGAATTCCTGACGCTGGATGCACTTGATCTTGAGCCAGTCCCGAGTCCGAGTTCCGCGATAGGGCGCTCCGGATTTCTTCGAGATGATGCCCTCGCCGCCCGCCTTGCAGACCTCGCGGAACAACTCCTCGCCTCGGCCGATCACGTGATCGCCGAACAGGATCGGGGGATGCACGCCCTTCATCAGGGCTGCGAGGCGTTCCTTGCGCTCGATCGTCGGCAGGCGCCTGATGTCTTCGCCGCGGTCGACGAGGAGGTCGAAGGCGTAGAAAGCGAGGTTTGCCCCTCCGCTTTCTTTCAAGGTCGACTGCAGAAGCTGAAAGCTCGGCTTGCCATTGTCGTCGATCGCGACGGCCTCGCCGTCGATCAGGCACCCGGCCGGAAGCCTCGCCGCCGCCTTGACCAGGGACTTGAACTTGTCGCTCCAATCCAGGCCCTTGCGGGTCCAGGCGGTCGCAACTCCGTCGCCGACCGAGAGCAGCAGCCGGTAGCCGTCATATTTATATTCGTGGATCCATGAGCTTCCGGCGGGCACGTCGTCCACCAGAGTCGCGAGCTGCGGTTCCTGGAACGGCGGCGGCGCTTTGGACGCCTGGCGCTTTCCACGCCCGCCCTTCTGCCCGCCGCGGTTGGATCGCCACACGTCCTCCCCCGACGCGATCTCGGCCATGGTCCGGCCGGTTGTGACGCTTGTTACGCAATTGTCGACGAGCGCGTTGCCGTCGCCGGCGTCGGCGAATTCATCTGTGACTTTCTTGAGCATCCACGGCTCGGCCCTCTCGCCGGGCTTTGGCTTGAGCCGAAACATGACCCATTCGCCCTTCATCCGCTCACCCTCGAGCGTGAAGTGGAGATGCCCTTCATCAATCGTCTTCTTGGGATCCTTGCGCGGATCGGGGATCCACCGCCCCTGGTCCCACAGCATCACCGTCCCGCCGCCATATTCGCCCTTCGGGATGGTTCCTTCGAAACCGCCGTAGTCGAGCGGATGATCCTCGGTGCGCATGGCGAGACGATTTTCGCCTGGATCGAGACTGGGGCCTTTCGGGACTGCCCAGCTTTTCAGGACTCCGTCCAGCTCCAGCCGGAAATCCCAGTGCAGGCGCGAGGCTTCATGTTTTTGGACGACGAAGCTGTCGCCCTTACCCTTGAGCTTGCGGCCGCGCGGCTCCTTGGTCTTCTTGAAGTCGCGCTTGCGGTTGTAGGTCTCGATGTCGAGCTTGCGGTCCGGCACGCCTCAACTGCTCCCAGGTCATTGCGGCAATGACGAAACTCCCTAGGCCCGCTTGCGTGCCCTCGCGGGTTCCTTCTTGGCTGCCGAACGCTTGGCAGGAGCCTTCTTGGCGCCTTTCTTCTGGTCGCCGAGGCTCTTCTTCAGCGCCGCCATGAGGTCGATGACGTTCGATCCCTTGGGCGGAGGAGCGTCCGCGTCAGGATCCTCGATGATCTTCGCGCCCTTCTTCTTCTGCTTCTCCTCGATCAGCCGGTGAAGCGCATCGACGTAGCGGTTGTGGAACTCCTTGGGATCGAACTCGCCGGCCTTCCGCTCGATCAGCATCGAGGCCATGTCGAGCAGGTCCGGATCGGGCTTGTGGTCGCCGATGTCGCGGAAGAAGCCGGTCGATTTATGGACCTCGTCGGCATAGCGCAGAGTCTCCAGCAATAGGCCGCGCCCGCATGGCTTCAGCGCGACGACATATTCCTGGCCGCGCATCGCGAGCTGCCCGACGCCGACTTTCTTGGCGGCCTTCAGCGCGTCGCGAAGGACGACATAAGCCTCTTCGGCCAGATCGTCCGCGGGAACCACATAATAAGGCTTGTCGAAGAAAGTCGCGTCGATTTCCTCATCGTCGACGAACTGCACGAGGTCGAGCGTCTTGCGGCTCTCGAGCTTTACGCTTTCGATCTCTTCGGGATCGAGCAGGACATAATGCCCCTTGGACACCTCGTAGCCTTTGACGATCTCGTCGCGGTCGACTGGGCCGACGCCCGGTACGACCTTTTCATATTTGATGCGCTTGCCGGTCGGCTCGTGCACCTGGTGAAACTGGATCTGGGCGCCGCTCTTGGTCGCCGGAAAAAGCTCGACGGGAATCGAAACCAGAGCCAGCCGGATCTGTCCCCGCCAAATGGGTCGCGCAGGCATAAAAAGCCTCCTTAAATCACGGGGATTCAATCATTGCGCCCCCGAGTCGTTCCCGCACTTTGTCGTTGAGAGTGGCCGCTTTTAGCAAGCCTATGAGGTCCTGAACCTTCCCACCTTGGGACATATGGTGAACGATCGCGGAGCCGCAAATGACACCTTTCGCCCCGGTTTCGAGGGCCGATTTGACGTGCTGCGGGGTCGAGATGCCAAAGCCGAAGACGGGCGGCGGAGCGCCTGCGGCCTTGAGCCGAGTAACCAGGCCTCGATCGAACTTTCCTGGCTCGTGAGTTCCGGTGACGCCCGCACGGCTGACGCAATAAGTGTAAGCTTTCGAGAGAGTTGCGATGCGCCGCAACGTAGCGTCGAGCGTGTTCGGCGCGGCGATCAATACGGGCTCGATACCAGCCTGCTCCATCTCGCGCGTGAATGGCTCGGCCTCCAAGGTCGGGACGTCGGCGATGAGCAGGCTGTCGGCTCCCGCTTCGGCCACATCGCGCATGAAACCCGGTCGGGCGACGACGATATTGGCGTAGGTGAGGATGCCGATCGGCACGTCGCTGTGGCGTTCGCGCAACGCTGCAAGGAGGTCGAAACAATCGCCGACTCGGACTCCGGCGTCGAGCGCGCGCTTCGCCGCGGCCTGGATGACGGGCCCGTCGGCGACCGGGTCGGAAAAAGGAATTCCGACCTCGATCATGTCCGCACCGCCCTCGACCAAGTCGTCGAGCGCGCGCGCGCTCGTTTCGATGTTCGGGTCGCCGAGCATCACGAAAGCGCCGAGCGCGCCGTCGCCCCTCAGCCGATCGAACATCGCGGCGTAGCGGCTCATGCGAACGTGGCCTGCACTTTGGGCTCGTCGGCCAGCAGTGCCTGAGCCTGGGCCACGTCCTTATCGCCCCGGCCCGACAAGCCCACGAGGAGAGCGCTGTCGGGCTCAGCCTCGGCGAGCTTCAGCGCATAAGCGAGCGCGTGCGCGGATTCGAACGCGCACAATATGCCTTCTTTCTCTGCGAGCGCCTTGAAGGCAGCGAGCGCCTCGGAGTCGGCTGCCCCGACATATTGGGCGCGACCGCTGTCCTTCAGATGCGCATGTTCGGGCCCCACGGCAGGATAATCGAGCCCCGCCGACACGGACCAGGTATCCGCCACCTGGCCGTCCGAGTCCTGCAGAACATAGGTCTCGGCGCCGTGAAGGATGCCGGGCGTGCCGCAAAGGAGGGTTGCGCCATGCTCTTCACCCGAGAGGCCCTTGCCCGCCGCTTCGACTCCGATCAGTCGGACATCCTCGTCCAAGAAATCGGCGAACAGCCCGATGGCGTTCGATCCGCCCCCCACACAGGCGATCACCGCATCCGGAAGCCGCCCGAGGTGCTCCAGGATCTGCCCACGTGCCTCGCGGCCGATCACGCGCTGGAATTCCCGCACCATTGTCGGGAAGGGGTGGGGTCCAGCCGCGGTGCCCAGAAGATAGTGGGTGGTTTCAAAGCTCGCCGACCAGTCGCGAAGCGCCTCGTTGATCGCATCCTTGAGCGTCCGGCTGCCGCTTTCGACGGGGATGACCGTCGCACCCATCAGCTCCATCCGGAAGACGTTGAGCTTCTGACGCTCTACGTCCTCGCAGCCCATGTAAATGACGGTCTCGAAGCCGAGGAGCGCTCCGACGATCGCGGTCGCGACGCCGTGCTGTCCAGCGCCCGTTTCAGCGATGAGCCGGGTCTTCCCCATCCGTTTGGCGAGCAGGCCCTGGCCAAGCACCTGGTTGGTCTTGTGCGCTCCGCCATGGAGCAAGTCTTCGCGCTTCAGGAAGAGATTTCCAGGCAGGTTGCGGCAGCGGGTGACGGGTGTCGGCCGCCCTGCGTAATTTGCGAGGAGATCGTTGAGCTCGGCTGCGAAAGCGGGATCGTCTTTAGCGTCGAGGAAGGCGGCCTCGAGCTGCTCGAGGGCAGGCACCAGGATCTCGGGCACGTAGCAGCCCCCGAACCGGCCGAAGCGGCCGCTCAGGCGCATGCCCTGAGCCTTTGCCGCGATGCGGGCCGCAGCGCATCGAATAAAGCGGCGACCTTCTCCGGAGATTTCCTGCCCGGATACAGGTCGACCGCCGAGCCGACGTCGATCGCATAAGCCCCGAGCGCGCTTGCGGTGCGCGCATTGTGCGGACCGATCCCACCCGCGACGATCGCACGGGGCAAATCGGGGTGATGCTCGATCAGCGACCAGTCGAAGCTTCGGCCGCTACCGCCGTCCGCATTGTCGAACACCAGCCGGTCGCCGCCGCTGCTCGTGAGGGGCTCGCAGCCGACGCTGAGCGCCGTCCAGATCTCGCAGTCGCGTGGAAGCTCGCGCCGCAGAAGTCGGACATATTCGGCATCCACACGGCCATGCAGCTGCACGGCCTGCAGGTTAAGGAGCGTCGCGACGTCGGCGACCAGTCGCGGCGGCGCGTTGCGGAACACGCCGACCGGCAGCATGCCCGATTTGCGGAAGATGCCGGCCAGCGGCGCCGCTTCAGTCGCCGTGACATGGCGGGGGCCGCCAGGCACGAAGACGAAGCCGGCGAACGCCGCTGGCCGGGCGGCGCACAGGGGCTCGCCGCTATTCAATCCGCAAAGTTTGACTCGGCCGAAGATCAGCTCGCGCGCTGCCTGTGCGGGTTGCGTGGCACGCATCAGCGACGATCCAACAAGGAAGGCATCGACCGACGGGCAAAGCCGTTCGATGTCGGCCCGGGACGTAATACCGGATTCGGATACGAGCAGGCGATCGGGTGCCAGCCGCGCGAGCCGCTCGGTCGTCGCCAGGTCGACGCTGAAGTCTCGAAGATCGCGATTGTTGATCCCGATCAGCGGCGCGCCGAGCGCCAGCGCCCTGCGCATTTCGAACTCGTCATGCACCTCCACCAAGGTATCCATCCCGAAGCGCCGCGCTTCACCGATAATCTCGCGAGCCGCGGCATCATCGAGGAGGGAAAGCATCACCAGCACTGCATCTGCACCGGCGATCCGCGCTTCGGCGACCTGGCGCGGATCGAGGAAGAAGTCCTTGGCGAGAATCGGTCCTTCGAATTCGGTGCGCACAGCTTCGAGGTCAGCGTGCGAACCGCCGAAGAAGGTCTCATCGGTCAGGACGCTCAGCGCATCCGCAACCCCCGCATAGCCTCGCGCAAGCTCCGCCGAATCGGCGCCCGGACGGATCGGACCCGCGGACGGCGACGCCTTCTTGATCTCGAGGATGAAGCGCGCGCCGCTTTTCGAAAGGACATCAGCCAGGCTCCGCCGTGTCGGCCGAGCGCGACCGCGCAACGCGTCGATGCTTATTTCGTCAAAACGTCGAACTAATTGATCACGCTTCGCAGCGGAGATCTCTCTCAACATCCCGCGCGGCTCAGCCACGGCTTGCCTCGACGAAACGCTCGAGGATTCCCGCCGCCTGCCCGGACCGAATGGAATCGAACGCCATCGCCACGCCGCGATGAAGGTCGGGCACCATGCCCGACGTCATGAGCAGGGCGCCGGCATTGAGCGCGACAATCGCTTCGTCCGCTTCGCCGCCCTTTCCAGCGAGCAATTTCGACAGGCGGGCGGCATTTTGACTTGGCGTCCCACCCACGATCCGCTCGACCGCGAGCCTTCTCAGCCCGGCCTGCTCGGGCGTGATTTCGAGTTCCTCGAAGTCGCCGCCGCGCAATTGGATCGCCTGCGTGAAGCCGTGGAGCGCAACCTCGTCCAGGCCCGAGCCATGTACGACCAGGGCTCGCTCGACCCCGAGCGCCCGCAAGGTCTCGGCGATCGGCCGAAGCTGCTTCGGGTCAGCCACGCCGAGCAATTGCACCTTCGGCCGGGCCGGGTTCAGGCACGGTCCCAGAAGGTTCATGATCGTACGGACCTTCAGCGCTCGCCGCACGGGCCCCGCATGGGCAATCCCTGGGTGATAAAACGGGGCGAGCAGGAAGCAGAAGCCGGTCTGGTCGAGAATATCGCGTGATTCGAGTGGGCTAAGATCGAGCCGTGCTCCAAACGCCTCGAGCACGTCGGCCGAACCGCATTTTGACGTGAACGAGCGGTTGCCGTGCTTGACGACCGGCAGGCCGCAGGCCGCGGCGACGAAGGCCGCGGCCGTCGAGACATTGATCGAGCCGGAGAAATCGCCGCCTGTCCCGCAGCTGTCGGCGAAGAGATAGTCGGGCGACGGGAAGGCGCGAGCCGCATTCCGAAGCGCGGTCGCGGCTCCGATCAGCTCCTCCGACGTCTCGCCGCGCAAGCGCAGGGCGACGAAGGCGGCGGCCATCAGCGGCTCGGCGAGCCGGCCTTCGACGATCGTTTCGAACAATGCGCAGGATTCGGCGCGTCCGAGGTCGTGGCCGTCGAGCAGCCGAGCGATCGCCTGTTCGGCGATGAATGCCGCGGGAACAGCGGCTGGCGCGCACGTTTCCCGCGAGAGTGTCAGAAGTTGGGTCATTGGAACTCACCTGAAACAAAAAAGCCCGCCGGTTGGCGGGCGGGCAGTCGATGATCGGTTGCTTAGTCGATCAGTCGCGCCATCGCGCCGCAAGCGTACGGCCACACCACCACAGGCGCGCGGTCGAAGTTGCGGAACAAGCGTTCAGGTGCTTCATCGGGACCCTTGCTAAGCCACGAAATCGCACTAGGTCAAGGTGGGCCGCCGGTTAACGGTGGCAAGCGGACCGGCCATTTGGCGCGTCCGTTTCGGCCTGAGCGGGTGTAGCTCAATGGTAGAGCAGAAGCCTTCCAAGCTTACGACGAGGGTTCGATTCCCTTCACCCGCTCCAATTCCGGCATGCCGGGGGCATGCCGCAGAATTGGAGCGCATGCGAGGCGAATAGCCGAGCAGGGCGACAGATGTCATTTCGGGGGACTGGCGTTTGGCTGAGCGCGCCGAGCTTCTTTGAAGCGAAGCGGCGACAGGGCGACAACTCTTCGCCTCTGCCCGCGTTGACAGGCGATTGGGGCGCCGCCACATGGCGCCCCTGCCCGAATGTCCGGCACGTCGTGACCGGAAACCTCTGTGGAGAGGTGGCCGAGTGGTTAAAGGCAGCAGACTGTAAATCTGCCCGCGCAAGCGTACGCTGGTTCGAATCCAGCCCTCTCCACCATCGTCACGCGCAGACCATCCGGGGGATGGTCGAGCATGGCGATTACGCGCAGACCATCCGGGGGATGGTCGAGCATGGCGATCACGCGCCTGGCGATCGCGCTTCCAAAGGGGTCGCCGGCTCCTCCAAAGCGACGATAATCTTCTAATATTTCGGCGGCTGTCGCCGGAGCGGCAAGACGGCACTGGGGTGATGTGCGCGATAGCCGAAATGCAGCATTTCGAGTTTCGAACAAATTTGCTCGAATTGGGACAAAACGCGCATGAAATGCGTGAGAAAAGCCCGACATCAGGGCCAATCTTAATTTCTTGATAGCTTGGACATCGCCGAAGCGAGGACCCTCAAGCGGCACTTTTGGGAAAACAGGTGCTGCCCGTGACATTGCCGCGATCCGACATCATTCTTGGCGCGCCAGGCAGGCGCGGGATGCCCCGCGACCCGGAAACGTCGCTAAAGAAAGCGGACGATTACAGGGCAACTCTGCATAAAAGTTCACTCGCCCATATCGAGGATGCGTCCGTCTCCGCCTTTCGGACGCCCCCCTCGGGCTACGAAACGCATCATCAGATCGTCCTGCCCTATTTCGGCTTGTTCATCTACAATGTCGGAAGCCGGCGCTGGGTCATGGATCCCAATCGCTTTCTCTTCGTCTCGCCCGGCTGGGAATTTTTCGACGAGCATCCGGTGTCGGGGCTGGGACATGCGGCCGTCCTCATCAATCCGTCTTACGCTTTGCTCCACGAAATCTGCCGCGGCGGTCTCCGGCCGAGAGACTCGGGGTTCGGACGGGCGTCGCAGCCATCGTCGCTAAGGCTGAGGCTGCTCACCCACCACCTTTTCCCGGATTGGACCAGACTTGCCGCAAGGCCTATGGTCTTGTTGAAAAACTGGCAAATTCATCCGTTATGAAATAACTTAAACGCTGGACTCGCTCCTAAAAGTGGCGCCATTGCGTTCGGGGTGGGGATAGCGTTGGAGGAGTGGCAGCGCGTGCCGAACACCGCACGAGAGCTTCAAGGCTCTCCGGGGGAGGAATTAGCTGCGCGCGTAGCGCGGCTCAGCGCGGGCCAACTCGACTGTTTGCTTCTCGTCAACGAGCATTTGTCGTCGAAAGAGATTGCGGCTGAGCTCGACATTTCACCACACACCGTCGATCAGCGCATCCGCGGCGCGCTTCACATCCTTGGGGTCGAGCGCCGCAGCCAGGCAGCACGCATCGTCGCCCAACACTGTGGCCCATATCAGCGATTGATACATCAATCGCCGTACATTGAGGGCAGCAGTTCATCCGGCCACCCAGAGGCCGCGGTCAGAAATCAGATTCGGCACGCTGACCGCGCAGGGGAGGCCGGGGGGGCCGGTTTCCGGACCGAGCAACGGGCCGTCGCTTTCGGACCTTCCCTGTTTTTGCCGTTCGCTACGAGGAGCAACCCCCGGAATGAGATGAGCGTCGGC
>JBKPOR010000038.1:0-5782 GCA_046765675.1 Pseudomonadota bacterium
CATCGCCTCGGTCGAGCTTGACGAGCAAGGCGCGGTGCAGGCGCTCGTCGGGGACGATGGACGGCGCTTCGAGGCCGAGCTCTTCGTCGACGCGAGCGGTTTCCGCGCCGCGATTATCGAGGGCGCGCTCAACGAACCGCATCGGCCCTTCGCCGAGAATCTGTTCAACGACCGGGCCGTCGTGACCCCTACCCCGCTCCCGGCGGACGGAGTCCGCGCATGCACGCGCTCGACCGCCAAGTCGGCCGGCTGGATCTGGCACATCCCGCTCACCAACCGGATCGGCAACGGCTATGTCTATTCGTCGCGCTACATCGACCCCGAGGAGGCCGCGGCGGAGCTGCGTTCCCATCTCGGCCTCGCCGACGATGTAGAGGTCCGCCACCTGCAGATGAAATGCGGACGGATCGAGCGAAGCTGGGTCAAGAACTGCCTCGCGGTCGGCCTTGCGCAGGGCTTCCTCGAGCCGCTCGAAGCCACGGCCCTGCATATCGTCATCGCTACGGTCGAATCTTTCCTTGACGCATGGGACACCGATCAGCGCGACGAGTTCAACGCCGCGATCGCCGCGCGCTACGAGGGGATCCGCGACTATATCGTCTGCCATTATCGCACCGCCCTGAAGCGCGACACCGACTATTGGCGCGACGCGGCCAAGATCGACACGCTGTCGGACAGCCTCAAGGACGTTATTACTGCTTGGTTCACCGGCGCCGATCTCGAGCAGGAGGTCCTGCGCCAGGACATCGGCCGCTATTATTCCCCGATGTCTTGGCACGCGATGCTCGCGGGCTACGGCAACTTCCCTGAACAAAGCCGGCTGAAACCGCCCGGGCCCGACGTGTCGCCGATCGACATGGCCGAAGTCGATCGGTTCGTGAGCGGCTGCACGATGAATTTCCCGACCCATGCCGAGGCGCTTGCCCGGCTCACGGAGGCCGCATGACCCGAACGCTCCTGTTCGCTTTGCTCGCTCTTTTTTGCACCGCCCCGGCCATTGCCGGAGATCCGCAGGGACCGGTTCACGTCAGCGCCGGGACGATCGTCGACCTTGGCGTGTTTCCATCGAAATTCGCCGACCCGAGGCGGGTCGTGGTGTGGCTCCCGGATGGCTACAAACCCCATGGCCCGAAATATGCCGTGCTCTACATGCACGACGGCCAAAACCTCTTCGACAAGGCGACCGCCGGTTACGGCATGGAATGGGAGATCGACGAGCATCTCTCGAAGCTTATCGCCGCCGGCAAGGTGCGGCCGACCATTGTCGTAGGCATCTGGAACACGCCCAAGCGGCTCCAGGATTATGTGCCGTCGAAAGCGTTCGCGACGCTTCCCGCCGATTATCGCGAAAAGGTCCGCGCGCTCTACGGCGGCGAGCCGCTGTCCGACGGCTACCTAAAATTCCTTGTCCATGAATTGAAGCCGATGATCGACAAGCGCTTCAACGTCCGGACCGACCGCGCCAACACCGGGATCATGGGTTCGTCGATGGGCGCGCTCATTTCGCTTTACGCGATCGACGAATATCCGAAGGTCTTCGGCGGAGCGGGCATGGTGTCGACCCATTGGCCGCTGGTCATCAACCCCGACGGCAAGCCGGTCAGCGAGCAGGATTATGAGATCGTTTCCGCGACTTTCGAGCGCTACCTCGCTCCGGCTTTGCCCGACCCGCGCACGCACCGGCTCTATTTCGATCACGGCACCGAGACTCTCGACGCCGTTTACAAGCGCTATCAGGACCGGGTCGACAGGGTCGTTGCCCGGCGCGGCTATGTGCAAGGGAAGAACTGGCTGACCCGCAATTACCCGGGGCAGAAGCATAATGAGATCAGCTGGGCCTCGCGGGTCGATGTCCCGCTCCAGTTCCTGCTCCCGCCATTGAAGCGGCACTGAACTGCCTTTTGCGCGGCGGCCGAATCCGGCTATGCACCGACCATCCTTCAGCTGGGGGTCTCGATGCGCATTCCGTTCTTTGCGTCTGCCGTTGCCTTGGCGCTTGCGGCGCCAGCATCGGGCCAGGGTCAGGATTTCTCGAAAGTCGAGATCAAAGTCGAGAAGCTGGCGCCGGGAGTGGCCGTGCTATTTGGCGCTGGAGGCAATATCGGGCTGTCGTATGGCGCGGATGGCAATGCGATAATCGACGATCAATATGCGCCTCTCACGAATAAGATACTCGCCGCCATCAAGACGCTCGACCCCGATCCAGTGCGGTTCATCATCAACACGCATTGGCACGGTGACCACACCGGCGGGAACGAGAACATGGGCCACACGGGCGCTGTCATCGTTGCGCATAACAATGTTCGCACGCGAATGTCGGCCGATCAGGTTGTTGCGCTTGGCGGGAGCAAAGAGCAGGTTCCTGCCTCACCGAAGGGCGCTCTGCCGATCCTCACGTTCGCCGACGGCGTGACGCTCCACTTCAACGGAGACACCTTGCAGGTCGTCCACGTCGCGAATGCCCACACGGACGGCGATTCGATGATTTATTGGAAACGGGCGAACGTGCTGCACACCGGCGACATCTTCTTCCACCGCATCTCCTTCCCGTTCATCGATCTGAACTCAGGCGGCTCGATCGACGGAATGATTGCGGCAACGAACGCTGGGCTGAACATGGCCGGAGCCAACACCAAGATCATTCCTGGCCACGGCCCAGTTGCGAGCCGGGCCGACTTTGTCCTCTATCGCGACATGCTGGTCGATATCCGTGCCAAGGTCGCGGCGGGTATCGCGGCGCGGCATACCCTCGCCGAGATCAAGGCGAGCCGACCCGCCGAACGGTATGGCATGACCGATGGCTTCGTGGGCCCGGACGAGTTCGTCGAGACGGTCTATACGAGCCTTCGCAAAGCGCGGCTTCGACTTCGGCGAGCTCGAGCACCCGGTTAACCTTGGCTTTTCGAGCCGCGGGCATGTTAGCTTTCCAGCCATATCGGAGATTGGGCACGGCGCGAGCCTTCATTGCGGCTCCAAACCCAAATTCGCGAAATGTTCGATCCGCCGCGGAGCGATGATCAGGCCGTCGACTCCGGGTGTGTCGAGCACGAAGCGCAAGGCCGCGCTCGCTATGGTCTCCTGCCGTTCCCCGGCGGATCGCTTCAGCTTGTCGATCGCGGCGAACGATTTCTCGTTGAGATAGCCGGCGTAGGCTTCCGGCGCCTGGGCTAGGCGGCTGTTCGCCGGCGGCTCCTCGCCGAACCGGTACTTGCCGGTGAGCAACCCGCCGGCGAGCGGGCTGAACGCCGTGTAACGCAGGCCGTGTTCGGCACAGTATGGGATGAGCGCTTCTGAATCCGTCGTAGCGAGCAAATTATACTCGTTCTGCACATATTCGAAGCGCGAGCCGAGGCTGCTTCCGGCCAGGCTTCGAACCGCTTCCACGTCGGATAGTGAAGCGTTCGAAACGCCGAAGCGTTCGATTTTGCCCGCTTCGAACGCGCGCGTCATGGCGCCGAGCGATTCTTCGAGCGGCGACGCGCGATCGAACTCGTGAATGTAATAGAGATCGATCCGCTCGATCCCCAGGCGGCGGAGAGACTCATCGAGGTGATGAGCGATCTGGGTCCGGCTGAGCGGCTGCTCCCCCGCCGGGCAGCCGTGAGGATTGCCGACCTTGGTCGCGATCTGCGCTCCCTGAAGAAAGGAAGCGCCTTGCGACCGCAGCCATTTGCCGAGGATCCGTTCGCTTGCTCCGCCGCCGTAAGTGTTCGCGGTGTCGAACCGTCGAAGGCCCACGCGCCGCGCATGATCGAGGAGCTGCAGGGCCTGTTCTTCGCTGTCGCCGGCGCTGCGCAGGTGGGGCGCAGAGCCGATTCCGCCGAAGTTGCCGCAGCCGAACACGATGCGGTTGATGTCAGTCTTCAATTCGCGGCCCCGAGTGGAGAGCGAGCCATCAGAGCTGGTTCACCTATTGCGCACATCAGCGGAGTGTCTTCTTTCGACCCATTTCGGACATCGCCGAGCTATCAGGGTGCCTTTGCCATGCGCTCCCGCTCCAGCAGGTGCAGGACGTAAGCTCCGGGCCCATATCCCACCATCGGTATCGCTCCCGTCGGATCGCCGATCTTGCCGGGAAACAGCTCGCACGGGACGGCCACAAACATTTCGGGGATGATGTTGTGATCGCTGGAGGCCTTGGCGACGATCCGCGCCAGCATCGCGTCGCCTTCCCTTGTCCGCCCGAGCCTCCGGTAAAGCTCCGCAAGGTTGAAGTCGACGAACAGGAACTCTTCCTGCTCGTACCAATATTCAAAGATCTTGGGGTCGGTATAGGTGCCGCGAACGCGCCGGTAGCCACCTGATGCAACCTTCAGCAGCTCCATCCTATCAACAGTGTCGCGGATCACTTTAAGGTCCTTAACGACCCCGAAATTGATGATCGGAATCAGCGCCCCGTCGATATCGTTTTTCACGCCCTGTTCGAGGGTGCCGCGCAGCCTCCCATCGCGGATGAATGCCGCGTCGAATCCCCTTTCGAGCAGCATTCGGGTCTCCAGCGCTTGCCTCCGCGCCGCGGCGTCGCCCGCGCGCTCAGCCACAGCCGCAAATTCGCCCAGGCCGACGATCGCCATGGCGGTCGAGAAGGCGAAATGCTTCCTGTCCTTCTGCCGCTCCTCCCAGATGGATGTGTCGGCAGCGACGATCAGTCCGTGGCCATATTTCTCTGTATTAGCCAAGAGCGGCTTGACGATGAAATCGCGTGCGCTCGCGTACAGCGGCCCGCGATATGTAGTGGATTTGAGCAGGCGCGGATCGTCGTACTTTCGTAGATACTCGCCGAGCGCCCAAAGCACCTCGCCCCAATCATCGAACTCGATGTTGGTGCTGCCCTCCTGAGTGAAGAAGGGCTCTTCCGCGCCGTCGCCGAAGTAACGCACGACCGAAATCTGGTAGTCCGCGCCGTTGACTTGCGCTCGCATTTTGCCGGTGGGCTGCGCGTTGAAATAGGCGAGTAGCGCTGCTCGCGCCTCGGGCTGGTGTCCCATCCGAGCCAGCGCCACCGTGGCCCATGCCATGTCGCGGACCCATGGCGTGGAGTATACCTCGGGCAAGGCGGCGACGATCAATCCGTTGCCGTGTCGGCCGGCGCGATTAGGCTCGCGGCTTTGCGCCATGCGGAGCATCGTTTCGCTTTGCCGCCACAAGTGGCGCTCCTCCGCGCTCCGGAAGTTCACGGATGGCTTGGCCCGCCATTGCTCGAACCGGGTGATTTCCCGCTTAACGACGGCGCGGGCTGAAAGGCCCGACCGCCAGCGCATGAATTCGCGGATCGCCGGAGTAGCTTCATCATCCTTCTCAAGCGCGATCAGCGCCCAGGCCGGGCTCGCCGCCAGCGGTTGATCGTCCGGAACGTTCCCCGATCCGCCCAAGGGAATCAGCAGCAACGGCTCGTCGATGCCCTCGAACCGCAGCAGCTCAGCGCCGGCCCGGCCCACGGCCTTCCGCGATCGGAGCGGACGGGTCCATTCGACGCGCCATCCGCTCGCTGCGCGGCGGACCCCTTCCCAGCCGATGATCAGCGCTGGGCGCTCAAATCCAAACGGCATGAAGAAATAGCCATTGCCATCGGCGCGGCGCATTCGAATGATATGCGAGTCATTGGCATATTCCGTGCTGCTCGCCTGCCCGGATTTGCCCCAGCCAAGCGTTTTGATGAAGTTGGGCGTTTCCATTCCTTCGCCCAGCGGATTGGCCGGATCCGGCCGCATGTAACTGTGGGGATGCGGGTAGAAGCTTGTTGCGATTCCCCTCTCGGGCGCGACAACCGAGAACCCATGCC
>JBKPOR010000039.1:0-5514 GCA_046765675.1 Pseudomonadota bacterium
ATCAAGCGAATCGGCGCACAACTCACGCATCAACCCCGTGCTCATAAGGAGAGCCGTGATGCGTAGACTGATTATTTCCCTTGCTTCCGCCGGTGCGGCTCTCGCGATCGCGACACCCGCCGCCGCGCAATATTACCCGCATCCCCAGCAGTACGGCTACGGCCAGCAGTACGGCAATTACGGCCAGGTGCGCTCGCTGCAAATTCGCATCGACGCCATCGAGCGCCAGATCAACCGGCTCGACCGCCGCGACCGCATCCGCGATCGTACGGCCGACCGGCTGCGCAACGAAGCCAATAGCATCGAGCACCGCCTCCGCCGCGCCGCTCGTTTCGGCCTGACCCCCTACGAAGCGCGAGACATCCAGGTTCGGATCGCGCGTCTCGAGCAGCGGGTGCAATATTCGCTGGCGGGCCGCAACGGCTACAACGGTTACAACAACAACGGTTATTACGACCGTGACCGCGACGGCCGCGACGATCGCTACGAAAACGACCACGGCTACGATCACGACGACTAAGTCGCTGACCGGCTAAGGTCCAAGGAAGGGCGCTCCTCGAAGGGGCGCCCTTTTCGTTTCTCCGGACGCTGGCTATAGGCGCCGACAGCGGCCCCGGGGGCCGATCCAAACAGTCTGATCGAGGAGCCGCCGTCCAATGGCCATTACGCCGCTCATGCCCGTTTATCCAAGGTCGCCGGTGCGCCCGGTCCGCGGCGAAGGCGTCTACCTCTACGGCGAGAACGGCGAGAAATATCTCGATTTCGCGGCCGGCATTGCGGTCAATCTGCTCGGCCACGGCCATCCGTCCCTCACCAAGGCGATCCAGGACCAGGCGGCGACGTTGATGCACGTGTCAAACCTCTATGGATCGCCGCAGGGGGAGGCCTTCGCGAAGCGGCTCTGCGAGAGCACCTTCGCCGACACCGTCTTCTTCACCAATTCCGGGGTCGAAGCGGTCGAGTGCGCGATCAAGACGGCCCGGCGCTATCATTACGCCAAGGGCAATCCGCACAAGCACGACCTCATCACATTTTCGAACGCCTTCCACGGGCGGACGATGGCAACCATCAGCGCGACCGACCAAGTGAAGATGATCGAGGGTTTCGCGCCGCTCCTGCCCGGCTTCACAGTGATCGAGTTCAACGACCTCGACTCAGCGCTCGCGGCCGTTGACGAGAATACGGCGGGCTTCCTGGTCGAGCCGATCCAGGGCGAGGGCGGAATTCGCCCGGCGACTCACGAATTCCTCGCAGGGTTGCGCGCTGCTTGCGACGAGCACGACCTCATCCTTATCTTCGACGAAGTGCAGTGCGGCGTCGCACGTACCGGCCAGCTCTACGCCTACCAGCATTACGGGATCGCCCCCGACGTCATGGCGTCGGCCAAGGGCATCGGCGGCGGCTTTCCCATGGGCGCGTGCCTTGCGACCGAGAAGGCGGCCGCGGGCATGGCGATCGGCACTCACGGGTCGACCTATGGCGGCAACCCGCTGGCGATGGCGGCCGGGCAGGCGGTGTTCGACGTCGTCGCCAACGAGGAATTCCTCGCCGGCGTCCGAATGAAGGGCGAGCGACTGCGCTCCGCGCTCGAACAAATGATCCCCAACCACGACGATTTGTTCGAAAGCGTTCGCGGGGTCGGATTGATGCTCGGGATCAAGATGAAGACCGACAGCCGGGCGTTCGTGACCTATCTCAGGACTCGGGGGATTTTGACGGTCGCGGCGGGCGACAATGTCGTCCGGGTGCTTCCGCCTCTCGTCATCGAGGAAGAACACATCCGCGAGTTCGTCGATGGGCTTTCCGCTGCCGCGGCGGATTATGAGGTGCCCGCCGCCGCTTAACCGTCATCCCGGGCTTGACCCGGGATCCGCCTTTTCTTGTGGCGCAGGAAGGCAGGCAGATCCCGGCTCAAGGCCGGGATGACCGATTGGTTGTCCGACTGAACACCCCTTCCTATTTACCTCCCCATGCCGACAACCGAGCTCACCACCGACGTCGCGCTCGGCGTCACCATTCCATCGCGCGATGCGCGGGGCCGAATCGCGCGCCTGGGCCCGGTCATTGACGCCGTTCTCGCGAACCACGGCTATCCGCCGCTCATCGAGCGCTTGCTCGCCGAGGCGCTGACGTTGACGGCTTTGCTCGGCTCGCTGTTGAAGGACCGCCAGGGACAGCTGACGCTCCAGGCACAGACCCAGGGCGGAATCGTCGACCTGATGGTGTGCGACTATCTCGGCGGAGCGCTTCGCGGCTACGTCCGCTACGACCGCGAGCGCCTCGCCGACGCGTCGCGAAACCCCGCCTTGAGGGAGCTCTTCGGCGACGGCTATCTGGCCATTACGTTCGACCAGCCCCAGGCCAACGAGCGCTATCAGGGCATCGTGCCGCTCGAGGGCAAGAACCTCGCCGACGCCGCGCAAAGCTATTTCGCACAGTCCGAGCAGATTCCGAGCATCGTCCGCCTGGCGGCCGAGAAGCGCGGCGACAGCTGGTCCGCAGGCGGCCTGCTTTTCCAGCACCTGCCCGAGGGTGAGGAAGGCCGCGATCGGCTCCATACCCGGCTCGATCACCCCGACTGGCCGCATATCGCCGTGCTGGCAGGATCGATCCGGCCTGATGAGCTGACCGACTCGGACCTTCGGCTCGACGACCTCGTGTGGCGCCTGTTTCACGAAGAGGATGAAGTGCGGACGCTCGCCGCGATCCCGTTGGCGAAGGGCTGCCGGTGCGATCCAGACTATGTCCGCTCGGTGATCCGCCGTTTTCCTGCCGAGGAGCGGGAGGCGATGGTTGGCGACGACGGAGTGATCCGGGTCGATTGCGCCTTCTGCTCGACGAGTTTTTCGATCGAGCCCGGGGAAGTCGCCTGAAGGCGGTATCCAACGGTTAACGGCTCTATGCTAAATAGTCGCTCATGAAGGCGATTAAGCCTTTGTTGGTCATAGCCGCTGGGGCGGGGGCGATGGTCGCATTGACCGCTGCCCAACGTCCCGCTGCGCTTGCCCAGTCGAGCGGCGGAATGTGGGAGATCAGCGGCGCGCCCGGAGCAAGGGCGCCGCTGCACCTGTGCGTCGCCGATCCCGCGGTTTTGGCGCAGTTCGAGCATCGCGGGCAGATCTGCACGCGTCTCGTGATCAGCGACACTTCCGCCGCGACGGTGATCCATTATACCTGCGCGGGCGGCGGATTCGGCCGAAGCAAGGTGACTTTGTTCACGCCCCGATCGATGCGGATCGAGACCCAGGGCATCTCGGAAAACCTGCCGTTCAACTATGTCATTCAGGCCCGGCGCGTCGGCAACTGCCTCCGGCGATAAAGCGCCAGGCCATTAAGGCCCCGTTTAACCATCGTCGGCTAAAACTTTCATCGTGCCGGATTTGGCACGCTTTCCTCCCAATCGGGTGTTATGCCCGATACCTAGGGCCGCTCATCCAAAAGACGAGCGGCCCTTCTTTTGTCTTCAATCACCAACTAGATCGCGCCTGCGATGAAAACGGCCGTCGTCCTTCTTTCCGGCGGGCTCGATTCGATGGTCTGCGCGGCGCTCGCGCGCGAATCGGGCTTCGAGGTCCTGGCGCTGACGATCGATTACGGGCAGCGGCACCGGATCGAGATCGAGTCGGCCCGGCGAATCGCCGCCAAGCTGGCGGATCGGCATATCGAGCTTCCGCTGGACCTGCGGGCCTTCGGCGGATCCGCCCTCACGAGCGACATCGCGGTTCCGAAAGGCGGTGCGGGCGATGGAATTCCCGTAACTTATGTCCCCGCGCGCAACACGATTTTCCTGAGCCTCGCGCTCGGCCTCGCCGAAGCGAGCGGCGCCCGGGACATCTTCATCGGGGTCAACGCGCTCGATTATTCGGGATACCCGGATTGCCGTCCGGCGTTCGTGGCCGAGTTCGAGCGACTCGCGAATATCGCGACGAAGGCAGGTGTCGAGGGCGACGCCTTCAATATCCACGCGCCGCTACTCAATCTCACTAAGGCCGACATCGCGAGGGAGGCCCAGCGGCTGGGAATCGACGCGGGTCTCAGCCACAGCTGTTACGACCCGCTGCCCGACGGGAGGCATTGCGGCAAATGCGACGCCTGCCGACTAAGGTCCAAAGGCTTCGCCGAGGCCGGTCTCGCGGACCCGACGAGTTACGCATGACCTACTCAGTCAAGGAAGCGTTCCTCACGCTGCAAGGCGAGGGCGTGCAGGCCGGCAGCCGAGCCGTCTTCCTGCGATTCGCCGGGTGCAACCTCTGGTCCGGGCGCGAGGAGGATCGGGCGACAGCCCAATGCAACTTCTGCGATACGGACTTTGTCGGAACTGAGGGCGAGGGCGGTGGAAAGTTCGCAACCGCGGACGAGCTCGCCGATCATATATGCGGGCTATGGGGACCGAGCGAAGACCGGCGTCTTGCGGTCGTTACCGGCGGCGAGCCGATGCTCCAGCTCGACCCCGCGCTAGTCGACGCGCTGCATGAGCGCGGCTTTCGAGTCGCGGTTGAGACCAACGGCACGCTCCCTGCCGTCGAGGGCCTGGACTGGATTTGCGTCAGTCCGAAAGCCGGAACGAATGTCGTTCAGCGCTCGGGCAATGAGTTGAAGCTGGTGTGGCCGCAGCAGGGAATCGATCCGGCGGAGCTGGAAGCTTGGGATTTCGAGCATTTCCTGGTGCAACCCATGGATTGCGCAGATTCGAGGGGAGCGAAGGACGCCGCGATCGCGCTTGCCATGGAACGGCCGAAATGGCGCCTGACGCTCCAGGCGCACAAGCTTGTCGGCTTACCCTAGGATTCCAGATCCTAAAGGGCGCTGTTCGAGGTCGCCGAATTCTGGGTGGTTGGGGCCGGTTCGTCGGGCGGCCTGGTCGACGTAGACCGTTTGGTCGACGTAGACTTGACCGGAGCCTCGCTTGTCGAGGCGTTCCCGGCTTCGCCAAGTGAGTTGTCGACTTCGTTGAGGTAATTCACATCCGCGGCCATGTTCGCGTCCGCGCCGGTCACCGCGTCTATCGCCGTGACATCGTTCGAGACGATGCTGTCCGCCGACAGGGTCGAATCGGCATTCATGCCGTTGGCGGCCTGGTCATTGCCGCGGCATCCGGCAACCAAAAGCGCCGCACCGGCGATCAGGATCAAAGCGCGCATTCCCATGCTCCAAAAAAAGAGGCTGCCGGCAATTACCGGCAGCCTCTTCAAAACGCCAACGCCTCCGTCAAACGGAGGCGTCGAAATCACATCGCGTTGTTCGTCGCGGCGTTCGCGTTGTTCGCAGCGGCGTTCGCCGTATCGGCAGCGGCATTGGCCGTGTCGGCGGCGTTCGTCGCATTCATGTCCGCGTTCATAGCGTTCATGTCGGCCGGAGCGTTCATGTCGACGTTCTCGGTCGTCAGGTTTTCATCGGCGTTCATAGTGTTGTTGGCATTGTCGTTGCTGCTGCAAGCGGCAACCGCCAGGGCCGCACCAGCGACCAGGATAAGAGCACGCATTCAAGACTCCCTAATTATTGCGATCTGCAGCG
>JBKPOR010000040.1:0-1628 GCA_046765675.1 Pseudomonadota bacterium
CAGCTGCAGGACGATCTCCCACCCGCGCCGTTCACGGCGATCAAGCAGACGATCGAAAGCTCGTTCGGGGCGCGGCTCGACAGCCTGTTCAGCGAGTTCGACGAAGTCCCGGTCGGGGCCGCCTCGATCGCGCAGGTCCACCGAGCGGTCACCACCGATGGGCGTGAGGTGGCGGTCAAAGTGCTGCGGCCGGGCATCGAAGAAGAATTCGCCAGGGCGATCGAGACCTACGAATGGGCGGCGGCACACGCGGAGCGCATGGGTGGGGAGCTGGAGCGCCTTCGGCCGCGGTTGGTGGTCGCCCAGTTTCGGCAGTGGACGGCTCGCGAGCTTGATCTCCAACGCGAGGGAGCGTCCGGCTCCGAGCTTCGGGAAAATATGGTCGCGGAGCCGGGCTACCATGTTCCGGAAATCGACTGGCGAAGGACCGCCCGCCGTGTCCTAACGTTGGAATGGCTCGACGGAATTAAGCTCAACGACCGCGATGCGCTGATCGCCGCGGGACACGATTGCGAAGCGCTTGCCGCCATCCTGGTCCGTGCCTTTTTGCGGCAGGCGGTGATCGACGGCTTCTTCCACGCCGACCTCCATCACGGGAACTTGTTCGCCTTACCCGACGGCCGAATCGCCGCGATCGATTTCGGGATCATGGGCCGGATCGACCGCAGGGCGCGCGTATGGCTCGCCGAAATCCTCTTCGGCCTCATCACCGGCGATTATCGCCGAGTCGCGGAAATTCACTTCGAGGCGCAATATGTGCCGCCGCACCACAGCGTCGAGGAATTCGCGACGGCGCTTCGCGCCGCGGGCGAGCCGATCCGGGGCCTTCCGGTCAAGGATATCTCTGTCGGGCGGATGCTCGAAAGCCTGTTTTCGATCACTCGGGACTTCGACATGCCGACGCAGCCGCACTTGCTGCTCCTGCAGAAGACAATGGTGATGAACGAAGGGGTCGCAACCGCGCTCGATCCCGACATCAACATGTGGAAAACCGCCGAGCCGTTCCTCAGGGAATGGATGCGCTCCGAGCTCGGCCCGGAGGCTTATTATGCGGACCGGATTATCGACATCGTCCGCGCCGTGAAGAAGCTTCCGGAACTGATCCACCGGCTCGATCAATATTATCCGCCGGCGGGCGGCGCCCCGCCGCCGCCGCCGCTGCCCGACATTACCGTGATCGAGCGGCCCAATTGGGTCGGCTATGCGCTCGCCGGGATCATTGGTGCACTGGTGGCTGCTGCTTCGATGCTGCTTGCACGGTGAGGTGGAATCGATAGCCTAACTCGCAAACGACGCGAGGAATTTGGAATGCTTCGATTTGCGCTCGGAATCCTGCTCGCCGTAGCGATCGGCGCTCCAGCGGTTGCCGCGGAGGCCGGCGGATCGACCCACCAGCAGCTGGTCAAGCTTTTCGCCGAGTGGCGCGCATTCAATCACCCGACGATCGTACGAGGCCGCCCTGACTATGGCGCAACTGCAATGGCCGCCAAGGCCGGCGGGCTGAACGCGTTCAAGCAGCGCTTGGCTGCTATCGACACGAACGGCTGGACCGCGTCTCAGAAGGGCGATTATCGCCTTGTAGAAGCCGAGATGAACGGCCTCGACTTTTTCCTCAGGGTCCTGAAGCC
>JBKPOR010000041.1:0-6991 GCA_046765675.1 Pseudomonadota bacterium
GCGCTTCTCGGCGGTGCCTGGGCCTTCTACAAGGATCTCAGCCAAATTCTCTTCATCCTCGCTCCCCTGTTCGCCTTTGCCGCGCAGGGCGGCGACCTGTTTGAAAGCTGGATCAAGCGAAAGGTGGGGGTGAAAGACTCCGGCCACTGGCTTCCCGGCCATGGAGGCCTTCTTGATCGCCTCGACGGCCTGGTGCCCGTCGCTGTCCTTAGCGCGCTTGTCCAGCTATCGGGGCTCGTGTGAGACGTAAGCTTTCAATCCTCGGCGCGACGGGATCGGTCGGCACTTCGACCCTTGACCTGATCGAGCGCAATCCTGAGCGATTCGAAGTCGTTGCGGTTACGGCGGCAACGAACGCCGAAGCGCTGGCCGATATCGCGCGTCGTACGAGGGCCGGGCTCGCGGTCGTCTCCGACGAGAGCCGGCTCGGCCACCTCCGGGAGCTGCTCGCCGGGACCAATTGCCGAGTCGCCGCGGGGGAGGACGCTTTAATCGAGGCGGCAGCGGGCGACGCGGAGCTCGTGATCGCGGCGATCGTCGGTTGCGCGGGCCTGAGGCCCGTTATGGCCGCGGTCGAAGCGGGCCGCACTGTCGCGCTCGCCAATAAGGAGGCGCTGGTGACTGCCGGCGCCCTGATGACCGATGCGGCGAAGCGCAGCGGCGCGATGCTTCTACCCGTAGACAGTGAGCATAACGCTATTTTCCAGTGCCTTGCGTGCAGCCGTAATGACGATATCGCAAGAATAATACTAACCGCGAGCGGCGGACCATTCCGTACGGCATCAGCGGAAATGATGCGCAACGCGACCCCGACCCAGGCCGTGGCTCATCCCAACTGGTCAATGGGCGCAAAGATTTCCGTCGATTCCGCGACGATGATGAACAAGGGGCTCGAACTGATCGAGGCTCACCACCTGTTCAGCGTTCCTTCCGAGCAGATCGAAATTGTGATTCACCCGCAGTCCGTGGTCCATTCATTGGTCGAGTTCGTCGACGGCTCGGTTCTGGCCCAGCTCGGAAGTCCCGACATGCGTATTCCAATCTCCTACGCGCTCGCCTGGCCCGAGCGCATGCCGACCCCGGCCCAGCGGCTCGATCTCGCATCGATCGCCAAATTGGAGTTCGAACAACCGGACCTTATGCGCTTTCCAGCCCTTAGGATCGCGCGCGAGGCTCTCGAGACAGGCGGCCCGGCTCCCGTCGTCCTCAATGCTGCCAACGAAGCCGCGGTGCGCCATTTCCTGGCGGGCGCGATCAGGTTCAGCGATATTCCGGCGCTGGTCGAGCGCGCGCTGGAAGAAAGCAGCTTCGCTTCGCCCCACTCCGTCGCGGACGTTCTCGAAATCGACCGATCGACGCGACAGCGCGTCGACGACGTGATGCAGGCCGTCTGACATGCCTCTTCCGCATCCGCCAATCTGGGTGGTTCTCATTGCGTTCGTAGGCGCGCTCGGCCCGCTCGTCTTCTTTCACGAGCTCGGCCACTATCTCGTCGCGCGGCTGTTCAAAGTTCCAGCCGAGATCTTCTCGATCGGCTTCGGGCGCGAGCTCGTCGGCTGGACCGACAAGCAGGGCACCCGCTGGAAGATCGCCTGGCTGCCGCTCGGCGGCTATGTGAAATTCGTGGGGGACATGGGACCGGCCAGCGTGCCGGTTGACGCGGAAGATATCCCGGAGGAGCTTCGCGACCGCGCCTTTCAGTTTCGGCCCGTCTGGCAGCGCTTCCTGATCGTCCTGGCCGGGCCGGTAGCGAACTTCGTCCTGGCTATCGCAATCTTCACGGCGTTTTTCGGTTTCTTCGGGTCGCCGCTGTCGAATGCGGTAGGAAGCGTCAGGCCGGGCACTCCCGCCCAGGTGGCCGGAATTCAGCCCGGCGACCGCATCCTTTCCATCGCCGGCCGTTCCACCCCGACCTTTGCGGACATTTACAATGTCGTAGGCGTAAGGCCGAACGAAAGCGTGCCGATCGACTATGAGCGGGCGGGTAGACGCTCCCACGTTGAAGTTAAGCTCGGCTCCACGGATTTCGTCGATCCCACCGGTCAGCATGCCAATCGGGGTATGTTGGGCGTCGTCGCATCGACCGAGCCTGGTCGTCCGGTCGGGTTCCTAAAGGCGGTCCCAATGGCGACCGAGGCCACCGGCCGGCTGACTCGGGCAATGTTCGACGGGGTCGTTCAGCTGGTTCGCGGGGCAATCTCGCCGAAAATGATCGGTGGACCGATCAAGATTGCCCAGCTCGCGGGGGCCAACGCGCAGTTCGGTCCACTGGCCTTTGTCGAACTGATGGCGCTGCTTTCAATTAATCTGGGATTCATCAACCTGTTGCCAGTCCCAATGCTGGATGGAGGCCACCTGTTTTTCTATGTCGTCGAGGCAGTCCGGCGCCGTCCGGTCAGCGTTCAGGCGTTCGATTGGGCATTCCGCGGCGGCCTCGCCCTTATCCTTGCGTTGCTGGTTTTTGCGACCTTCAACGACCTCGGTCTCTGGAACCAGCTTGAACGCTTGATTGGCTAGGAGGCTTGGGGCAGGGGCTTAAGTACGAGCGTGACGGCCGAGGGGCGGCCGAATTCTTTGTGCAAGGCGGGGTCGCGTGATTTCAGGAATGAAGGTTCTCAACCGGCGCGCAGGCGCCGTTCTTCTGGTCGGAACGATGCTCGGAGGATGGGCAGCGCCGCTCCTTGCCCAAACGGCTCCGGCCGAGCCCGCGCAGCAACCCGTGGCGCCCCCGGCGACCGCTCCGGCTCCGGTGCAGCGGACGATCCACTCCATCGCGGTGCGCGGCAACCAGCGTCTCGAGCCGGAAACGATCCGTTCCTACGCCAACCTCTCACCCGGACAGCCGTACACCGCCGAATCGCTCGATCAGGCATTGAAAGATCTTTACGCGACCCAGCTTTTCGCGGACGTGACCATCACCGGCGCCGACACCGGCGATTTGGTCATCGTGGTTCGGGAAAACCCGGTGATCAACCGCATCATCCTCGAGGGCAACAAACGGCTCAAGGACGACAAGATCCTCCCTGAGATCAAGCTTGCCCCGCGGCAAATCTTCACCCGCTCGGCCGCTCGCGCCGACGTCGAGCGAATCCTCGAGCTCTACCGCCGCCAGGGGCGCTTTGCGGCGCGAGTCGAACCGAAGATCGTCCAGCTCGACCAGAACCGCGTCGACGTCGTATTCGAAATTTACGAAGGCGACCTGGCGAAGGTCAGGCGGATCAACATCATCGGCAACAAGCAGTTCAAGGACGACCGTCTCCGCAAGGAAATGTACACGCGCCAGGCGGGCGGACTTCTCGGATTCCTCAAGTCGAACGACACGTACGACCCCGACCGCCTGTCGGCCGACCAGCAGAAGCTTCGCGCATTCTACCTGACGCAGGGCTATGCCGACTTCCGCGTCGTCCAGGCGCTCGCCGAGCTGACCCCGGATCGCAAGGATTTCGTGATCACCTATGTGGTCGAAGAGGGCCCGCGCTATAAATTTGGCGAGATCGACGCCGACAGCGCGCTTCGCGACTTCCCGGCGGAAAAGGTCAAGTCGCTGGTGAGCGTGAAGCCCGGAAGCTGGTTCAACGCCAAGGCGGTCGAAGACTCCGTCACCAAGCTCAACGAGGAAGCAGGCAACCTCGGTTACGCTTTCGCGGATATCAATCCGGCCTACGATCGCGATGCCGACAAGCACACGATGAGCATCACCTTCAAGGTGGGCGAGACACCGAGGGTCTACGTCGAGCGCATCGACATCACGGGCAACACCGTGACCCGCGACAAGGTCATCCGCCGCGAATTCCGGGTCAACGAAGGCGACGCCTTCAACGCGATCAAGGTCAAACGCAGCCAGGACCGCATCCAGAGCCTCGGCTTCTTCCAGGAGAAGTTCGAGATCAAGCAGACCGAAGGCTCCGCTCCCGACCGAGTCGTCCTTGGCGCCAACGTCGAAGAGAAAGCGACGGGTCAGCTCGCGCTTTCGGGCGGCTATTCGAGCCTCGAGCGTTTCGTGATCCAGCTCGCCGTCTCCCAGAACAATTTCATGGGCAAGGGCCAGTCGCTGGACGCCTCGGTCAATTATTCACGCTACGCGAAATCGGTCGAACTGGGCTTCGTCGAGCCCTATTTCCTCGACAAGCCGATCCTGCTCGGTGCGCAGATCTTCCGCCGAGACTATCGCAGCTTCAATCTTACATCGACCGGCAATCGGAATACGACCTATTCGCAGGTCAGCACCGGCGGTGGCCTCCGGCTGGGTTTCCCGCTGACGGAATTCACCAGCCTTGGCATGCGCTACACCGTGACGAACGACAAGATCACGCTCGACAAGAGCACCTTCTACAGTGACCTCAACGGCGACGGGAATCTCGAGTGCGATCCGGCCAAGGCCGGCCGCTATCTGTGCGACGAAATCGGGACGCACCTGACATCGCTGCTCGGCTATTCGACGATCTATGACAACACTGACGGCATTCACCCGACCCGGGGGAACCGGGTGATTCTATCTCAGGATTTCGCCGGCCTCGGCGGTGACGTGAAATATCTCCGGACGCGTGTCGACGCGACGAAATACAGGGGTTTCGGCGCAGGATGGATCCTTTCCGCCCACGCCGAGGGCGGATATATCCATCCGCTCCAGAAGCGGCATGACAACGTCGGCAATTCGATCGAACCCATTCGCTTGACGGACCGCTTCTTCGGACCGCAGCTCCGCGGTTTCGACATTCGCGGCATCGGCCCACGGATCCAGCGCGTGAACTACGATCTCGACGGCACCCTTCTCTTCGACGATGCGCGGATCACCGACGCGCTCGGTGGCCGGGCCTATTATATGGGACGGATCGAGTTGGAGTTCCCGCTGAGCTCGGGCCTCAAGAGCGTTGGCCTCCGGCCATCCGCGTTCATCGATGTCGGCTCGCTGTGGAAGGTCAAACAGCCCGCGCTGACCGATATCGGCATCGTGTGCACTCCGAACACTGGCGTTTCGGGCGGCCAGCTTATCCAGCTTCCGGGCACCCATTGCCCAGGCGAAGGCGCGGCGGGCACCTTGCCAGGCGACGATTTTGTTCGCTCGGCCGGCTTCAAGGATTTCTTTCTCGGCAATTCGCCCAAACCCCGGCTGTCGATCGGCATTGGCGTCAACTGGACGTCGCCGTTCGGTCCACTTCGCATCGATCTCGCCAAAGCCCTACTCAAGCAAGACGGCGATGACACCAAATTGTTCAGCTTCAACGTAGGAACCCAATTCTGATGAAAAAAATTCTGATTTCCACCGCCCTTGCGCTTTCCGCGGTCACGATCCCGACGGCCGCGTACGCCCAGGCGCGTCCCACCATCCTCATCGTCGATTCGGAACGGATTCTGTCGAATTGCACCGCCTGCAAGGCGGCGAGCACTCAGCTCCAGTCCAAGCAGGCCGCCTTGCGGACTCGGGCGCAACAGCTTCAGACGCAGCTGCAAACCGAGAGCAAGCCCATCCAGGCGGCGGTCGATGCGCTGAAAGGCAAGGATCCTGACGCGGCGCTCCAGGCGCGCATCAAGGCCTTCCAGACCAAGGAGCAGGGCGCCCAGCAGGAGCTCGCGACCGGGCAGCGCTCGCTGGAATCGACGGCCGCTCACGTGCAGCAACAGATCGGCGCCAAGCTGATCGGCATCGTCGAGCAGGTCCGCGCAACCCGCGGCGCGGCAATCGTCCTGTCCAAGAACAGCACGATGGCCAATGACAATGCGATCGACATCACGACCGACGTGCTGACGACGCTGAATCAGCAGCTTCCGTCGGTGGCCGTGACACCGCTTCCGCAGCAGACGGCTCCGCAGGGCCGCTAAGCCGCGAATGGGCGATCAGCCGGCCAGCGCCGCATCACCTGCTTCCTCGGGCGGTCCGCTCGACATCAAGCGGGTGATGGCGGCGCTGCCGCATCGCTATCCAATGCTCCTGGTCGATCGCGTCGAAAGCCTTGACCCGGACAAGGGCATCGTTGCCGTCAAAGCCGTGACGATCAACGAGCCTTTCTTCCAGGGTCATTTCCCGGCGCGGCCAATCATGCCCGGGGTTTTGATCGTCGAGGCGCTCGCCCAGGCGGCTGGCGTCCTCGCGGTCGAAGCGCTCGGGCTAGCGGGCTCGGGCAAGCTCGTCTATTTCATGGCCATCGAAGGCGCGAAGTTCCGTCAGCCGGTAGAGCCGGGCGTGCTCCTGAAGCTCGAGGTCGAATTCATCCAGAAGCGCGCGACGGTCTGCAAGTTCGCCGGCCGGGCGAGCGTCGACGGCAAGCTCGCCGCCGAAGCGAATTTTACGGCGATGATCGCGGACCCGCCCGAAGGCTGATTCCGGCATAAATGGCCCGTCCCTCCGTTCGATAGCCGAACACGTCTTCGTAGCGCTGATCCAGCAGGTTCGACCCGCGCGCGAACAGATCAACGCCCTTGCCGACCCGATAGGCGAGGCGCGCATCCGCAAGCCAGTAGGAATCCAAGGCGACTCGGTCGAACGGGAAGGTATCCCGCTGGTCGAAATGCCGGCCGACATAAGCCAGAGATGCTCCGTAGGTCAGGCGCCCCGATGCTCCATCGGCCGTGATCGAACCGTTGTGCTTTGGCCTTCGCAGTTCGTGGACTTCGGTTAGCGCCGAGTCATCCGGCTGCGTTGCCTCGAGATAGGCATAGCTGGCCGATAACCGCAGCTGTTCCGAAGGTCGCCATGCAATCTCGGCCTCGATCCCCGAACGGCGGCTCGTGGAGTTCCGATTGGCGGTGCTGAACAGGAATGTGTCGAAATCGAATATGTCGACGATCTCGTCGTGCAGCTTCTGCCGAAATCCGATCACTGAAGCCTGGACCGCGCGGCTACGGTAGCGAAGCGAGACCTCGAAACCGCGTGAGCTTTCCGGTTTAAGATCCGGGTTTCCAAGAAAATTGTTTGGGAAGAATCCATAAAGATCGAAGAAGGTCGGCTGCGCAATCCCTTCCGCGTAGGAGCCGGCGATCGAGAACCCATGGC
>JBKPOR010000042.1:0-5613 GCA_046765675.1 Pseudomonadota bacterium
GTCGTCGGCCGCATCCTCATCGCGGTCATGCGGAAGCGGTAAAATCGAAGCTCAAGTTCGCAGGCAAGTGCGAGCGTGCATTCCTGCTTGCACGTGTTGAGCAAGCCAAGGTTCTCACGAAACCCTGCATTCGTTTCGGACTTGAGAGAGACCGGCCACGAGGATCGGGCTTGCATTTGCTCTAGCGGCACATCTCCGGAGACGGATTGCCCGTCGAAAACGCGCAGAACTGCGCCACATTTTTGCGGGTAGAACCAGAGACTTAAGTCTCGAAATGTGGGTGGAGGCCCGAGCCGGAATCGAACCGGCGTGCAAGGATTTGCAGTCCTCTGCGTAACCACTCCGCCATCGGGCCGGGAGAACGAGTGCCGCCTTTGTGGCGAGCGAGCCTCGCGGGTCAAGTAAGAAGTCGCGGAAGATTTATCACCCCTGCCCCTTGCAGTTGAGAATGGTTCGCATTAGCAGATCCCCTCAACAACAGAACATACAAAGGGACGTCATGAAACGCTTGATGATGCTGGGCTTCGGCCTGGCAGGACTTGCTGCAACCTCGGCCAAGGCGGACGAGCGCTACTTCGGCTATACTTATTCCGCCGAGCCGATGCCCAAGGGTGAGACGGAAGTCGAGCTTTGGGCCACGCATCGACGCGGCAAGGCGGACGGCCATTTCGACGCCCAGGATTACCGGATCGAACTGGAACACGGTGTCACCGACCGCCTGACCGTCGCCGGTTACGCCAATCTAGCCAGTCATCATATCCGCGGGCTCGAGCCCGAGTTCCATGGCGCTGATCGCGACTTCGCGTTCAGGGGTCTGTCGGCCGAGTTCAAGTACAATGTGCTGAGCCCGTACAAGGACGGCTTCGGCCTGACACTCTACGCCGAACCCGCTTGGTCGCGGATCCACGGAGGAGGAGAAGAAGGCACGGAGTATGAGCTTGAGCTCAAGGCCATCTTCCAGAAGAATTTCCTCGACGACAAGCTGATTTGGGCGACGAACCTCACCTTCGAGCCCGAATGGGAGAAGGAGGTGGAAGTCGACGAAACCACCGGCGAAACCGAGGCCGAATGGGAGAAGGAGCTCAAACTCGAAGTCTCGACCGGTCTTTCCTACCGGGTAGCTCCAGGCTGGTTCGCCGGCATCGAGGGTCGCTATGCCAGCGTTTATCCGGACTGGACGAACGGCCTTCACCGCGAGACTTATGCGGTGTTCGCCGGACCCGCCGTCCACTATGCCGCCAAGAAATGGTGGGTGACCGCGAGCTTCATGCCTCAATTGTTCGGCAAGCCCAGCCCGAGCCGAAGCCTCGCGCTCGACGAGTTCGAAAAGCGCGAGTTCAGGCTCATCCTCGGCTACGAGTTCTGAGGAAACGATGACCCATATTCGCGCGGCCTGGTTCACGATCCTGCCCGCGGCGGCGATCGCCGGGGTCGCGGCGCCCGTGTCGGCGACGGTCTATCTGACGATCCAGGCCGCGCAGCAGGCGATGTTCCCCGGCGCCCGGTTCGTCGAGCACAATCTCGCTTTCACCGCCGATCAGCGCAAAGCGATCGCCCGCGCGTCGCGGGTGGGCAGCTTCGACAAGATCCAACGGGTGTGGGACGTGCGCTCGGGCAACGGCCGGGCCGGCTGGTTCATCGTCGACCGGGTGCTCGGCAAGCATGAGATGATCACCTACGCGGTGGCGCTCACTCCGGACGGTGCCGTGAAGCGCGTCGAGATCCTCGAATATCGCGAGGCCTATGGAGGCGAGGTGCGCAACCCGAACTGGCGGCAGCAATTCGTCGGCAAGCGCTTCGGCTCGAAGCTGCAGCTCGGCAAGGACATCAGGAATATTTCGGGCGCGACCCTGTCGAGCCGCCACGTCACCGATGGAGTCCGGCGGTTGCTCGTGATGTGGGAATTGCTCCTCAAGAATGCCTAGGCGCTGTCGCCCCCTTCTCGGCACATTCGTCGAGATCGAAGCGGACTCGGAAGCCGCGATCGAGGCCGGATACGCCGCGATCGCCACGGTTCATCGATTGATGAGCGCGCACGAGCCGGACAGCGACTTGTCGCGGGTGAATCGCTTCGCGCATCGCGACCCGGTCGAGGTGGATGGATGGATGGCCCTCGTCCTCGAACGGGCTTTATTCTGGGCGAAGGAAAGCGAAGGCGCCTTCGATTCGGTGCGAGCGGGCAAGGCCGCAATCGAAAGCGCCTATCTGCCGCTCCACCAAGGACAACCCCAGGCCGAAGCTGCTCACTGGAGCTGGCTCGAGCTCCAGGGCCGGTCGGTCCGGCTGTTGAAACCCGGCTGCATCGACCTCGGCGGAATCGCGAAGGGTTTCGCGGTCGACAAAGCGATCGACGCGCTCCGCCGCGCCGGGGTGGATCGAGGCTTCGTCAACGCCGGCGGTGACATGGCGGGGTTTGGCCCGCGGCCCTGGTCAGTTCAGGTCGCGGATCCGGTTACCCGGTCGGCGCGAATCGAGCTCGCGCTCGATGATGGAGCGCTGGCGACCAGCGCCATCCTCGAGGGTGGGTGGGCGCACCTGCCCCGCGCGGACCGACGCTGGTTCTCCGCCACTGTTCGTGCTCGATACGCAATGGACGCCGACGCTCTGTCGAAGATTCTCTTTTCGGGCTCTTCACGGATCGGCCACTGCCTCCAACTTGCCCGCGCAACCGGCCTTCGAATCGCGCGCGACGGATCGATCGAGGAATTCAGCCGCGAGATGGTCGCGGCATGAAGCGTCCGCCGAGTTTCAGCCTCAGGCTGCCGCGCTGGCACGAATGGCTGATCTACGCGGTCACCGGCCTTCTGGTTGTGACGGGGGTCGGCTGGTTGCTTCTCGACCGTTTCGGCAAGGTCAACGGCGAGTTCGGGCCTGAGCCGAGCCCAACCCTGCCCTGGCTACTCCTCATCCACGGCGCCGCCGCATACGGCTTCGCGATCGCGGCGGCCATGCTGATCCCAGTGCACATGCGTCTCGGCTGGAATGCCGGACGCAACCGCCGAAGTGGCCTCTTGCTCGTCGCAATCAGCCTGTTCCTGATTCTCACGGGTCTCGCTCTTTATTATTCCACCGCGGAAGACTTTCGCTCCACCTCGAGCCTCGCCCATTGGCTCGTCGGGCTGGCGATGCCGATGCTCGTCCTCATCCACCTCATTCGCGGCAAAAAATCGCGCCCCGGACCCACTGGAACCAAAAGCCGGACCCGCTGACGTTCGTTCGTCTTTCGATCAACGGCGGTTGGCGGGCGGGCAAGCTGTGTTAAGAGCAGCTTGAACTCTGAGTGTATTATTGGCATAGAACAGTTGTGACGGTGCAAACCCCGATTCCCGATTTTGCCGCCGCAAGGGCGGCGATGGTCGAAAGCCAGCTGCGACCGCAGGGCGTGACCGATCCCGCCGTGCTGGGCGCCATGGGGGCGGTCCAGCGCGAAAGGTTCCTGCCTGTCGAGACGCGCGCGCTCGCTTATGTCGACCGCTCGGTCGCGATCGGCGGCGGCCGGTTCCTGCCCTCTCCCGCTGTGCTCGGCGGGCTGTTGACTCAGATGATGGCTGAGCCGGGCCAGCGAGCCCTCGTCGTCGGCGCGGGCACCGGCTATTCGAGCGCGGTCCTGGCGAACATGGGGCTCGACGTCGTCGCGCTGGAAAGTTCCGCCGATCTCGCGACGCGCGCTCGCGAACTGGGCATCGACGTGGTTGAAGGACCGCTTGAGGCCGGTTGGAGGAAGCAGGGGCCTTACGACCAGATCCTGATCGACGGCGCGGTCGAATATATTCCGGACGCGATCGTCGATCAGCTCGCCGACGGCGGCCGGCTCGGGACCGCTCTGGTCGATCGCGGGATTGCCCGGCTGACGGTTGGGCGCAAGGTTGGCGAAGCCTTCGGCCATTTGTCGCTCGGCGACGCCGGCACACCCGCGCTTCCGGGTTTCTCGAAGCCTAAAGTGTTTTCGTTCTGAGGGGGGCTCCAGTGCTTCGTAAGTTCTTCATTGGATCGGCAATCGCCGCGCTTATCACGGGCGCCGCGTCGGCCGATACGCTGCGTGAAGCCCTGGTCTCGACCTACCAAACCAATCCAACGCTGATGGCGCAGCGAGAATCGCTGAAGGCGACCGACGCTAACGTCGCAATCCAGCGGTCGGCGGGACGCCCGCAGATCAGCGGTACGGTCGGGCTCAATCGCGACCTGTCGCGAAGCGGCATTCTCGACACGGGAGCAAGCCGCGGGCCGACGGTGTCCACCAGCGTCGACTTGAGCGTTCCGCTGTTCAACGGAGGTGCAATCCGCAACTCGATCGAGGCGGCGAAAGCGCGCGTGCAGGCCGGCCGGGGAACTCTTCGGGGGGTCGAGGGCGACGTCTTCACCCAGGCCGTAGCGGCTTACATGGACGTGATCCGCGACCGAGCAATCGTTGAGCTCAACCGCAACAACGTTCGGGTACTCCAGACCAACCTCGAGGCGACTCGCGACCGCTTTGAGATCGGCGACGTGACCCGGACCGACGTCGCCCAGTCGGAAGCCAGGCTCCAGCTTGGCAACTCACAGCTTGCAATTGCCCAGGGACGGCTAATGGCAAGCGAGGCCAATTATCGCGCGGTCATCGGAAATGCGCCCGGGGTGCTTGCCCCGCCCCCTCCGCTGCCGCCGCTGCCGACCACTGCGGACGAAGCGATCCGAATTGCGCTCGCGGACAATCCCGACCTGGTTGCAGTCACACGGTCGGCGGCCGCGGCGGGCTACGACGTGCGCGTTGCCCAGGCCGGCCGATTGCCGCAGCTCTCGGGCGTTCTCAGCGGCACCCGACTCGACACGCTCGGCGACAAGACGAGCGGGTTTCCTGACCATGGCACGACGACCTCGCTGGGCCTCAGCGCGCGGGTTCCAATCTATCAGGGCGGCTTGCCTTCGGCGCGCACGCGGCAGGCGCGCGCGCTCGAGGGTCAGGCGCTTGAACAGGTTGTCGGGACCGAGCGCACTGTGATTTCGGACGCGCGCTCGGCGTTCGCTGCTTATGACGCGGACCAGAGGGCCATCCAGGCGAACACGATCGCGGTTCAGGCGAACGAGTTGGCGCTGGAAGGTACGCGCGCCGAACAAACCGTAGGGACGCGCAACGTGCTCGACGTTTTGAATGCCGAGCAGGAGCTTCTGCAGTCGCAAGTCGCGCTCGTTACGGCCAAGCGCGATGCCTATGTCGCCGGCTTCACGCTCTTGAACTCGATGGGCCAGGCCGAAGCGCAAAAGCTCGGCCTCGACGGCGGCCCGCTTTACGATCCGCTTGGCAATTACCGGCGCGTCGCCAACGAGTGGAACGATTGGGCGGGCGAACCTCGGCACAACCCCGTGTCGACCCGAACCGTGTAACCGCCGGAGATGCCGCCGAACCCGCTCGTCGGTCCGCCGCTCGTACCGGCGCGGGTCAATTCGGCCCCGGCGGTCATCGCACCGACCGGCGTCGCGAACGGCACAGGGGTGACTCGACCGCAGCAATAAACGTATTATCTCCGGCGTCATGCAGTCGCCCGGCCATGAACCGTCCATGGAGGATATCCTCGCCTCGATCAAAAGAGTGATCGCGGAGGAGAAGGAACAGCGCGTGTCAGCGGTGTCCGCCGC
>JBKPOR010000043.1:0-4266 GCA_046765675.1 Pseudomonadota bacterium
TCTCCGGCCTCGTCGAGGTCGCCGGACGCAATGAGCGAGCGTACCAGCGCGCCGATCGCCGCGGCATTGTCCTCGGCCATGTCACGAACCTGGCGGAAGATGTTCGTCGCGCGAGGTGGGTCGCCCTCGCTCAGCACTTGCTCAGCCATTGCGATCAAGGGTTCGATGTCGGCTTCGGCGGGGCCCCCTTCGCCTTCAATCCCAAGCTGCTTCAACAGCTGGTCGAGGGCCTTCTTGAGCTGCCCTTCGGTGCGATAGTTGGTGAGGTCCGCAACGGGCTGGCCGCGATAGATTGCGTATACGGTCGGGATCGACTGGATCCGGAATTGAGTCGCGATCAATTTGTCCTGGTCGACGTCGATCTTGGAGAGCTTGACGCCCTTCGTCGAATAATCTGCCGCGACCTTCTCCAGGATTGGGCCGAGCTGCTTGCACGGGCCGCACCATTCCGCCCAGAAATCGAGCACGACAAGCGCTGTCATCGACGGTTGGATGACGTTCTGCTCGAAGCGCTGGATCGCGTCGCGTTCGGCTTCGGTGAGGCCCAAAGTCGCCATGAGCTTAGGATCGTCCCTTCAACTGCCCGGATTCGCGCCCATATGGGCGGCTAAGGCGGCTCCCACAAGCCGCCGTGGCGAAGCCTTGCGGGGCGGCCCTACCGCATGCTAGGCGCGCGCCTCACCTCCGCCGGCGGCACGAGATTCGACGCCGGTGTCAGCTCAAGAGCGGGCGTAGCTCAGGGGTAGAGCACAACCTTGCCAAGGTTGGGGTCGAGGGTTCGAATCCCTTCGCCCGCTCCAGCGCTTCATCGACGTGCGTAGCGGCTCAGTCCGCCGGTGCGGTTCCGCGTATCGTCGCCTTGAGCAGTTTCAGATAGACCCGCCCCACGGGCAGGCGCTTGCCCGTTCGGAGCAGCACTTCTGAACTTCCGAAGCGCGGCGTCCGAAGCTCGGTGATGGCATTCTTTCGAACCAGCCAGCGGCGGTGGACCCGGACGAAATAGCCGGGCTCGACGCGACTCTCGAACTGGCGGATCGAGCCGCGCATCAGGTGCGAGCCGCCATGCGTATGGATCGCGACATAATCGTCCTCGCTGCTGACGCAGTCGATCGCATCGAGCTGCACTCGCACCAGGCCGGCCGATCCCCGCAGCCAGAACTCCGTCTCGAACGGCTTGGAATTGCGTCCGCCCGCGACGGCTCGCAGGTTGCGAACGATTTCCTGCATTTCGCTGAGGCGTTGCTCGGCATTGAGCGCCCGAAGCTCGTTCCGGGCCTTGCGCAACGCCCGAGCGAGCCGTTCGCGTTCGACGGGTTTCAGAAGATAGTCGACGACCGCGCTTTCGAAGGCACGGACCGCATAATGATCGAACGCCGTGACGAAGATGATCAGTGGCGGGTTGGGCCGCTCGGCGAGCGCTTCGACGACTTCGAAGCCGTCGCCGTCGCGCATCTTTATGTCGAGCAGGATCACGTCGGGCCCGAGCGCGGCGATCTCGGACAAGGCCTCGGCGCACGAATTCGCTTCGCCCACATGCTCGACATAGGGAATGGCCTGAAGCAGCAGCTTCAACCGCTTCAACGCGAGCATCTCGTCATCGACGGTCAGGACCCTCAAGACGCTCATGCCAGCTCCAGCGGGAATTCGAGCCGGACCCGGAAGCTCCCGTCGGGCAAGCGGTCTGCGGCCAATGCGGCCAAATCTTCTCCGTAGATCAGTCCGAGGCGCTGATTGACGTTGGCGAGGCCGATCCCGCCGCCGGACGTTTTCGGACCTTTGCCCTTCCCACTGTCAATCACCTCGAGGATCAGGCGGTCGCCCGACCTTTGGGCCTTGATCTCGATGCTCGCAGGGGGCGGCGCACCGGCGACTCCATATTTGACGGCATTCTCGACGATCGGCTGCAGGATCAGCGCGGGAACGACGGCGGATTCCAGTTCCTCCGGCACCGAAAAGGCGACTTCCAGGTCCTGATATCGAAGCTGCTCGATCTCGAGATAGGTCCGCTGAAGCTCGATCTCGGACGCCAGTTCGATCTTGTCCGTCGGGTCTGCAGCCAGTCCGAGCCTCAGGAAACGCGCGAGCTTGCCGACCATCTCGTCCGCCCGCGCAACGCTTCCGTCGAGCATCAGCGCTGAGACCGAATTGAGACTGTTGAACAGGAAATGCGGGTTGATTTGGCTGTGCAGCGCGCGAAGCTGCGCCACGTGCGCTCGCTCGCGGATTTCGGCCGCACGCTGCTGCTCTTCGCGAACGTCGAAACTGTAAGAGACGGACAGATACATTCCTGCCCAGGCCAGGAAGAACCACGTCCAGAAGGTGATCGTCCGGACGGCGCCGGCCCAGGTGAAGCCGCTGAGATTGAGGCTGGGGTCGACCGCGGCCTCGATGAAGAAGACGGCCCAGGCGAAGATTTCCGCCGCAATCGGAGTGACGATTGCCAGCGCGATCATCCGCCTTCGAGTGGTCGACAGCCGGCGGCTTCGCAGCATCAGGTGGAACAGGAATGAGACGCACACGCCAAGCAGGATCTCTCCGAACCGGACGAGGACGATCTGCTCCAGGTGGGCGTTGCCAGTAAGAGCGGTCGCGAGCGTCAGCAGCAGATAGTTCGAGACCCAGAAAATAAGCGTGAGCCAGACGACCGCGCGCACCCGGGAATCGCGCAGCGCGGCGAGATCCGGGCTCGGCTCAAAGGCCTCGACGTGCGGCGGGTCGAGCGGAAGTGTGGCCATGCCGACACAATTGCGCATGACGACCGCCGTTGTCGACTGCCGTTGACCCGCACCGGAGCGACGTTCGCCCGCTAGCGGGCCGCTTCATCCACACCAAGCGACGGCCCGGCGGCAAGTCGCTTCATCTCAGCCTCGCCACTGCTCGAAACTGCGCGCCATTGAAGGGGCTTCCGAATGCAATTCATAGCGCGCGATCGAAATCGTGACGGCAGCGCTGGCCGATGTCCGCCTTCCTCAACCGCAGCTCGGCCGAGAGCTCGGGCCATCGAATCTGAAAGGTTGAACGTCATGCAAGATTTCCGTTCGCGCCTGCTCGCAACATCCCTTCTCGCCGGGGTCAGCCTGGTTTCTTCGCCAGCCTTGTCCCAAGGCATGGGAACCCAGCCGGAAAGTCCCGTCGACAGCGCCCCACCGACGGACACGTCCGCGCCGGCCGCCCCGTCGACGAGTCCTCAGCCAGCTCCCGTCCAGCCGTCGCAAGACATCGTCATCACTGGCACGCGCATTCCGCAGCCGAACCTGACCTCGGCCAGTCCCGTCACCGTGCTCAGCAGCCAGGACATCAAGCTTCAGGGAACGACGCGCACCGAAGATCTGATCAACTCGCTGCCGCAATCGTTCGCGAGCCAGGGCTCGAACATTTCAAACGGTGCGCTAGGCATTGCCTCGGTCAACCTGCGCGGCCTCGGCCCGACCCGTACGCTCGTGCTGGTCAACGGCCGCCGCCTCCAGCCCGGGGACCCGCGCGCGGGATCGGTCGCGGACATCAACTTCATTCCGTCTTCGATCGTGAAGCGCGTCGATGTTTTGACCGGCGGCGCCTCGTCCGTATATGGCGCGGACGCTGTCGCGGGCGTCGTCAACTTCATCATGGACACGAACTTCACCGGCTTGCGCATCGACGCCCAGGCTTCGACGTTCATGCACTATAACGACGTCGCCGATAAGATTTTGAATGCCAACGTCGCGCGCGGCTTCCGTCCGCCGCACGGATGGAGCGTGAACGGCGGGGCCCAGGACATTTCCGCCGCCTTCGGTACCAACTTCGACGACAATCGCGGTCACATCATGGCCTATGCGACGTACCGCAAGCAGGATCCGGTGCTGCAGGCGAGCCGCGATTATTCCTTCTGCTCCCTGGCCGCTCGCGCGACCCGCAACACGAAGAACGCGGCCGATCCCGCGGGGACCGAGCGGGATTTCAACTGCGGCGGTTCGGGCACGTCGGCGAACGGCAGCTTCTTCACCAATGTCGGTACGTTCCAGGTCGGCGGCCCCAACGGCAACGAGTTCGTGCCGGGCAACACGCCGTTCAACTTCGGCCCGTACAACTTCTATCAGCGGCCGGACGAACGCTATACGTTCGGCGCCTTCGCCGAATATGAGATCTCACCGGGCGCGCGTCCGTACCTCGAAGCGATGTTCATGGACGATACGTCCAATTCGCAGATCGCTCCGTCGGGCGCCTTCCTTGGCAACATCACCACGATCAACTGCGACAACCCGCTGCTGTCGACGCAGCAGTTCAACA
>JBKPOR010000044.1:0-5555 GCA_046765675.1 Pseudomonadota bacterium
TGCCAACAGCGAGCGCCATCCGCTGCGATCCGCCCATGCCAGGAGTGACGCCGAGCTTGATTTCGGGCTGCCCGAACTTCGCGGTGTCGGCGGCGATGATGAAGTCCGCCATCATCGCCACCTCGCAGCCGCCGCCGAGCGCATAGCCGGCGACCGCTGCGATCCACGGCTTGCGGGTCGCGGTGACCTGTTCCCAGCCGGCGAAGAAGTTGGCCGAATACATGTCGGCGAAGCCCTGGCCCTGCATCTCCTTGATGTCGGCGCCCGCGGCGAACGCTTTCTCGGACCCGGTCAGCACAAGGCAGCGCTGGCTATCGTCGGAATCATAGGCCGCGAACGCATCGATCAGTTCCTTCAGAACGTCACGGTTGAGTGCATTCAGCGCCTGCGGCCGGTTCAAGGTGACGAGAGTCACCGCGCCGCGCTGTTCGACCAGGATGGTGTTGTACGTGCTCATTGCTGCGTCTCCGGGAACGGTGTCCACGCCTCATGCCCGTGCAGCGGCGCGAAGAGGACGTCGAGTATCTCGTCATCGATGTCTTCGGGCGTCGCCGGGTCCCACTGGGGCTGGTTGTCCTTGTCGATCAGAAGGGCTCGCACGCCTTCATGGAAGTCGTGGGTTCGGACGACTCGTCCCGCGAGCGCATATTCGGCGCGCATCTCATCCTCGAACGTCGCGCGCTCAGCGCCTTCTTCCATGAGCCGGAGGGAAACCTTGCACGACAGCGGGCTCTTGGTGCCAAGGGTCATGAGCTCGGTCGCCGCCCATTCGCTTTCGTCGGCTTTCAGGGCGCCAATGACCTCCTCAAGTCGATAACTGGCGAAGCAGCGCGCAATGGCCGGCATGTTGTCGGCGATTTTCGCATCTGGCGGAGTCACTGCGAAATTCCCGATCGCGCCGTTCAGCCGTGGACCACTCGAAATCCGTTCGACCAGGTCAGGGAGCGATGCTTGCGGCACATAATGCGTTGCAAGCCCCAGATAATGGCATTCGGCACCGTCGAGGCGGGCTCCGGTGAGCGCCATGAACTCGCCGACGCGGCCGGGAAGGCGCGGCAGATACCAGCCGCCCCCGACGTCCGGAAACAGGCCGATGCTGGTTTCGGGCATTGCGAAGCGCGTGTTCTCGGTCGCGATCCGGAACTTGCACGGAAGCGAAATCCCGACGCCGCCGCCCATCGTGATTCCGTCCATGATCGCGATCGTCGGCTTAGGATAAGTGAAAAGCAGGTGATTGAGGCGGTATTCCGCGAAGAAGAAATGCTTCGCGTCCTCGGCATCGCCGCCACCGCTCCGCCACAGCATCACCACGTCTCCTCCGGCGCAGAAGCCGCGGCCCTCGGCATGGTCGATAATGATTGCGCGCACGTTCGGGTCGGAGCGCCATTCCAGGAGCGCCTCGCTCATCACCTCGCACATGCGCGTGGTGAGCGCGTGGATTGCCTTGGGACGGTTGAGCCGGATTCGGCCCACTCCGCCCTCGACCTTGATCAGGACGTCGTCCGTCACTGCCGGAGCATGTCCCGGCTGACGATGACTCGCATGATCTGATTAGTGCCCTCGAGGATGGAATGGACTCGAAGGTCGCGCCAGAACCGCTCGATCGGATAATCCATCAAATAGCCGTAGCCGCCGTGGAGCTGCAGCGCGCGGTCGACGATGGAAGAACCGCTGTCGGTGGCGAGCCGCTTGGCCATGGCCGCGAACTTGGTCTTGTCAGGCGCGTTCGCGGTGACTTTGGCCGCTGCAACATAGAGCAGGTAGCGGGCGGCCTGAAGCTCGGTTTCCATGTCGGCGAGAGTGAACTGGGTGGCTTGAAAATCGGCGATGGGCTGGCCGAATTGCTGACGACCCTTGGTATATTCGATCGACTCGTCGAGGCACCGCTGCGCACCGCCCAAGGAGCAGGCGCCGATATTGATGCGACCGCCGTCGAGACCCATCATCGCAATTCGGAAACCTTCGCCTTCGCTTCCTATGCGGTTGGCGACCGGCACTCGAACCTCGTCGAAATTGACCTGTGAGGTCGGCTGCGAATGCCAGCCGAGCTTCTTTTCCTGAGCGCCGAAGCTGACGCCCTTCATATCCTTTTCGATGACCAAGGCGCTGATGCCTTTGGGCCCTTCCTCGCCGGTGCGCACCATCGCCACCATCAGGTCGTTGGCGCCGCCACCCGAGATGAACGCCTTGGAGCCGGACACGACGTAATGGTCGCCATCAAGGACGGCCTTCGTCTTGAGTGCGGCGGCGTCCGATCCCGATGACGGTTCGGTCAGGCAATAACTTGCCATGTGTTCCATCGGGATAAGCGGCGGAAGATATCGTTGTTTGACCTCGGCCGATCCGAAGCGGTCAATCATCCACGCCACCATATTGTGGATCGAGATGAAGGCGCTGGTGGACGGGCAGCCATAAGCCATCGCCTCGAAGACCAGGGCCGCTTCGAGCCGGCCGAGGCCGATGCCGCCGCTTTCCTCGGAGACATAAATAGCTCCGAAGCCGAGCTCGGCCGCCTCCTGGATCGTGTCGCGCGGGAAAATGTGTTTTTCGTCCCACTCGGCGGCATTCGGAGTGATCGCGTCCGCGGTGAACTTGCGCGCCATCTCCTGGATCTGGAGCTGGTCCTCGGTGAGGTCGAACTGGGTCATCGTGCGGGCGCTCTAGGGCGAGGCCGGAATGTCAGCAAGGCCGCCTAGTCGCTGTTATTGGCACTGTTGTCCGCATCGTTGACGTCCGCATTGTCGGCGCCATTGGCGAGTTGGTCCGATGGCGTCGCGCTGCTTTCGTCGGGGGGCAGCGCTTCGATGTCATTCGGATCGGCATTGTTGATGTCGATCGCGACATTGTTTTCGGTCGCCGGCTTATTGCAGCCGGCAAGCGCCGCGGCTGCGAAGACCAGGATCAGCTTATTTGCATCGCGCATAGGTGAAGCTCGCCATCGGGTTGCTCTCGGTACGCACCAGCTCGGCCCCTTTGAGCTCGAGCGCTTCGAACTTCGTCCACGTCTGGCCTTCGCCAGTAAAGCTGAAATCGCCGCTGATCGAGTCCGTTCCGGATTGAGCGTTCTCAGGGACCGCGCGCGATTCATAGAAGCGGACTTCGGATGGGCCAATGATCAGAAGGCCCTTGGCGTCGCCCCTGGTGGACGTGCAGTCCATCGGTGTCAGTCCCCAGCGTCCGTGGAGCGCGGCCGGGATTGAAGCGGCAGGAGTAGGCGGCCGGCTGGCAGGCGCGGCTTTCTCGGGCGGCGCTCCAGTCGGGTCGGGTACGGCATCATTGATCGCCGGAAGGTCCGCGGCGTTGGCCCTGCTGTCGACCGGATCGCGTTTGCTGCACGCCGCCACCGTTACCGTCATGATGCAAACGAGCAGCGGCCCAAGTACGCGGAGCATGCGGCCTCAACAATCATCGACGGGTAGTTGTTGCAGCCCTAAAAGCTGAAATCCGAAAGACAGTTGGCTCCTTGGTTGCCCCCTGACTGATCTCTTACCCGAACGTCGGGATGATGAACGCGCTTTCGCCGTGCGCTTCGCCGTCCGGCCAGCGCTGGGTCACGACCTTGTTCTTGGTCCAGAACCTGAGGCCTTCCTGGCCATATTGGCCAATGTCTCCGAATCCCGAGCGCTTCCAGCCACCGAAGCTGTGGTAGCTGACCGGCACCGGGATCGGCACGTTGATCCCGACCATTCCGACATTGACTCGAGCGGTGAATTCCCGTGCGGCATGGCCGTTGCGCGTGAAGATCGCGACTCCATTGCCATATTCATGCTGCGAAGGAAGCTTCAGCGCTTCCTCGAAATCGGCCGCGCGAACCATTTGCAGGACGGGGCCGAAAATCTCGTCCTTGTAGGACTGCATGTCAGTCGTGACGTGATCGAACAACGTCGGACCGATGAAGAAGCCCTGCTCGTGCCCCTGGAGGGTGAAGCCGCGACCGTCGACGACCAGGTCCGCGCCCTCGTCGATCCCCATCTGGATGTAATGTTCGATCCGCTCCTTGTGCGCCTTGCTGACGACCGGGCCGTAATGGGCGTCGGGATCGGTCGAGACTCCGACGCGCAAGCCCGCGATCGCCGGAATGAGCTTTTCGCGGAGTGCATCGGCTGTCTCCTCGCCGACCGGCACGACCACCGGAAGCGCCATGCAGCGCTCGCCGGCCGAGCCGAAGGCCGCTCCCGCGAGGTCGTTGACCACCTGGTCGAGGTCCGCGTCGGGCATGACGATGCCGTGGTTCTTGGCGCCGCCGAACGCCTGGACGCGCTTCCCGTTCGATGTGCCCCGTGAGTAAATATACTGAGCGATGTCGCTCGATCCGACGAAGCTAACCGCGGCGATGTCGGGGTGGTCGAGGATCGCGTCGACCATCTCCTTGTCGCCATGGACGACGTTGAGGATCCCGTCGGGAAGCCCGGCGTCCTTCATCAGCTCGGCGAGGCGGTTGGGGACGCTCGGATCGCGCTCGCTGGGCTTGACGATAAACGCGTTGCCGCAGGCGATCGCCATTCCGAACATCCACATCGGGATCATGGCGGGAAAGTTGAACGGGGTGATGCCCGCTCCGATGCCGAGCGGTTGGCGCATCGAATAGACGTCGATTCCGGTGCCGGCGCCGACCGTATATTCACCCTTTAGGGCTTGCGGGATTCCGCAGGTGTATTCGATCACTTCGAGGCCGCGCTGAACGTCGCCCTTCGCATCGGCGATGACCTTGCCGTGTTCGGAGCTCAGCAGGCGAGCGAGATCGTCCATGTTCTTTTCGACGAGCTCGCGGAACTTGAACATGACCCTCGCGCGGCGCTGCGGGTTCGTCGCGGCCCAGGCCGGCTGGGCGGCCTTGGCGGCGTCCACCGCCTTCTGGAGATCGGCCGCCGTGCCGAAACGGACGTGAGCCTGGACCTGCCCCTGGTTGGGGTCGAAAACGTCGCCCTGCCGTTCGCCCGAAGCGAAGCTGGAGCCGCCGATGAAATGGTCGATGCTGCGAAGCATGGATACGCGTCCTGAACTATGTGGGTTGAGGTCGCGGCTCCCCTAGACCTGCACTCAAGCAAATGCCAGTTGCCGCAGCCGAGGAGAGGGAGAGTCGCGATGCGTCGATTGATCGCTTTGTCGGGCCTGTTGCTGATTGGCGCGGCCCCGCCCTCCCCCGATGCGAAGCTGCGCGCGATCATCGCGCCCGTCAGCCAGGTACAGCTGCGCCACACGATCGAAACATTGGTGAGCTTCGGCACCCGACACACCTTGTCGTCGCAGACCGCTCCCAAGCGCGGGATCGGCGCGGCGCTCAACTGGGCGGAGTCGGAGTTCAACCGCTATTCGGCGGGGTGCGGCAATTGTCTGACTGTCGCCCGGACCAGCGAGACGTTCAGTGGCGACCGCTTGCCCACACCGACCAAGATCACGGACGTGTTCGCGATCCAGCGCGGCACGGAACGGCCCAACGACGTGGTGATCATCCAGGGACATATCGACAGCCGGGTGACCGATCCGATGAACGCAACCTCCGACGCGCCGGGTGCCAACGACGACGGATCGGGCACTGCGGCGGTGATCGAGGC
>JBKPOR010000045.1:0-4334 GCA_046765675.1 Pseudomonadota bacterium
TCCCGAACAGCGGCTTCAGGACGAACTGCGCGACATTGTAGACCGGCTTGCCGAGCGGCGTCTTGCCCTCGTAGCGGCCGTGATGCGCATGGCCGTGGACGACGGCTTTGACATGGTCGAAGCGGTCGATGGCGTCGGCCAGGCGCGCCGATCCGAGATATTGGAAGATCACTTCCGGCTCGCCCTCCAGGGTTTCGATCGTCGGCGAATAGTGCAGGACTGCGACGCTGCGCTCGGTGCGGATGGTGCGAAGCGCATTTTCGAGCTTCCGGGCCTCGTTCATCGCCTCCTGGACGAAGGCCTTGGCGACCGGTTCTCCGAATTGCGCGAGCTCGCCTCGGCCGTAGCCACCCATGAAGCCCTTCACCCCCGCGAATCCCACCCCGTCGATTTCGTGGGCCTGCTCGTCGAGCACGATCATGCCTGCTTCGTGGAGAATCCTGGCGACCTCTTCCGGCTGGCCGCACTCGTAATCGTGATTGCCGAGGACCCCGAGTACGGGAATCGAGCAGGCGCGAATGTCTTCCGCGAGAATCTCCGCCTCCGTCGTTTTCCCGAAATTGGTGAGGTCGCCGCACAAGACGAGTACGTCGGCGGCGCCCGAAATCTCCGTGAACAGCTCGCGGTAAGGAGCGACGCTGTCCTCCATAACGTGGAGATCGCCGATCGCTGCGACCCGCAGCTTGCCTTCATTCCCCATATTGTTCTTCGAGATTGCCCACGGCGTCGGAATATCCCCACTGGTCGACGTCGATCGCATAATCGCGCGGGGAGAAGATCCGGCCCCGGCAGACCTTCTTGCCGGGCCCTTTGACGTCCGTCTGATCGTGCAGCCGCTGAAGCAGCTCGTTGATCAACCACCGCGGGACGGCGTGCCGCTCGCTCGGATAGATGAAGCGGAAATTCAGGAGAGCGATCAGCAGGACTTCCCAATAGAGCTCCATATGGCCGAGCAGTTTCTCCCAGTCGATTTCCTCATGCTTTTTCAGGATCATGTGGGCGACGTCGGCGCCGTCGAACCGATGATGATCCTGGACGAAGATCTTGGACCAGATGAATTGTGTCGGTGGAACTAGACGAACCCGAGTTCCGAACAGCTCCGCTTCCGGCGCGTTCACGAACCATTCGTCGGTCACGTGCGTCGTCACGGTTGGCATGTTGGTGATGATGTCGACGAACAGCTCGCCCCGAGTGATCCTGTAAAGCCAGCGCTCATCGACGATTTCGACGTCGAAGCCGTGCTCCTTGAAATAATGGAGCATCCGAAGTGCGTCGCCGGCCTTGGCGAAGACATCGACGTCCTTGGTCGGCCGGTCGATGCCGGTATAGCTGGCGAGCGCATAGGTCCCCGAGACGAGGAAGGGGATGCGCGAGCGCGCCATCATCTGCAGGACCTCGGAATAAAAGGCCTCGGCCTCAGGTGTCGGCTGGAGAAGCGAGCCGTTCGATTTGTGCGCTTGAGTCGCCATGAGGCAACTCAACGGGAGGCGGGACGGCAGGGTTCCCTAAATGCGCGTGATCTTCCGGTCCGCCACAAGCTCGGGATTGAGCCGTTTCAACAGGTCGCTGCGGATCTGCCGGCCGCCGAGGTGTGCGTGAACGCTGAGATAGCCCTCCTGGATGAGCTTGCGCTTCACCTCGCCGACCGATCCCGAATCCCCGGCAAGCTGGTATGCCCGTTCGATGATGTTCGTGCCTTGCACGGTAACAGCCATTACTCCGCCTCACGGGAGTGACAAACAACATGGGACAAGATTGTCGAAGGAATTGCTGTTACTGATGTGAGCCTGATCTAAGTCTCTGCAATGTCAGCATTTCACCTCTCTCGCCGACCGATGCCGTGCTATCCTCGCGAGCGGCGAAGGGGAGTAGTGACATGGAGAGTACATTCGGCAGCTTGCGTAATGCGATCGTCGGCCTCGGCCTGACGGTCGCAGTTGTTGGCGGAGCCCTGGCTGCCGCTTTCTGGTGAGCTAGTCCGCGCCACCGCAAGTCGGTGGCGCACCCGACAGGATTCGAACCTGTGGCCTCTGCCTTCGGAGGGCAGCGCTCTATCCAGCTGAGCTACGGGTGCGTGGCGCGGTCGCTTAGCCTTAGGTGGCTCTAGCGGCAAGCCGGGTCAAGAAACGCTTTGAGCGCGTCGTGCAGCCGAATCCGCGCCGAGCCGACGATCATTCCAACGTGGCCGGCCGGAATGGCGATGGACTCGCCGGCAGGCGCCGTCGCCGCCGGCGCGATCCGGTCGTTCGCGGCGAGAAGGTGAAGGGCCGGAACGGCGGGCCGGTCGCCGACCTCGCGACCGCCGATCCGCCAGGAGCCCCGACCCGGCAGGTCCAGGCCAAAGAGGTCCTCGATCAGCTCCCGAGCCGCGGGATAGGGGAGGGCCTCGCCCTCATTGGCCCAATCCTCGAGAGTGACGAAACGGCGCGCGTCCGGGCTTGCGGGATCCAGGCGGCCGAATTGGGCGAACTTGCGGACGGTCCGTTCCGGATCGAGCGACCAGAATGCGGCCTGCAAAACCTCCATCGGCAGGGCTTGAAGCGAATGCGAGGCGCTTTGCGAATGCCGCCACATATCTTCGAGCGCTGTCCTCGATGTTTCGGGATAGCGAGCGAAGTTCCAAGGCGCGGCAAGCGTGACGAGCCGCTCGCACGGCACGAGATCGGCGACAGCGATCGCCATCGTCCCGCCAAGACAATAGCCGATGAGCGCAACGGGCTCGCCGATGTCTCGAACCAATGGCTGCAGCAGATCCTCGATATGATTGGCGACATCCAGCTCCTTGCGTTCGTCGACCGCACCCCAGTCCAGCAGGAGCACCCGCCGCCCCATGCGCGCGATCGCGTTCGTGAGCGACACATCGGAATCGAGGTCGAGGATCCGCGGGGGATTGATGAGCGAGGGCACAAGCAAGGCGGGCGGGCCGGTACCGCCATGATTCCTGAGGCACGCACCGCCCACTCGAGCGACCTCGGGCATTGGGGCCTTCGGGAGCGGCCTGGGGGCGCTCTCGTAAGCCTTGAGTCCGGCCAGCGCGTGTCGCGCCAGCTCGGGATCCGTGAGCGAAACTTGCCGTAGCAGCTCCAGGAACAGCGGAAGCGGCCGCGGAGCACGCTCATGTTGCAGCGCACTATGTTCCGGGAGTAAGTCGCCTCGGTGATGTCGGGAGCGGTCCATGGCCAAGTCTAGCGCTAAAGTGACGATCAAGAAGTACGCGAACCGGCGGCTTTATGACACCGAAAGCTCGGCTTACATCACGCTCGACCGGCTGGCGCAGATGGTCCGCGAAGGCCGCGAGTTCGAAGTCGTCGACGCGAAGTCGGGCGAGGACATCACGCGCCAGGTCCTGACCCAGATCATCGTCGATGAGGAAGCGCGCGGCGGCGAAACCATGCTGCCGCTCAATTTCCTGAAACAGCTGATCGGCCTTTACGGCAATTCGATGCAGAATTTCGTGCCGCAATATCTGGAAGCGGCGATGGATGCGTTCCAACGCAACCAGAGTGCCGTGCGCGACGCGTTCGGGGGCAATGTTTTCGCGGACCTCGCAAAGCGCAACATGGCGATGTTCGAGGATGCCGCCCAGGCCTTCAGCGGAAAGGCCAAGCCGGAATCGAAATCGAAAGACAATGACGTCGAACAATTGAAGGCCGAGCTCGATGCGCTCCGCGCAAAAGTCGACAGACTGAGCCGCTGACAAGATGCGATTTACGTTCGTTGCAGCGTTCGCGCTGGTCGCCGAAACGTCGCTTTCCGCCCAAACGGCAGTGCCCGATCTCGGCACCGCGACACCCATAGCTGGAAATTGGACTTACGCGGCGACAGCCGACGGAAGCGAAGCGACGTTCTCCAATCCGTCGGCGCTTCAGCAGCTTTCGATCCGATGCGTTCGCGGGGCGCGGCGCGTTACCATTGCGAAGCCGGCAACCGCGGCCGCGCCATTCCTTTCCGTTTGGACGAGCTCGGCGGTTCGGAGCGTCCCGGCGAGCTTCAATCCGTTGACCAATCGAATCAGCGCCGATGTCGTGTCGAATGACCCGTTGCTGGATGCGCTCGCGTTCAGCCGCGGACGGATCGGCGTGATCGTCTCGCAGCCGGCGGGCTCGGCTGCGCAATCGGTGCAGCTCGTGGTGCCGGCCTGGCCCGAGATCGCGCGCGTTGTCGAGGATTGCCGGAGCTGAGACCCAGCCCGGCGGAAGGCAAAAGATAATGCCGAATCTTCACATCATTACAAGTCTTGCGTTCGCGATTCGTTGGACTCATGTTGTCACCAGCTTCAACGCAGCGAAAGGAGGTGATCCGATGTCTCATGGTTCAGCAGGGAGGTCGGAGAG
>JBKPOR010000046.1:0-33463 GCA_046765675.1 Pseudomonadota bacterium
CGCTTGATTTACACCGCGATGCCCGCTATCGTGGTCGTCTTCATCCTTATGAGGGCGCTTCGCGGCGCCGGCGACGCGATGACTCCCTTGTGGTTCATGATCATGGCCGTCGCGCTCGACGCAGGTCTCAACCCGGTGTTCATCCTTGGCTTGGGGCCGGCGCCGCGGCTCGGTATCGCCGGGAGCGCGCTCGCAACGGTCATCGCCAATTATGTCGCCCTCGCTGCGCTGCTCGTGACGATCTACTGGCGCGACCTGCCGCTGCGGCTGCGAGGGCCCGAACTCGCCTATCTCAAGCCCGATCGCCAGTTGCTCCGCGTCATCATCCGTAAGGGCTTCCCCATGGGCCTGCAGATGATCGTCATTTCCTCATCGGCATTGGCGACCATCGGCCTGGTCAATCGAGAGGGCGTGGACACGACCGCCGCATTCGGAGTCGCGATGCAGCTCTGGACCTATTTGCAAATGCCCGCGATGGCGCTAGCCGCGGCCGCGAGCGCGATGGCTGCGCAGAATATCGGCGCCGGTCATTGGGACCGGGTGGGTCGGATCAGCCGGGTCGGAATCGTCCAGAACCTGATCATCACGGGCGTCCTGGTGGTGCTCCTTGCGGTGGCCGACCGCCCGGCTTTGGCCTTGTTCCTCGGAGGTCACAGTCCGGCGCTGCCGATTGCCGAGCATATCCAGATCCTTGCGACCTGGAGCTTCCTGTTGTTCGGCGTGACGATGATCCTGTTCGGGGTCGTCCGCGCGAATGGCGCAGTGATGGGCCCGCTGATCATCCTCGCCATCGGACTCTATCCGGTGCGCCTCGGCTTCGCGCTCGGGGCCTATACGTGGCTCAAGGCCGACGCTCTATGGCTGAGCTTCCCGGTCAGCAGCCTTGCCAACATGCTGATGGCGATCGGCTTCTACCTGCACGGCGGATGGAAGAAGCAGCGGATGATGCCGCCGATCACGACCGACGAAGCGATCGAGGAAGCCGAAGGCGCGATGGAGCAGACGGCGAGGCTGAATCCTTCGGGCTGACCGTCATTGCGAGGAGCCGGAGGCGACGCGGCAATCCAGCACTGGATTGCTTCGCTTCGCTCGCAATGACGCTATAGGCGCGAGCATGTCTTCCTATCCCTCTCTCCGAATGCGCCGCGGTCGGGTGAGCCCATGGATGCGCGACATGCTCGCCGAGCACCGGCTTCACCCGAGCGATTTCATCTGGCCCCTGTTCATCTGCGAGGGCGACGATTGCGAAGAGCCGATCGGCTCGCTCCCCGGTGTTTCCCGCTGGAGCGTCGACAAGTTGCCGGGGCGGGTCCGCCTCGCCGCCGAGCTCGGAATCCCGTGCGTCGCCTTGTTCCCGAACACTCCCAACGACCTTAGGACCGACGACGCTCGCGAGGCGCTCAACCAGGACAATCTCATCTGCCGGGCGATCAAGGCGATAAAGGACGCGGTTCCGGATGTCGGAGTGCTCACCGACGTCGCGCTGGATCCCTATACGAGCCACGGCCATGACGGGCTGGTCGACATCGCTGGGAACGTGATCAACGACGACACGGTGAAGGTGCTTGCCGACCAGGCGCTGGTCCAGGCTGAAGCGGGCGCCGACATCGTTGCTCCTTCCGACATGATGGATGGCCGCGTCGCCGCGATCCGCGAGGCGCTGGAGGGTGCGGGCCATCAGAATGTCGCGATCATGGCCTATGCCGCAAAATATGCGTCGGCTTTATACGGCCCGTTTCGCGAGGCCGTGGGTTCGCTCGGCCGGCTGAAGGGCGACAAGCGCGGCTACCAGATGAATCCGGCGAACATCGAGGAGGCGTTGAGAGAGGTAGAGCTCGACCTCGCGGAGGGCGCCGACTTCGTGATGGTGAAGCCCGGGCTGCCCTATCTCGACGTCGTCGCCCGCGTGAAGGATGCCTTCGGGGTCCCGACCTTCGTTTACCAGGTGAGCGGCGAGTATGCGATGATCGAGGCAGCCGCGGCGGCAGGTGCGGGCGACCGCGACGCGCTGATCCTCGAGACATTGGTCGCCTTCAAGCGAGCCGGCGCGAGCGGAGTGCTGACCTATCATGCGCTCGATGCCGCGCGGCTGATCGCCGGATGATCGACGCTCTGCGGAGCGAGATCGAGGGGCTGCGCGCCAAAACTCGTCCACTCGAGCCGGATTCGCTGCAGCGGAAATCGCTCGGGGAAACGACGCTCTCCCACGTACTTTCCTTTCTCGATCAGGTCGAAGACGCCCCGAGCCTGCGTTCGGCGACTGAAGCCTTCAGCGAGCGGCTCGATCCCGAGTTCACTGAAGAGGGCAGGGACCCAACCTCAGTGCTCGATTACATCGGCGCGTGCATCGAGCGGCCGGGAATCGCGACCACCTCGCCGAGGTTCATGGGCTACATCCCGGGCGGAGGCTTGTTCCACTCAGCGCTCGGCGACATGCTCGCGGCCGCCTCGAACAAATATTCGGGCTTCGCCCCGGCCGCTCCGGGGGCGGTGCGGATCGAAAATGCCTGCGCGGCCTGGCTCGCCAGCGTCATCGGCTATCCTGCCGAAGCCGCCGGAACCCTGACTTCGGGCGGGAGCCTCGCGAACCTCACCGCCCTTGTCACAGCGCGGGAGGCGCGCGATCCCGACGGCGGCGGCGCGGTCTATGTCACGCGCTTCGCCCATCATTGCATCGACAAGGCGCTCCACATCGCCGGGCGCGGCCGCGCGCCGAAGCGACTGATCGCGACCGATGATTCCTATCGGATGTCAGTTGAGGCGCTCGAGCAGTCGCTCGAAGAGGACCGACGCAACGGAGTCCGGCCCTGGCTGGTCGTGGCCTCCGCGGGCACGGTCGACACGGGAGCGATCGATCCTCTGCCGGAAATCGCCGAACTGTGCCGCCGCCATGGCGCCTGGTTTCATGTCGACGGGGCATATGGCGGTCTTTTCGCGCTCAGCGATCGGGATTTGGTCAAAGGCATCGACCAGGCGGACAGCGTCGCGCTCGACCCGCACAAAACCCTCTTCCTGCCGTACGGGACCGGCGCTGCGCTGATCCGCGAAGGCAAACACCTCCTCGACACCTTCAGCGCCAGCGCCGACTATATTCGGCCGTTCGCAGAGACGGACGTGGGTCCGTCGCCGGCGGACCTCTCGCCCGAGCTGACGCGCCATTTTCGCGCGTTCCGCCTGTGGCTTCCGCTGCAGCTTGCGGGAGTTGCGGCCTTCCGCGCTGCCCAAGCAGAAAAGCTCGCGCTCGCCCGCTACTTCCACGCCCGCCTGTCCAAGATGGATGGTTGGGATGCCGGACCGCCTCCGGATCTTTCGGTGGTCGCGTTCCGCTACCGCCCGAAGAGCGGAGACTCGGACGAGTTCAACGAGCGCCTGATCAAGCATGTGCAGCAGGAAGGCCGCGTGATGCTAAGCGGCACGCGGATTGACGGCGTCTTCTACCTGCGCTGCGCGATCCTTTGCTTCCGCACGCATCTCGAGCACGTCGATGACGCGCTCGATGCGCTCGTTCGGGGCGTGGAAGCGCTCGGCGGCTGATCGAGCGGCCTGGCGCGCGTTAACCCACGCCGGTCCGTCTCTCGGTAGGATGCATCGCGAGGGGGCAGCGCGTGGTAACCAGGCTGGCGGAATCTGCGAGTAACGGGGCGGTTCGGGCGCGATTCGTCGCGACCATCTTCACCGGCTCCTTCCTGCTCTTCCTCGTTCAGCCGATGATCGCGCGGATGGCTCTCCCGCGGCTCGGCGGAGCGCCAAGTGTGTGGAATTCGGCCATGCTGGTCTACCAGGCGCTGCTTCTGGCCGGCTACGGCTATGCTCACTGGCTCGGCCGGGTCCGGCCACAGCGGCAGTCGGCCATCCATATTGGACTGCTCGTCCTCGCCGGAATTACCCTTCCGATCGGGCTCATGTCAGCGATTCCACCTCCCGATGCGAATCCATTCCTGTGGGTACCCTGGCTTCTTCTACTCTCCGTCGGGCCTTTGTTCTTCGTCGTCTCGGCTCAGGCACCGCTGCTCCAGCGCTGGTTCGCGCTGTCGGGCGGCCACGATCCCTATCCGCTCTACGCGGCGTCGAACCTCGGCAGCTTCGTTGGACTGATCGCCTATCCCTTGCTCGTCGAGCCTTTGCTCGGGGTCAGCCAGCAGCGTTGGTTGTGGACGCTCGGCTACGCCCTTCTCGTTCTGCTCGTCGGCTGGTGCGCAATTCGCCTTCCGCAGTCGCCATCCGCGGAGAAGGCGCGACATCGAGCCGCGCCGGCGCCGGATCGGCGGCTGATTGCGAAATGGATCGTGCTGGCGGCGGTGCCGTCCGGTCTTATCCTGTCGACGACGCTTCACATCACCACCGATCTTGTCGCGATGCCCTTGCTGTGGGTGCTCCCGCTTGGGGCTTATTTGTTGAGCTTCACCGTCGCTTTCGCGGAAAGACGCGGTGCCGCGAACTGGGTCATCCGGCTTGCTCCGCTTCTACTTCTGCTCGCCTGCTTCGGCGTGTTCGTCGACTTTAGCTGGCTCGTCCTGGCGTTCGGCGCGGTGTCCATCATCAACCTGTTTACCGCATCGGTCGCGCTCCACAGCCGCTTGTTCGAATCCCGGCCGCCGGCGGAACATCTGACGCTCTTTTATTTTGCGATGTCGATCGGCGGTGCGCTCGGCGGCGCCTTCTGCGCGTTGATCGCGCCGCTGATTTTCGATTGGACGTACGAGCATCTCGTGCTGCTCATCGCGGCGGCTTGGCTGATTCGCGGCCAAAGCCCGTTCCAGAGGTTCGCCAGGCTGTGGGACGGCAGCGGCAACGCCCGCCGAATCACGATCGCCGGCATCGTTGCCGTCGGCCTGCTGGCGATCATTGGGAAGGGCGTTCTCTTTCTTCCCGCGTCGAACGACGTGAACCGAATCGCGGGGATTGCCATCATCGCCGTCGCGATCTTCGCCATCGGCAATCGTCTGCTCTTTACCACCTCCGTCGCGGCGCTTCTCATCGCCGCCGGCGGTTGGGAGAAGCTGCAGCTCAGCGCCAGCCCGGGCAAGATGACCCGCAGCTTCTTCGGAATCTATTCGATCCGCGCGGGAGCAAACGATTCCCGCATGCTGGTGCACGGAACGACGCTCCATGGCATTCAGAATCTCGGCTCGCCTGAACGCGAGCGAATGGCGACGACCTATTATGCACCGAGGTCGGGAGTGGGCCTTGCGATGCGGGAAGCGCCCGTGCTTTTCGGCCCGAGGGCCCGAATTGCGATCGTTGGGTTGGGCGCGGGGACGCTCGCTTGTTACGCCCAGCCGAGCCAGAGCTGGATCTTCTACGAGATCGATCCGGCAGTTGCGCGGATCGCCCGCGACCCTACTCGCTTCACGTTCGTCCCCCGCTGCAAACCCGATGCGCAAATCAGCATCGGGGACGCGCGGCTGTTGATTGAACGCGAGCCTGCCGCCTCGGCCGATGTGCTCGTCGTCGATGCATTCTCATCGGACTCCGTGCCGATGCATCTTCTCACCCAGGAAGCGTTCGCCGACTATCGCAGGATATTGTCGCCGCGTGGCCTTCTGCTGGTCCATATTTCCAACCGCTATCTCGACTTGCAGCCGGTCGTGGCCTCGGCTGCAGCTTCGGGAGGCTGGAATGCCACGATCCGCAAATACCGTCCCGATGCCGAAGGGCTCCAACGCAATGAGACTGGGTCCAATTGGATCGCTCTGTCACCGTCGCGGGATACGCTCGAGGGGCTTGTGACGCGCAGCGGCGAGACGTGGGACCCACTGCCGCCACGTCCAGGATTCGCTCCCTGGACCGACGATCACGCAAGCGTACTGCCGCTGATCACCTTCTCCCGAATCTAGCAGGCCTTAGCGGCCGAGCCGCGTTTGGATCGCCTTGATCGATCGCGCCTGCCGCTCGTCGATCGCTCCGACCTCGGCGCCGGCACTCTTGATTGCCTCAAGGTCATTGGGTGCAAGCCCGGCGTTCGCCTGAAGGCGGATTGCACCGAGCGCATCGATGTCGCCAAGTGCACGGGCTGTGGCATCCCGGGCGGCGATGGCTCGGGTCAGTGCTTCCTCAGCCGCGATCCAGCTCTCGCTTTGCGAGGCGCCGGCGACTTCGGCAAGACGCTGCGCCTCCGCGGCAGCAGGCCGGAACGCAGCGTCGCTGCTCCGCGCCTGATCGACCAGCTCGGTCAAGCGCCGGGCGAGCGAGGGGTCGGTGGGCCGGTGGTTCATTGGCTTGACGACCGGGATCCGCGGATCGATCGCCTCGGCGGCTCGAGGCAAGAGTGAGGGCGGGGCATTGCCCGAGGCGCAAGCCGAAAGCAGCAGGAAGATGATCGTAGCAGCCGGCGTGCGCATCACTTCGGGTCTACGAGCGGCGCGCTGGGCTGACAAGAAAATGGCGCGCCCGGAAGGATTCGAACCTCCGACCCCCAGATTCGTAGTCTGGTGCTCTATCCAGCTGAGCTACGGGCGCGCGGGCCGGGAAAACGGCAGGCGCGCGACATAGGGGGAGGATGCTGGGCGTGCAACCCTAATGCATCGCAGTCTGAACAGCGGCACTGACGCGCCAAATGACATTGCCGCCGTCGTCGGCAACGAGCAGGCCACCGCGCTTGTCGATAACGACTCCCACTGGCCTGCCGCGAGCGTCGCCGCCGCTCGTCAGGAACCCCGTCAGGACGTCGCGGGGCATTCCGCTCGGCCGGCCGCCGCTGAATGGGACGAAGATCACCTTATAGCCGGATGGCGGCTTCCGGTTCCACGATCCATGCTGGCCGACGAACGCGCCCTCGCGGTAGGCGGGGCCGAGCGCATTGCCGGTGGCGAAGGTGAATCCTAGCGATCCGGCATGCGATCCGACCGCATAATCCGGCTTGATTGCTCGAACGACGAGATCGGGGCGCTGCGGCCGAACACGCTTGTCGATGTGCCGGCCGTAATAAGAATAGGGCCAGCCGTAGAAGCCCCCGGCACGTATCGACGTAATGTAGTCGGGGACGAGGTCGTCGCCGAGTTCGTCGCGCTCGTTGGCGGCGGTCCACAATGCGCCGCTTGTCGGTTCCCAGCCCATGCCGTTGGGGTTCCTGAGGCCAGATGCGAACACGCGCTTCGCGCCGGTCTTCGGATCGACCTCCAGGATCGCTGCGCGTTCGACCTCTTCCTGCATGCCGTTCTCGCCGGCATTGCTGTTGGACCCGACGGTAACATAGAGCTTCGAGCCGTCGCGGCTCGGAATCACATTCTTGGTCCAGTGATGGTCGATCGGGCCGGCCGGAAGGTCGGTGACCTTCACCCCTGTTGCTGTGATCGAAGTCGCCCCCTGCTGATAGGGGAAGCGCAGCAAGGCGTCCGTGTCGGCGACGTAGAAGTCGTTCCCGACCAGCGCCATTCCGAACGGTGCATGCAGCTTGTCGATGAAGACGGTCCGGGTTTCGGCGACGCCGTCGCCGTCGGCATCCCGAAGCAGGATAATCCGCTCCACCTTCGGCGGTGGGCTGGTCGCTCCGCTGACCACTATTTTGAAGATCATGTCCTTCGGCCGCTTGAGCACTTCGGGCGGGGCGTCGCTCTCCGCCACAAGGACGTCGCCATTGGGCAGGACGTAAAGCCAGCGCGGATGTTCGAGTCCCTTCGCGAAGGCCGTCACCGCGAGGCCCGGGGCGGGTGTCGGTGTTTCGCTGCCCGACCAACCTACGATCGAAGCGGTCTTGATCGATGGAAAGACGTAATATCGTGCTTCGGGCAGAGTCGGGTTAGGGCCGATCCCGGCGCTGATCGGTAGTGGCTTCGGCTTGCTGCACGATCCAATGGCGAGCGCGAGGACCGTTGCGCCGACGCCGATCGAGCGAATCATTTCACCTCTCCGAACTAGGTTCCCCTTCCAGCGGCAGGACTCCTACGCCGCCGCGAAAGACGAGCTCGCCGCCCATCCAGCCGTTGAACAGCAGCAAGAGCACTACGATCGCGGACAAGGTGATTCCGGTCGGGATTACCGCCATTGCACCGTCGCGGTTGTGGATCAGCAGATTGACCACCGACAGGACGACGGCGGTCAGGTTCCCGATCATGTGGTACCAGGCTTTTCGGATTTGCCGGATTCTCCGGTCACCGAAGAAGTCGGTAAAGCCGGCGATCGCAGCGATCAGCGCGGTCACGATTCCCGCCGCGATCAGCCAGGTCGAGAAATAAGCGAAATAGGCCCAACCCCAGCCGACATAGGCAATATCGGTAAACAGCGCTCCGACGAGAAAGCCGATCGGCAGCGGAACGAGCATCGGATGGATCGGATGTCCCGCGATTTTCGCGGTCGATTTCGGATAATCAGCTGGCATCGCTTTCCTCCAGCTTGGCTGACGTCACAAAGAAAGATGCAGCGGAACGGGAAAAGGTTCCTACGGCCGTTTGTCCGCCAGGTGCGAACGTACGGCGCAAAACGCTTTTAACCGGGCTCGCGACTCGCCATCAGGAGTGAAGTCGCTTCAAAGGACGAGGAAAGACGAGGAATGGCTGAAGAAACACTGGACGCGTCCGACCAGATCGATGCGAAGATCGCCTCGCTTGGGGATTGGCGCGGCTCCGCGCTCGCCCGGATTCGTAGGCTGATCCGCGAGGCAGATCCGGACGTTCTGGAGCAAGTGAAATGGCGCAAGCCGTCGAACCCGGCGGGAGTGCCCGTGTGGGAGCATGCGGGCATGATCTGCACCGGCGAGCTTTATCGCGACAAGGTCAAGCTCACCTTCGCGCGCGGCGCCGGCCTCGAGGATCCGGCCGGGCTATTCAACTCCGGCTTTGCCGGCGGAACCCGCAGGGCGATCGACATCCACGAGGGCGAGGAAGTGGACGCGGCGGCGTTCAAGGCGCTTATCCGCGAGGCCGTGGCGGTAAACCTGGCCCATAGGAACCCGACGAAAGCTCAGAGATAACGCTCAGGCGCTGATGGCGGCGGGAGCGCTCATCGCGGCAGGAGCGGTGTCGTTGCTGTAGGCGGTGGCGCGCTCGGCGAAATCATGCGCCAGCTTGGCGTGCCAGGCTCTGGCTTGTTCGGTAATCGCGCGCTGGGCTTTCATCCGCTCTTCGATCGCCCTTCTGGCGTAATAGCGCGCGTTCGACTCCATGGCCCCGGTCCCCTAGTCCACAGCCGATCCACACGGCTGCTGCCCGAAGAGCACCTTGATCCTCAATGGGTGAATCATTCGTTACTATCCACAAGTACAGTCACAGACTGTCCCGCCCCGGCACAGAATGTGCCCCAATAGTGACACGAACCGGGATTAAGCGGATTATCGCTGAAACCTAACGACTCAACGCTCGTTGAGGCCTGAAATGGTTTCGAAGGAAGGCATTATGCGAAGTTCGGTCCAGTCCCGCCGCCAGTCGTTCAATCCGAGCACGCGCGGCTACCACGCGGTCTATCACGACGGCGAGGTGAACCATTGCCCCGGTTGCGGCCGGACGCATTGGATCATCGGCCGAATGTCTGCCGAGTGTGCGTTCTGCTCGACTGCGCTTCCTCTGAAAGAGGCGTTCATGCAGGGCCCGGCAGCGACTCCGGTTTTCTGGAGCTCGCGCCCGAGCTACGGCGACCTTCAGGCCGCCTGAGCGTCGATTTCCCAGTTCCGCCAAAGCCTTGGCGAGTGTATGCTGGCCGACATGAAGAGATTCGTCATCCTTTCGGCCGCGCTTGTCACGGCATCGCCGGCGTTCGCGGGAGCGTCCAGTTTCAATCTGGTCAACGGCTCCGGCGGAGCTTTGTCGGAGCTTTCGATCCGGCGTTCGGGGACCAATGATTGGAAGCCGATCGGCCAGAATGCGGGCGGCGCGGTTCAGTTCAGCGATCCGGACTGCGCGTTCGACATCCGTGCGACGGTGTCAGGCGTTGGGCCGGTAACCTGGGCCGGGATCAATCTGTGTGGCGCGAAAAGCGTGACTTTGCAGCGGTCCGCAGCTGCTGGCGCCTGGGTCGACTACGACCAGTGATGATGCGGCGCCGGGCCGGCGCACGATAGGGACCCGCCGCAAAGGCAGGCTGCGAAGGCCTCACCGAATCGAGCAATTTCGCTCCGGCCAGGAAGACCACGCCGGTGCATGCGCATGCGAGCAGCCAGCCGCCGACTCCGGGATAGGTTTGGAGATAGTGACTGCCGCGTTCGACCGCGCCCAAGGCGATGGCATAGATCACCAGCCACGCCTCAAAGCGCGTCTTGATCGTGAACAGGCGGCCTATCTTCCACAGCATGCCAAAGCCTCGCAATCCTTAACGCAGGAACGGCCCGAGCGCTGTTTTGAGCCATTCACGGCCTAAGAAACAAGGTTAACGTAGCGGCACGAAAGCACGAAGCGTCCCGTTTCGGGATTTTAAGCGAGTTCGGTGAGGCCGAGCTCTTCTAGGACGGCGGTGCGCGCTGCTTCGATGTCGCGGATGAGCGCGGGCTGTTGCAACTCGTCGTTCGCGATCTCGACCGGCCAGCGGGTTCGAATCACCTCGGCGATTCGGTCGAGCTTCGAATCGTCGACCAGGAATCGCGGGTCGACGGTCGCCGGATCCGCGACGACGCGCAGCCTTAGGCATGCCGGCCCGCCGCCGTTAGCCATCGACTGGCGAACGTCCACGATCTGAACTTGGCGGATCGGGCCGTTGCCGGCGATGTGCCGCTCGATCCACGACCAGACGGAAGGCGTCTCACGGCACTCGGTCGGGGCCACGAGGGACATCTCACCGTCGGGTGTGGTCACGAGTTGAGCGTTGAACAGATAAGAGCGAACGGCGTCCGCTAACGGGATCTCGGCATCGCTCACTTCGACATATTCGAAGCCGGGCACCAGCGCTTCGAGCCGACCGGTCAACTCATGCTTGTCCGTGAACGCCTTTTCGTGAGCGAACAGGACACGTTCGTTCGCGACCGCGACCACGTCATTGTGGAAGGCCCCGGCGGCGATGACCTCCTCCGATTGCTGGGCGAATATCGTGCGCTCTGGATCGAGTCGGTGAAGCCGGGCGATCGCCTTCGATGCTTCAATGTGCTGGCGTGCCGGGAACGGCCCGCCAGACAGGCCGTAGACGAACACTTCGACCCCAGCCTCGCCATGCGCGGCAGCGAGCCGCATGTGGTTAGCAGCGCCCTCGTCGCCGAACGCAGGCGGCACGGGATCGTGAACCGCGAATGCGTCGCCGCCAAATGCAAGCCGGAGCTGCGCCAGCGTCGCAGGCCATTCGTGGCTTCGATGCGGCATGGTTCGGAGGTTCGCGACCGTCAGGTGGCACTTTCCGTCGCCGGAATCCGGGGCAGGAGAGACAGTTGCTGCATTCGCCGCCCACATCGCGGAGGCGGACATCGCGTTCGCCGCGAGCACCGGTTCGACCGTGTCGATGCCCTCGCCAAGTTCGCTCAACCATTGGCGGTTCGGGCGCGAGTGAGGAACGAAGATCCCTTGCGCCAGCCCCAGCGCGAGGTTGGAGCGCATCTTGTCCAGGCCTTGGAGCGCTGCGGCCCGCGGCTGCGAGACTTCGCCCGCGTTGCGCTGGGAGGCGAGATTGCCGAGGCTGAGGCCCGCATAATTGTGGCTCGGCCCAACGATCCCGTCGAAATTGATTTCGATCAGGGCGGTCATTTAGTGACGGCGAGGACCTGATCGCCGACCTTTACGCCAAGGATCTTCGCCGCTTCCCGGTCGATGCACATGCCTTTCCTCGGCACTCTCTTTATATTCGCGCAGCAGGCCCGGAAGGTTTTCAGCCGGCCGGTGGCGATGATCACCTTGTTCTTGCCGCCATCGCCAATCTCGCAAATCGTGTCGTGGACGGCCTCGCGGACGGTCCGGATCTTGTCGATTTGCGCGGTAACCGTCGGTCCGCCGTCGAAAATGTCGATGTACCGGTCGTAGGTGAAGCCTTCCGCTTCGAGCATCCGCAGGGCCGCCCGCCCGCTTGGGTGCGGCTGTCCGATCACGGCTTTCGCGCTCTCCGCGAGCAGCTCCACGTAGATCGGGGTTTGGGGCATCAGGTCGGCAATGAACTTCGTTCCGTGCATCGCATTGAACTCGTCCGCTTCAGGGAAGCTCATCCCGAAGAAGCGTCCGGCAAGCCCGTCCCAAAACGGCGCGTTCCCGGCCTCGTCCATCACTCCGCGAAGCTCAGCGAGTACACGCTCGCCAAAGCGCGCCCGATGCTGCTTGATGAACAAATAGCGGCTTCGGGCAAGGAGGCCCCCGAGGCCGCCGGCGCGGGCGGATGGGTGAAGGAACAGTCCGCCAACCTCCGAGCAGCCTTCGAGGTCGGTCGTCAGGGTCAGCATCTGGTTGCGGAAGGTCTTGCCCAGCTCGGGGCTCGACTGGGTGATGGTACTCAAATGATAGCTGTAGAAGGGCTGTACGACCCCGACCTGGCCGAAAATCTGGCAAGTACCTTTGATCGCGCCCGATTTGGGGTCCTCGAGGACGAACATGTACAGATCGGCGGCCTGCTCGTCGGCCTTGCGGGCGAAGCTCTGGTCGGAGCGGGCAAGCTTTTCGACGAGCGTGCCGCGATCCGGTGGAAGGTTGGTGAAGCCGCCGCCGGTCAGCTTGGCCATCTTGTAGATCGCCGCGAAATCCTCGGCGCGGGCGGGGCGGATCCGATAATTCATATGCTATCCCCGGCGAGACGCAGGATCGTGAGCGCGGACAAGGCTGCGCGCTCCTTCAAACTGTCGACGATCAGATATTCCTCCATGCTGTGGATCTTGCCTCCGCGGACGCCCATCGTGTCGACGACGGGCACCCCGCACGCGGCGATATTGTTGCCGTCGCAGACGCCGCCCGAGGGCTGCCAGGCGATCGCCTGGCCAAGATCGGCGCCGGCTTGCCGGACAAGGCTGAACAATTGCTCGGCTTCCGGTGAGAGCGGCTTGGGCGGACGTCCGAACCCGCCGTGGACCTCGATTTGAACGTCGCGTTCGGCGGCAACGGCGATGACCGCGGTCTCGATAAGATCCCTGGCCCGCTCCTGATCCTCGGGCGTGCGTGGTCGAAGATTGACGCGCAGGATGGCGAGGTCGGGGACGACATTGCTCGGGCTTCCACCATCGATGCGCGATGGGTTGATGTTGAGGCCCGGGTAACGGCCCGCCGCGAGATGCAAAGCGAGGTCCGCCGCCGCGAGCAATGCGTTGCGGCCGTCCTCGGGATTGCGGCCCGCATGCGCGGATCGGCCGTGCACGACGATAGCGAAATTGCCGCTCCCCGGACGAGCGCCGGCGAGGGTTCCGTCGGGCAGCGCGGCAGGTTCGTACGTCAAGGCGGCGCGTTTTCCGCGAGCCGCGCGCGCGAGCAGCTCGGCGGACGCCGGCGAGCCCACCTCCTCATCGCTGTTGACCACGACCTCGTAGCCGATCCGGGTTGCGGCGGGGTCCTGCTCGACCGCTTTCAGAGCCGCAAGCATCACCGCGATGCCGCCCTTCATGTCGGCGACTCCGGGGCCGTTCAGGACCCCGTCTTCAAGCCACCGGGTGTGCTGGAACTCGTGATCGGAACCGAACACCGTGTCCATGTGCCCGGTGAAAAGGAGCTGCACCGGCGCGTCGGGACGCACGGTCACATGCAGATGCTTACCATGTTCGACGTTGCCCGTTCGGCCCGCCGTATCCACGGCTTCGACCGTAGCCGGCTCCTCGAACCGCATCTCGCCCGGAAGCGGTGAAAAAGCGTCAGCGAGCAGCCCCGCGACCTGTTCGAGCCCAGGAAGGTTGCGAGAGCCGCTGTTGACGGCCGCCCAGGCCAGAACCTGGTCGAGCATCGGTTCGGAAGCGGCGCGTTCGATCGTCTCGCGTTCGGTCGGCGACAGTTCCCCCATGCGGCGGTTCCTAGCCGCGCCCTTTCAGGAACGCCACACCGGGCCTAGCGGCGCGGCTTCACGAACTTCAGCGCATATTGGTCGGTGTGGCCCTGGATCGCCTTGTCGAAGATCGACTTCGTGTGATCGTCGCCCGGGCGACGGAGGAAGCGGCCCTCGGCGACCAGCTTGAAGCCCGCCGAAGTGACTTCCCTGACCACGACGTCCCGATTGATTCGATGCAGCTTCGCGATATCCGCGTCGGTCATTCCAGGCCGGCCCTGGTGGTCGAGGATGAAAAAGATCCCGCCGGGCTTCAGCGCCTTATAGACCGCGCGGTCGAAGGCCAGGGTGTCGACCTTGCCATATTCCGCGATCTTGAGGTCGTGGTAGTTTTGAGTCACCCAGGCGAGGTCGAGCGGCTTTGGGAAATCGACCGTTCCGAACGGCTGAAAGTCGATCGAAACATTCTTCCATTTACCCGCGGCCAGCAGCGCCTTGTCGGCGTCGACCGCGCCCTTCCAACCTTGGTTTTCGAGGCCATAGACGTGACCCTTGGGGCCGACCGCACCGCTTAGCATCATCGTGAAATAACCGCCGCCCGGATAGAATTCGCCGACCGTCATTCCCGGCTTCACTCCGGAGAAAGCGAGCGTCTCCGCCGGTTTCCTCAACCGATCGACCGTCGTGCGAAGCTCGGCTGGCCGCGCGGGATTGGAAACGGCGTTGGCAATGAAGCCGGCGGCCTTCGGCGCGGCCGCGACCGGCGCGGCGATTGCGGCGGCGAAAAGCAATGGAGCAAGATAGCGCATGGGTGCCCTCCTGGTGCGAGACCAACTGTGGCGGCGCTTAGTGCCTTAGCGGGATCGTCCAATGCTGTTTCGACCGGCGGCGGTCTTTCTCCTGCCGACTGCTACGGAGCCTCCACCGCATAATCGTCGCCATAGAATTTCGCGGTGCTGTGCGTGTGGAAGGCGATCGCCTTGACCGGCTCGTATTTTGGCTCGCCTAGACCCGGCAGCACCTCGAGCACCTCGTCCTCCCACACATAGACGGCCATCGGGAAGGAGACGCGCGGGCTCAGCCGGTGAGAACCGTCGGCGGGCTTGCCGACCCGGTGCGTGGTCGACGGCAAGCGGTCATTGGTGATCCGTTGCATGTAATCGCCGGTGTTGATGATGATCGATCCCGGCGGCGCCTTCAGCCGCACCCATTTGCCGCTGCGGTGATTCCACACCTGCAGCCCTTCGACCCGCGGCGCGGGAAGGATCGTGAACAGGTCGACATCCTCATGCCCGAGCAGGCGCCCTGCGCCCGAGCTCGCCTGGCTGTCGCTCATCGGCGGATAATAATTGAGGCGCAGTCCGAAATTCGTGCCCGTCAGCTTGCCGTCATAGAGATGCGGATCGCAGCCGAGCCCCATCAGCATCGCCTGTGCGATCGGCTTGAACAGGGCTTCGTGCGCGAGGACGAGCCGCCGGAAGTGCGGTTCATATTGCACGCGCGGCCAATAATCCTCGGGCCGGAACGGTGAGTCGCGATCCTGTGGGACGTCGAACGCGCGGCGGCACCAGACCCACCCTTCGACCAAATCGGGGTGGATGTCGCTCGTCTCCTCGATCGGGAAATAGCCCTGGTTGACCGATCCGTGGCGGTCCGCCCGGAAGCGCATCTTCTCGTTGAGCGAAGTCGATTCGAACAGGTCGATGACCGCATCGTGCATCGAATCGTACAGGGCGGGATCGACGCCGTGCCCGGTCAAAACCGCGAAGCCGATTTCCTGCAACGCGCCCGCGAAGGCTTCGGCAAACCGCGCTTGCTCCGTTACGCCGCCGGTGAGGAACGGCTCGAAGTCCAGCGTGGCAATCTCATAATCCTCATCGAACTCGTCAGCCGGATTTTCCGCCAACCGATAGGTGTGTGACTTTGCGACCTGGTCGTACTTGCGGAAGTCCTGATTGAGCGCTTCGATGTCCGCCATAGCGTCGATCCTAGCCCGCGGGGCCGCTTCTTGACAGGGCCGCTGCGCCCGTCTCGGGAATTCCGGCATGTCGGACCGCCTCTACCTCGAAGACCTTTACGTCGGCCAGCGCTTCACCAGCGCTCCGCACAAGCTCGACGCTGAGCAGATCAAGCGCTTTGCCGCCGAATATGACCCGCAGCCCTTCCACCTCGACGAGGAAGCGGCGAAGGCCTCACTGTTCGGCGGCCTCGCGGCGAGCGGCTGGCACACTGCGGCGATGACCATGCGGATGCTGGTCGACAGCGTTCCGCTCGCCGGCGGACTGGTTGGGGCCGAGCTCCAGCTCGCCTGGCCGAAACCCACGCGGCCCGGGATGACGCTGCACGTCGTTGGCGAGGTGGTCGAAATCCGGCCGTCGAGGTCCAAGCCGGACATGGCGATGGTCACCATGCGCAACGAAACCCGCGATCAGGACGGCGATGTCCTGCAAGTCTTCACGGTCAAGATGCCGGTGTTCAAGCGGGTTCGTGGCCAGCCCGCTTAGTACTGACCGTACCGGCCTTTGACGCTGTCGAGCAGCTTGCGGCTTTCGTATCCAACGCCATCCTTGAATACGACGATGACGTTTTCAATGTCCGTGATTTTCTCGGCCGGATTGCCCTTCACGATAAAGAGATCGGCATTCTTGCCCGGTGCGATCGATCCGATCCGGTCGGCGAGGCCCAGATATGTCGCGCCATTGAGCGTTGCGATCCGGATCGCCTCGACCGGAGTGAAACCCGCTTCGACCAGCAACTCGATTTCGCGCTGGTCGCCAAAGCCGGGGATCACTCCGCCGTTCCCAGTCGGGTCGGGTCCGGCGATCAGCAAGCCTCCCGCGGCGACAAACTGACGCTCCAGGCCAAGGTCGTTCTTGTAGCTCTCGGCGGCTTCGTCACCGCGCTTGGTTCCCGCGCGGCTCGCGGCCAGGTTCCTCAGATAGAGGTAGGACTCTTTCGCTTGCGGCGACATCACCTCCATCTGCCTCGGCTGAAGCGGCGCATGCAGCGGCACGCTCTGCTCGAACACCGGCAGGGTCGAAGTGATCGCGACATGATGATCGACGAGCAGTTTGATCAGCGCATTCGCTTCCGGGCTGCCCGGCTTCATCGCCAACAGGGTCGGAGTCCCAGTCCCGTCGGAACATTTGTCGGGCTGCTTGCCCGGGTCGAGCTGCGTGTTGACGAAGAATCCGTGCTCGAGATTGTCGATCCCGAGCCCGATCGCTTCCGGATAGGTGACCGAGCACAAATGGCCGGTGACCTTGAGGTGGCGCCGATGCGCCTCGTCGATCGCGGCTTTGAGCTCGGCGCGCGTGATGTTCATGTATGCCTTGAAGCTATTCACGCCTTGTCCGGCCCAATAGGCGACCTCGCGCCGTGCGTCCGCCGGCGACGTGATCGCGTGATTCTGGATGAAGAAGGCGCCAGGGCCCTCGAGGTAGGGACCGGTCACGTCGAGGTGCGGGCCTACCAGATGTCCGGCGTCGATCTCGCGCTTCAGGCTGAGGTCGGTGTCAGGCTCGACGCTGCCGGTGGTCCGCATCGTCGTCACGCCGTTCGCCAAATAGAGCCGAGGCGCGCTGAAGGTCATTTGCGGGACGATGATCGGCTGCTCGGAATGGCCCGCCGCGTCGAGGTTGGGCCGCTGCAGGTAGAAGAGGTGATTGTGCATTCCCACCAGGCCCGGCATTGCCGTTTCGCCGGTTCCGTCAATGACACGATAGCTCGAGGGGACGGGCGCGGTTCCGGCCTGGACGGCCGCGATCTTCGCCCCGTCGAGCAGCAGGGTCTGGTCTTCGAGCGGCTGAGCCCCGGTACCGTCGATGATGCGCAAATGCGTGATCGCGATTTGCCCCGCCGGCACATGCACGAACTTCTGGACGTCCGGCCCGAGCTCGGGCGGGGGAGCGAGGACGGTAGCGGCCTGAACTCCGCTTCCAACGAGAATCGCCGCGGCCGCCGCGAATAGCTTGGAATTCATACCGCCTCCCTGACTTGTCTCATTAGGCGGCCCCTTGCAATCGCGAAACTGGACTCCCAACTGTATTATATCTATAATACACTGCTCAAGGAGCACAGCCGATGTTCGAAAATCCCTTGGCAAAGCGCACTGCCATCGCAGCCGCCATCGGCGCTGCGGTCGCAATTCCGCTCCCTTTCATCGGACCGATCCTCGGAGCCATTGTCGGCGGCGGGATCGGCTTTTTCACCGCGCCTCAAAGATAGTCGGCGAACTCGCGGAGCAGCTGGCGATATAGCTCGCGCTTGAACGGAACGATCAGCTCGGGAAGGTCGGCGGGCTCGATCCACTTCCAGTCGCGGAATTCTGGCTGGTCGGTCGCAATGTTCACGTCCGAGTCTGTCCCCAGGAAGCGCGCGAGGAACCAGTCCTGGTCCTGGCCCTTCCACTGGCCGCCCCACAATTTGGCCCGCAGGTCGTCCGGAAGGTCGTACTTCAGCCGCTCCGGAGCGGCGCTGATCCGCTCGACGAGGTTGGGCGGAATGCCCGTCTCTTCCTCGAGCTCGCGAAGCGCGGTCGCCCACTCATCGTCATCCGCGTCGTCGAGTCCGCCCTGCGGCATCTGCCACGCGTCGTCGGTGTTATCGATCCGAGCGCCGACGAACACCTTGCCGTCTTGGTTGAGGAGCATCACGCCGACCCCGCGGCGGTAGGCGTTATCATCCGTTGCCATGACCCGTTTCCTGCCCGCTCGGCGGCAGCGGGTAAAGGGAGCTAGTCGACGGCTTCGATCCGGCTGGCGAGCGTTTTCGTTTTAATCTCAAAGGCCGTGATGTTGTTTACGTATGACGCCGCGGCCGCGACATGCCAGCGGAGATCGTCGATCAGCTCCGGGTGGGCGCGGAGCGTCTTCGCTGCTGCAGCTGCCGCGCTTCGCGAAATGTCGAGGTCGCACCGCTCGGGCAAGGAGAATAATTGCGGATTATCAGGCGGGCGCACATCTCCACATTTCGCCCGGATCACATCTTGGATCTCAACCGGAATTACGCGCCGAACATTCACGCGATACGGCGTCTCCATCGTCTGATTACTGATCGGTCTCGTGTCGGCGTACATCAGGAAAGAAAGATTATCCCGGACCACGGGATCGTCGATGGTCCTTAATCGATCAGCGCCAAAAATCGTGGCCCAAGTACTGTTGTTCGTGGCCGTGGCGTAGATTTGGCTCGCCTGATAAGCGGCAATGACGAAATCCTCATCGCTGACCCAAGGATCGCCTTGCCACCCGTCGAATGCAGTCGACGCATACCGTCGTGTCAGTGCGTAATAGTCTCGCGCTGCGGAGTAGATAGCGAGGATATTATGAAGCTCGGGCTTTAGCCGCATCAACATGACCTGCGTCTGACGGCGGTCGAGACGCTCGGCATTCCAGTTTGACACCTGCGTTCCGATGAACACGCCGATGATGACGATTGCCAGCTCGATCGTGATTGCCACCCAATCCTGGGCACGAAGCCTGGCTACGGCGCGTTTGAAGATCATCGGCTGCCCCCCGAAGGTCATAATAACCGACTCCCGACGCCTGGGAAGCAGCAAGACGGTGGCGGAACAAGCCGCAGAGGCCTAAAGTGCCAACCCAAAACTCGCGTTTGTGAAGGACTCGTCAGTGGCGACAGCCACCCATCTTCTCACCGAAAAGGAAGCCCGCGCCCATCCGCCGATGGAAGCTGTGGTCGTCCGCTTCGCCGGCGATTCAGGCGACGGAATGCAGCTGACGGGAGGTCAGTTCACATTATCCACGGCGCTCGCCGGCAACGACCTCGCGACCTTCCCCGATTTCCCCGCCGAGATCCGCGCTCCGCAGGGCACGACCTTCGGGGTCAGCGCTTTCCAGATCAACTTCGGCTCGGCCGCGATCGAGACCGCCGGCGACCAGCCCGACGTACTGATCGCGATGAACCCCGCGGCGCTGAAGGTGAATTCCGGCGAGGTGCGCGAAGGCGGGCTGATTATCGCCGACGATGGTGAATTCTCGCAGCGCAATCTCGCCAAGGCCGGCTATGAGCAGAACCCGCTCGAAGATGGCAGCCTCGCCAAGTGGCAGGTCGTCCACTTCAACATCTCGCAGCTGACCTTGGATGCCGTGAAGCCCTTCGGCCTCGGCAACAAGGAGGCGCTGCGCTGCAAGAACATGTGGACCCTGGGCCTCGCGCTCTGGATGTTCGACCGCGACCGACAGCCGATCATCGACTGGCTGAAGGCCAAGTTCGCCAAAGCGCCCGAGCTCGCAGAGGCGAATATCGCGGCCCTCAACGCAGGCCACGCTTATGGCGAGACGGTCGAGATGGGCGCGCCGTTCAAGCAGCACCATATCGCTCCGGCGCCCGCCGAGCCTGGTCTCTACCGAACTGTCACCGGCGCCGAGGCGCTGGCGCTTGGGCTCGTCGCGGGCTGCCAGCTTGCCGGGGTCAATATGTTCTTCGGCTCCTACCCCATCACTCCCGCGAGCCCGCTCCTCCACCACCTTGCGCGCCTGAAGGAATTTGGGATCACGACCTTCCAGGCGGAGGACGAGATTGCGGCGATCTGCGCGGCGATCGGCGCGAGCTACGCCGGTCAGCTCGGGATCACCTCTTCGTCGGGCCCGGGAATCGCGCTCAAGACCGAGGGCCTCGGTCTCGCAGTGATGACCGAGCTTCCTCTGGTTGTGATCAACTCGCAGCGCGGTGGTCCGTCGACCGGACTTCCGACCAAGACCGAGCAGTCCGACCTCTATCAGGCCGTCTACGGGCGCAATGCGGATTCACCGGTACCGGTGATCGCCGCCCGTTCGCCAGCCGATGCGTTCGAATGCGCGATCGAAGTGTGCCGGATCGCGACGCACTACATGACCCCGGTGATCCTTCTGACCGACGGCTACATCGCCAATGCCGCTGAGCCGTGGCGAGTGCCGGACATGAGCGGTTTCGCACCATTCCCGGTCAGCTTTTTCGAGACTGCGCCGGCCGAAGGGCAAAGCGTCATGCCTTATTCGCGCAACGATGACCTTGCGCGGCCGTGGATCAAGCCCGGCACTCCGGGCCTCGAGCACCGCATCGGCGGGATCGAAAAGGCGCCCGGCACCGGCAACATCGATTACCGTCCCGAGGTGCACCAGGAGATGAGCGACACCCGCGCGGCTAAGGTGCTGGGCGTCGTCAACTCGATCCCCGATCAGGATATATGCATCGGCCGTGAAGGCGCCGAGCTCGCCGTGGTCGGATGGGGCTCGACCTTCGGCCCGATTCACCAGGCGGTGCGGCGCGCGATCGCCAAGGGACAGGACGTCGCGCACATCCACGTCCGCCACATCTGGCCGATGCCGAAAAATATGTCTGTCCTGCTGAAGGGCTTCAAACATATCCTCGTGCCCGAAATGAACATGGGCCAGTTCAAGACCGTGCTTCGGGATCAGTTCCTGGTGGATGCGAAATCGCTCACCAAGGTGAGCGGCCACCCGTTCCGGATCGCCGAGATTGAGGCCGCGATCGATGCTCAGTTGGCAAAGTGAAGGGGGGACGTAGTGTCGACTTCGTCGGGTTTCGACTTGTGAAACAGCTCAACGCTTGGCCGCTGATCATGCTGCTGATCGCGGTGCTTTTCATCGTCTATTGGCTGAGGCCGCACTCATGAACGAGATTTCCCCGATCCCGACCACCACCGCCAAGGACTGGGCGAGCGACCAGGAGGTCCGCTGGTGCCCGGGTTGCGGCGATTATGCCGTGCTGAAAGCCGTTCAGCGAACGATGCCCGACCTTAATGTCGCGCGCGAAAAGACCGTGTTCATCAGCGGCATCGGCTGCTCGAGCCGCTTTCCTTATTATATGGCGACCTATGGCTTCCATACGATCCACGGCCGGGCGCCGGCCTTCGCGACCGGGGTCAAGCTCGCCAATCCCGAGCTCGACGTGTGGATCATCACCGGCGACGGCGACGCTCTGTCAATTGGCGGCAACCACACGATGCACGTCCTTCGCCGCAACCTCGATTGCCAGATCCTGCTGTTCAACAATGAGATCTACGGCCTGACGAAGGGCCAATATTCGCCGACGAGCCGGGTCGGAACGCGCAGCCCTTCGACCCCGTTCGGTTCGGTCGACCGTCCGGTCACTCCCTGCATGTTCGCGCTTGGGTCGGGCGCTCGGTTCATTGCCCGCGGGATCGACGTGCACAAGGCGCTGCCCGACGTGTTGAAGGCCGCGCACGCACACAGGGGGGCGAGCTTCGTCGAAATATACCAGAATTGCGTGGTCTATAACGACGACGTGTTCGCGAGCTTCACCAGCCGCGAGATCGCCGGCGACAAGCAATTGTGGCTGTCGCCCGGCGAGAAGATGCTGTTCGCGAACGGCGCGAAGGGACTGGCGCTCGACATGGAGCGGCACGCGCTTAAGGTCGTCGAGGGTGAGGATCCGGCCGTTCTGGTCCACGACCCGAAGAACAAGGGCGTCGCGGCGATGCTGATTGAAATGCCCGACAGCTTCCCCGTCGCGCTCGGCGTCATCTACGAGGATCCGGCGCCGACCTTCGAAGCTGCCGTGCTCGAACAGAACAAGGCTGCCGCCTCCGGCAAGGCCGCCGACCTGCAGGCGCTCGTTTCCAAGGGCCAGACCTGGCAGGTCGAAAAGGAACCGCACAAGCTTTGAGCAGGGATCATCCCCCCCGGCATTTGCCGGGGAGGGGGACCGCCGAAGGCGGTGGAGGGGAAGTTCTTCTACAGACCCCACCACCAGCTTTGCTGGTCCCCCTCCCCACCAAATCGTGGGGAGGTTGAGCCTTGGACAATCTCACCCACTCACTCGTCGGAGCTGTGCTCGGGCGCATGGGGCTGAAGCGTTTGACGCCGTACGCCATGCCGGCGCTGATCCTGGCCGCCAATCTTCCCGACATCGACAGCTTCGTCGCTCGGCCGTTGGGCATTGAGCCGATCGCGGAGCACCGCGGCTTCACGCACGGGCTCGGCGGGCTTGCAACAATGCCTTTCTTGGCAGCTGCAATAATTTTAGGTTGGCAAAGCTTTAGACCCAGCAAAGAAGGGCCCGTTCGGCTCCCGGGATTGCTCATCTGCTGTTTCCTGGCAACTCTCAGCCATCCGATCCTCGATTTCCTGACGTCCTACGGCACGCGGCTGCTCGAGCCTTTCTCGCATCGCTGGTTCTACGGCGATACCTTGTTCATCGTCGATCCGTGGATCTGGATCATGCTGATCGTCGGCCTCGAAATGTCATGGCGCGCGGAGCGGCTGGGCAGGAACTGGACCCGCCCGGCGATCTGGGCTTTCGCGGCGATGCTCGGCTATGTCGGGCTCAACCTCGCGATTTCCGCGCGCGCGGTGGCCACTACGCGTCCGCTGGTCGAACGCGTGACCGAGCCGGGGATGATCGAAGCCGGCGAAGTCCCGTTGGTGTTCTGGAAGCGCAAAATGATTTGGCGAGGCGACGAGGTTGGCGGCACCGGCACGTACGATCCGTTCGATGGCCTCAATAGCGCCCGGCTGAATCCTAGAATCATTCCCCTCAACCTCGACGACCCGCGCCTCGCGGCGGCAGTGCGGCGCGACAAACGCGTCCGCGCCTTCCTGTTCTGGTCGCGCATGCCGATGGTCTACCACGCGCGGGGAAGCGCTTATCTTACCGACCAGCGGTTCTTCGAATCCGGTCGCGCGTCCAGCGCGGGTTTCCTCATCCGGCTAGACGACAAGTAAAATGTATTTTCCACGGATCGATTAATCGGAGTTTTAGTTCGATCGTTATTCCAATCGTTACTACACCATAATAAAAACGAGATAGCGGAAGCCAACCGTCGGGCTGACAAGCGAGCCATTCTCGCCTCAGTCGGACTGGAACCGCCGTGCAATTCAAATTTGGTCGTCCCCTAGCTGCCGCCGCGGCGCTCACCCTTATGTTCGCGACGCGACCTACGGTAGCGCAAGCACAGACGACGCCGTGGCCGCAGACTCCTCCCGCGCAAGTCTGCGGCGCAACCGATCTGTTGACCGGTCCAAGCGCGCCGCCGGCCGGCGCACTGACCGTTCCGGCGGGCGACAATTCCGCGTTCGACTTCAACCGGTCGGGCGCGACTTTCTGGTTCGCGCCGGGCGTTCATACGTTCGGAACTTCGATCTACGGCCAGATCGTCGCTCGCGATAACGTCAGCTACATCGGTGGGCCGGGTGCCGTTATCGATGGGCAGAACCGCAATCTCTATGCCTTCACCAACGATGTTCCGGGAGTCACGATCAAATATCTCACGATCCAGAATTTCGGGCGTGGCGCGGACAACAACAATGAAGGAGTCGTCAATCACGACTCCGGAAGCAATTGGACGATCGAGTACAACACCATCATTCACAATGACGGCGCCGGCGTCTTTCTGGGGTCAGGGAATTCCGTCCGCTTCAACTGCCTGAAGGAGAACGGACAATATGGTTTCAGCATGTACCGGCCGCAGGTCGAGGGCGAGTCTGCGATCACGAATATCATTCTCGATCATAACGAAATCACCGGCAACAACACCGACGATTGGGAACGCCGGATCTCGGGTTGCGGCTGCACCGGCGCGGGCAAATTCTGGGACGTTCGGGGAGCGCAGGTCACCAACAATTGGATCTACAACAATCGCGGACCGGGGTTGTGGGCGGATACCAACAACATCGACTTCCTGATCGAAGGCAATTTCATCGACAGCAATGACGGCGAAGGCCTGTTCTACGAGATCAGCTACAACGCCACCGTGCGGAACAACCTGTTCCGCCGGAATGCGTGGGTGAAGGGCCACGAGGACCAGGGTTCGCCGGCGCCAGGAATCTACATTTCCGAGTCTGGCGGAGATCCGCGACTTCCCTCGACAATCAGCGGATCGAGCGGCCTGCGGATCTACAACAATCTGTTCGAGAACAATTTCTCCGGAGTGTCGATTTACGAAAACGCGAACCGATTCTGCAACTCGAACGGCAACAGCAGCACAAGCTACTGCACACCGTTCGTGTCCCCGACGATCATCCCGGAGCCTTACGACTACAATTATCCGAACCCGATCAACGCCTCGCATCCGTGCTACACCAACGTGGCGCAGGAGCCCTATCGAACCGACTGTCGCTGGAATTCGCAGAACGTCGAGGTCTTCAACAACGACTTCGTATTCGATCCCTCGGTGGTGCCGTGCGTCGGCGAATATTGCGGCGTGAATGCCCTCTATGCGACTGGCGCCGACAACATGCCCTGGTCGCCCTACACGGTCGCCGAAATCCAGAACAAGGTCATGTTCGGAGCCAACAACCGGTTCCATGACAATCGTTATTCGGGGAACTGGCGGTTTGCGAAGGGCTATGGCGAGCAGGTCGACATTGGGAGCTGGACGTCGGCGCCGTTCAACCAGGATTCGGGAAGCAGCTTCAACGGGGTCGCCCCGCCTCCGCCGACACCAGCGCCCGTCGCCAATTACCTCGATCCGGACACGTCGACGCTCGAAGCCTCGATCGGCCAATGGCAGGCATGGTATTCGGCGACGATTTCGCGCGACACGAAACAGCGGCACAGCGGCGGTTACAGCCTGAAGGTCAACGTCACTGCGGCCAATGGCTGGGGTATTCACCTCGCCAACTTTCCCGGATTCCCCACGGTCGCCGGTCCGAAGCGCATCGCTTATTGGGTGAAGCGCACGACCACCAGCCCGGCGAGCGCCACCCTGAAAGTGTCGTGGCTTGACAGCGCCCGGCAGGTTCTCCGGACCGACCTCGTCGCCGTCCAACTGACCAAGCAATGGCGCCAGGCCGTGGCCGGTTTCACCGCTCCGTCCGGCTCGGCGACCGTCAATCTCGAGATTATTGGTCCTGGAAAGGCAGGCGACATAATCTACTTTGACGACTTCGTGGTCGGCGACGCTCCCTGAGAAGTTTGCCTTCCTTCAGCGGTCCGGCTCGACAACGCCGGTCCAAATCCATAACTCCAGGTCATGAGCACGCGCGGGGAACATCTGGTTCGCGCGGATCGGCGCTTCGCGACGGGGGGCGGGGCTTTCGCCCGCCTCGCCGCGCCGGCGATTTCCAAGATCCTCGACGAGATCGACCGCAATCTTCCGAATGGAGGTCTCGAGACAATATCCCCTGATGGTGGAACCCGCCGCCTCGGGTTTCGCGGGCGCGGAGTCCATGCCGTCGTGAGATTGAACAGCTGGATGTCGCTGGTGCGCCTTGCGACGTCCGGCTCGGTTGGCTGGTACAAGGCCTGGACTCTTGGCGAATGGTCGAGCCCGGATCCGGTTGCGATCTTCGAGCTCTTTTCTGCAAATGCCCTTCCGCTCGGCAATATCGGGCGTGCGAAGGGCCCGTTCCGCTGGATAAATTGGCTGGCTCACCGGCTCCGCGACAACGCTCCCAGGACTGCGGTCAGGAACATCGCCGCGCACTATGACCTCGGCAACGATTTCTATTCGGCGTGGCTCGACGACACGATGACCTACAGTTCGGCTCGGTTCGCCTCCCCGAAGGTCACCCTCGAAGATGCCCAGCTGCGCAAGGTTCACACGTTGCTGGACCGTCTCGCGCTTAAACCCGGCCACCGGTTGCTGGAGATCGGTTGCGGCTGGGGAACGCTTGCGATCGAGGCGGCGAAGCGCGGCGCGTCGGTGGTCGGCTTGACCCTGTCGAAAGAGCAGAAGGCGTGGGCGGAGGAGAAGATCGCCGCGACGGGGCTCGCCAGCAATATCGAGATCCGCCTTGAGGACTATCGCGACACCGACGAGCCTTTCGACGCCGTCGCGTCGGTGGAGATGGTCGAAGCGGTCGGCCAGCGCTGGTGGCCGGCCTATCTCGACTGCATCTCGCGCAACCTTAAGGTGGGCGGGCGTGCGGCGCTTCAATATATCTCGATGCGGTCGGAGATTTTCGACAGTTACGCGCGCAGCCCGGACTTCATACAAACCTATATCTTCCCCGGCGGAATGCTGCTCGACGAGCCCGCCTTCGCCGCGCTGGCGCTCGAGCGGAGTCTGTCATGGGAGGATCGTGAGGGTTTCCGGCTCGATTATGCGGAGACCCTGAAGCGCTGGCGCGAACGCTATGACCGGGCCATCGCGCGCGGCGCGCTCAAGGGTTTCGAGGAGCCGTTCCATCAGCTCTGGCGCTACTATCTCATGTATTGCGAGGGCGGATTCCGCGGCGGAGCGATCGACGTCGCGCAGGTGACGATGGTCAAATCTTGAAGCGCTTTTCGATCCGCCGCGGGCGATCAGCCGCGCCGGCGCCGACCGTCAATCAGTGCGCCAGCGATTGCACCTGCACCAGCGCAGCCGCCCGATCCGAATCGCTCATCCAGCTGATCTGGAGCACCTTGAATGCCGCGGCCGTGGTCGCCGTCGCGACATAGCCGTCCTTCGCATTCAGCCACTGCGACGAGCGCATCCTGTCCCGGCTGACGGATCCAGTTACGCGCATTTCGAGCGAGTCACCGGCCGTCTTTAAGTCCATTGCATCGGACGCGACGCCGCAGATTTTCGGACTAATGCCAGGCCCAGCCGCGTAATCGAGCAAGTAAAGATAGGAGCTGCCGGACGCGTTCACCCGGAAGACCTTGCTTGAAGCCGGCTGGCCAAGCCTTGTGCGAAGGTCGGACGGAAGCTGATCAAAGCTTATCGGGGTGATCTCATCGGCCCGCAGCCTGGCCTGACCGTCGAGGCACGTCGCCTGGAACAGTGCAGGCAGATCGGACACATTGGTCGCCGCCGGAGCCTGGACTGAACCCGCGAGAATCGCGGCTAGGAATGACAACATCGGCACCCTCCATCAGACATGAAGGCCGAACCTCGGCCGACCATGCAGCGTCACGTCAGCCGGAGTTAGGCTCGATCGCACGCTGCTGCGCATCCTCCAAATATTCGCGATCCGAACGTCTCTGCTCTTCCCACTGCCGGGCGGTCATGCAGACCTTCTTTGAGGCGAGTCGCGACCCGATCTCCTCGATCCTTTGGCAAATGACCCTGTTCGGATCCTTGTCTTTAGAGACAGGAGCCGGCTGGTTGCTTGTCTGGGCCTGGGCCAGAATGGGCTGCGCGGCGAACAAGAGCGTCCCACTCGTGGCGACAAACAGGGCCATCCTGGAAAAATTGCGCATCGATCACCCTCCGTGCGATTTCCGAGACTTATCAGCAGGAACAGGTGCGCTCAAGCGTCGACGCGTACCTTCTCGCCGGTTGGTGCATCGGCAAGCAATCGCTCCAGGATTGCGTCAGCAACCACATCCGGCGGTTTTACGCTTTCAGGCTCCTCGCCGGGAAAGGCGTTAGCGCGCATCCGAGTGCGAGTCGCGCCCGGATCGACGATGTGGATCCGAAGCTTTCCGCTATGTTCGGTCTCGTCGGCATAGGTTCCGAGCAACGTCTCAAGCGCGGCCTTGGATGAGCCGTATGCTCCCCAAAAGGCGCGCGGCTCTGACCCGACCGAAGAGGTCAAGGCGACGACATCCGCGCGTTCGGACTTCCTGAGCAGCGGGTGGAACGCAGCGATCAGTGCCTGATTGGCGAGTAGGTTGAGGGTCAGGAGCCTCGAATATTCCTTGGGGTCGATGTCCTGCACGGGGGTGAGCGAACCGAGCATCGCTGCGTTGAGCACCAGGACGTCGAGGGCCGGCCAGCGCTCCGCCACCGCCGCGCCGAGCTTTGCGATCGCTTCGCCTTCGGAAAGGTCGAGCGGTGCGATGGTCGCGTTTCCGCCGATCTCGTGGATTCGATCCTCGACCGCCTCGAGCGCGCTCGCGGTGCGAGCGACAAGGATCACATGCGCGCCGGCGCCCGCAAGTGCCTCTGCTGTCGCCGCGCCGATCCCGCGGCTGGCACCAGTGACAAGCGCGAGCCTGCCGGAGAGGGGTTTCGTGGTTTCCGTCATCGAGGGCGCATTAGAGAGTGAAGCTCGCCATGAAAACAGTTCGTCCTGACCGGAGCCGCGAAGCGGCGTAGTCGAAGGGCGTCCTGCACAAGTGCTGTGCCAGCGCCCTTCGACAAGCTCAGGGCGAACGAATGTAGGCTACCGGCTCGCCACCAGCGACAGGCTGGCTCCGCCGTCCTTCTCCGACGCATCCGTAAGGCTCGTCGGATATTCGCCGGTGAAGCAAGCGTCGCAGCGCTGCGGCGCGGCGGCGTCGCGCTCTTGACCGAGCGCTCGGTACAGGCCGTCGATCGAGATGAAAGCGAGGCTATCGGCGTTGATGTAGTCGCGCATCTGGTCGATGTTCATCTGGGCCGCGAGCAGTTTGGCACGCTCGGGCGTGTCGACGCCGTAGAAACAACTGTGCCGCGTCGGGGGCGAAGCGATGCGCATGTGCACCTCGCGGGCGCCGGCGTCGCGCATCATCTGGACCAGCTTCACCGACGTTGTGCCGCGCACGATCGAATCGTCGACCAGTACGATGCTCTTGCCGTCGATGAGCGCGCTGTTGGCGTTGTGCTTGAGTTTTACACTCTGCAGGCGGCCGTCCTGGCTCGGCTGGATGAAGGTCCGTCCGACATAGTGGGAGCGAATGATCCCCAGTTCGAACGGTATGCTCGACGCCTGGCTGAAGCCCAGCGCTGCGGGCACTCCGCTGTCGGGCACCGGCACGACAAAATCGGCTTCCACGGGCGCTTCCCGAGACAGCTCGGCGCCAATCGCCTTGCGCACTTCGTAGACCGACACGCCCTCGGCGATCGAATCCGGCCTCGAGAAATAGACATGCTCGAAAATGCAGGGCCTCGGCTGGGCGCTTTGGAACGGGCGGAAGGAGCGAATGCCCGTATCGTTGACGACCACCAGTTCGCCTGGTTCGACGTCGCGGATGAAGGTCGCGCCGATCATGTCCAACGCCACCGTTTCCGAGGCGAAGATCGTCGCCTCCCCGAGCTTGCCCATGACGAGCGGCCGGATGCCGAGCGGGTCGCGGCACGCGATCAGCCCCTCTTTGGTGAAAACGAGCAGTGAGTAAGCGCCTTCCACCTGCTGCAGCGCGTCGACCAGCCGGTCCAGCGCGCTCGCCTTGGCCGAGGTGGCTACGAGGTGGATGATGACCTCCGTGTCGCTTGTCGACTGGAAGATCGACCCGCGGCGGTTGAGCGTCCGGCGGAGCTTCAGCGCATTGGACAAATTGCCATTTTGCGCGAGGGCGAATCCGCCTTCGGCAAGCTCGGCGAACAAAGGCTGGGCGTTGCGGATCCCCGAGCCTCCGGCGGTCGAATAACGCACATGGCCAATAGCGGCGCGGCCGGCGAGCATGCGCATGACCTCGTCTCGATCGAAATTGCCGGCGACATGGCCCATCGCCCGGTGCGAGTGGAAATGCTCGCCGTCGAAGCTGGTAATGCCCGCTGCTTCCTGGCCGCGATGCTGAAGCGCGTGGAGGCCGAGAGCGACGAAGCTCGAGGCGTGGTCTGCGCCCCAAATGCCAAATACGCCGCACTCCTCGCGCAGCTTGTCGTCGTCAAAAGGGTGGGTCGTCAGCATGTCCCCGGCTCCAGCTGGCGTCTCGAAATCGTCATATAGGATGGGGCGCCGCCTTTGTCGCCCCCAGCCTGAATAAAGCGTGAAACCTTAGCGGTTTAGGTGCTTACGCCTTGAAAAGGCTGGGATACTGCCGCTTGAGCGCAACGACCTTCGGCCGGTCGTTGATCACGATGTATGGCTGCCAGGGGTGCTTGCGGGCATAGTCCTGGTGATATTCCTCGGCGGGATAGAATCCGCCGTGCTCGATTCGCGTCGCGATCGGTTTCCTGAAGATATGTCTCGACTCAAGCTTCGCGATGAAGGTCTTCGCCTGGACCTCCTGCCGAGCATTCTGCGGAAAGATCGCGCTCCGGTAGCTCGGGCCGACGTCGGGCCCCTGTCGATTGACCTGCGTCGGATCGTGCGCGACCGCGAAATAGACCTGGAGCAGCTGGGCATAAGTCACTTTCGACGGATCATAAGTGATCCGCACTGCCTCGGCGTGCCCCGTACCCTCCGTACTCACCTTGTCGTAATTGGCGTCCTTGGCCGAGCCGCCCGCGAAGCCCGACACGACGTCGGTCACACCCTTCACATGCTCGAACACGCTTTCCATGCCCCAGAAGCAGCCGCCGGCGAGGACGGCGGTTTCGGTCCTGGGAGCGGCGGTGGCGGGCGCGGCGAAAAGCGCCGCTGCGGCGATCAGGGCGAGGTTCTTCATGACCGCATATGTAGTGCGCCGCTGGACGCCTCGCCAGCCGCGCAATAGGACGGCGCTGACACGGAGGTAAGCAGCATGCCCACCTACACCGCGCCGGTTCGGGAAACGCAATTCATCCTGAACGATGTCCTCGACATCGGCCGCTATTCGAACCTCCCCGGCTTCGCGAACGCTACTCCAGACCTCGTCGAGGCCATCCTCGAAGAGGCGGGCAAGTTCTCCGCCGAGGTCCTTCAACCGCTGAACAAGGTGGGTGACGAGGTCGGCTGCAAGCGTTCCGACGACGGATCGGTCACGACACCTCCGGGCTTCAAGGATGCCTACGACCAATTCGTCGCGGCCGGCTGGCCGACGCTGACCGGGCCCGAGGAATATGGCGGGCAGGGCATGCCGCAAGTCGTCGGCACCGCCGTCACCGAATACATCCTTTCGGCGAACCACAGTTTCGAAATGTACCAGGGCCTGACTTCGGGCGCGATCGCGTCCCTGCTGATCAAGGGTAGCGACGAGCTCAAGCAGCGTTTCGTTCCGAACATGGTGACCGGCAAATGGACAGGGACGATGAACCTCACCGAACCGCACTGCGGAACCGACCTGGGGCTCTTGAAGACGCGGGCAGAGCCCAATCCCGACGGCAGCTATTCGATCACGGGGACCAAGATTTTCATCTCGTCCGGCGAGCACGACCTTGCCGAGAACATCATCCATCTGGTGCTCGCGAAGATTTCCGGCGCTCCGGACAATGTGAAGGGCATCAGCCTGTTCGTGATCCCGAAGTTCCTGGTCAATGAGAATGGATCCTTGGGCGAACGCAACAAGCTCAGTTGCGGAGCGCTCGAAAAGAAGATGGGGATCCACGGCAACGCGACCTGCGTGATGAATTACGACGGCGCGAAGGGCTGGCTCGTCGGCGAGCCGGAAAAGGGCCTCGCGGCAATGTTCATCATGATGAACGCGGCTCGGCTCGGGGTCGGCCTCCAAGGCCTCGCCCAGGGCGAGGTCGCGTATCAGAACGCGGCGGCCTATGCGAAGGACCGTCGCCAGGGCAAAGCCTTGCGCGAGGATGAGCGAGAGTCCGGGGCAAAGGCAGACCCGATCATTGTCCATCCGGACGTTCGCCGAATGCTGATGGAGGCTCGCGCCTACATCGAAGCGGGCCGGGCGCTCGTGCTGTGGGGGGCGCTTCAGGTCGACCTGCTACGCCGCTCGCCCGATGAGGCCGAGCGCTTGGCTGCCGACGATCTGCTCGGCCTGCTGACCCCGGTCATCAAGGGGTATCTCACCGACAAGGGTTTCGAGGCGGCGGTCAGTGCCCAGCAGGTGTTCGGCGGTCACGGCTACATTCGTGAGCATGGCATGGAACAATTCGTCCGCGATGCCAGGATCACGCAAATCTACGAGGGCACGAACGGCATCCAGGCGATGGACCTGGTCGGACGCAAGCTGCCGCGTGACGGGGGCCGCGCCGTCAGGACCTTCTTCGAGCTGGTTTCGAGGGACATTGGTGAAGCGAAAGCGGCGGGTGATCCGGCGGGAGTCGCAGCGGCGCTGGAACCGGCGCTCCAGGACCTCCAGGCGGCGACCATGTGGCTTGCCCAGAATGCCATGGCCAACCCCGACAATGCGGGCGCCGCGGCTTATGCGTACATGGACCTCATGGGGGTCGTCAGTCTTGGCTGGATGTGGCTCAAGATGGCTGCGGCATCAGAGCGCGCGCTCGCCGGAGGGTCCGAGGACAAGTCTTTCAACGAAACCAAGCTAGCGTCGGCGCGCTTCTTCGCGACGCGCGAGCTCCCGCTTTCAACCGCTTTGCGGAAGAAAGTCGAGGCAGGGGCCGAGGCGCTGATGAGGGTGCCGGTAGACGCCTTCTAGCGCGGATCCTTAATAGCCGTTGTTCGTGACGCTATTGGCGTCGGTGGTCGCTGCCGTGTTCGTTGCAGCGGCGTTTTCGGCGTTCCCGAGGTTCGCCGTGGAATAATTATTGCCCGCGTCGTAATTGCTTTCGGCTGAGTAATTGCCGCTCTCGTTATAAGCGGTGCCGGCGTTGTTGTAGGCCGTCTCGTTATTGTAGCCCTCGTTCTTGTACCCGCACGCGGCCACGCCGAGACTCAACAGGCCTGTCGCAAGATATCGCCTTTTCATGATGTCCTCCGCGGTTGGCGGAGAGGGGAATGTGTAGCGGACGGCGGAGTTCCTTCCGGTTTTCGGAACGCTGGTCTACGAACCTTCAACCTTCACCTCCGGCACGACCGCCCTGATCCGCACCAGCGAGTCCATGTGTGGCGCCCTGCACAGGCTGGTTCGAGTCTCGAACTCGAACGTGTCCCGGATCTTCGGATGCTTCAGGACGAACTTCACCGGTACATTGCAACTGTCGGGCCCGCCGGTCTTGAACCTAAACGTGGCACGCCGGGCGTACAGCGGTCGACCGAACTGATTGTCGCTCCATTTCGCCTTGCCGTCCGGCCCGATGGTTTGAACGTAAAAACCGATCACGTTGTAA
>JBKPOR010000047.1:0-2351 GCA_046765675.1 Pseudomonadota bacterium
CAGTCGGTAACGTTAACCACCAACGACGTAGACACATGGTACGACGCGATGCAATTGGAGCTGCGTCGTCGTTTGTCTGGAGGCTTACTACTTCAGATGAATTACACGTGGTCCAAGTCGCTGAGCAACTTCTACGCTTCAAGCCAGAGCTCGCTGGGACAACCATTGACCCTGCGAAGTGATAGCAACAAGCCGCTGGAACATTATCGCGTGCCGCAGGATCTACAGCATAGCTTCAAGGCCAATTGGATTTACGAGTTGCCTTTCGGCCGTGGTCGATGGCTTCTCGGAGACTCGAATGGACTGACCAATCACCTCGTTGGAGGTTGGGAATGGCACGGCACCGCTCGCATTCAGAGCGGCAGGCCTTTTGCACTCGGCAACGTTCAGTTAGTTGGAATGGATGTGAAAGAGTTGCAGGAGGCGGTCGATGCCCGCAGGCAGCCGAACCGCACGGTTACGTTCCTGCCTGACGACATCATTCTTAACACGCGCCGTGCGTTCAGCGTCTCGGCCACCGGTACCGGTTTCGGCTCGCTGGGAGCACCGACCGGCAGGTACATCGCGCCGGCGAACAGCAATGGTTGCGTCCAGGCGTTTCCCGGTCAGTGCGGCTTCGCCAATCTGATACTCGAAGGACCACGTTTTGTTCGCTTCGATATGAGTGTGGTTAAGAAAATCCGCTTCTCAGAACGAACGAACATGGAGTTTCGTGTTGAGCTGCTGAACGCATTCAACAATATTAACTTCCTGATTGGCGGTACGTCAGCAGTTGATGATCCGAAACTCACAGCTACCAACCTTGGTCTGCAAACGCCGAATTATGGCGCCGCAAACTTTGGGTTGATCACAGCCGCTTACCAGGATATTTCGACGACTAACGATCCCGGTGGGCGACCCATCCAGTTTGTTTTTAGATTCAACTTCTAACTTCCAATTCATCTTCCGAAAGAGGAGTGCAGCTCAAAGTTGCACTCCTCTTTCGCATACGAACGCCCGTATTAACAATTCTTCTTGATCCAGTTCGCGATCCAATCGTCGCAATCGCTCACGTAAAAATCCAAATTCATAAACCGTTGGTTGGGACGAAGTGCCTGATCGAGGTGACGAACGGGCCTGACGCTTTGACGATTGTGCGGGCACATCGCTTGCGCGTTCCACTAAACGTCTGTCGTTGCCCTCCTAAACTTCGGAGGAAATTCTATGAACGGCTCTGTTACCCAATCCTTAATTCAACAGCCCGACGAGATCGACCTGCGACCGAAGGAAGCCGGTCAAAAGCCAAAGTTCCTTCCGCAGGATCGATCAGAGTTCCTTGACCGCAGAATCAATAGTTTGAAAATTCTGGCTTTGTCTTTGCTGCGTGAAATAGCGTCTGTCGAGAAGGTAGGCGAAGGCCGAGGCAACGACAGTATTGACTTGCAGGCTGAGGTGCGACGGTTCGAGGAGGAGTTGATTCGCAGCGCACTAATTCAGACCGGCGGGCGGCAGCGACGCGCAGCACGTTTGCTTGGAACCAAGATCACAACGCTCAACACCAAGATCAAACGATATAAGATAAAAGTGACTCACACGGATAGCCCACCGCTCGATTAGTTTTAGGAGATCCAGGACTCCAGCGCCAATGTGAGGGCAATGAAGCTCAGTGCTACACCGCCTATTAGTTGGGATTTGAGTCTCAACAAATTGACGGCTATGCTTCCCAATCGCAAACCTGCGAAAGACATCAGGTCACATATAATAAGGATGCTGAAGCGAATGAAGTGAATATTTCAGGATTAACATGACGTACATATTAATCCTGATAAATCCTGCGCAGAGAGTAGAACCATGAAGAACTATCTAATGTTAGCCGCAATTCTGATGTTTGCATTCTTTTCTATCGCTCCAAAGGGCGAGGCACAAACACAATTCCCCGATACGCCTGCCGGCAACCAGGCAAAGGCTTGGTTAGATGCATTTAATGCCGGCGATGCGGACAAATACAGAGAGTTCGTGCGCAAGAATTTTCCGGCGCGCGAACAGAACGCGGATCGGGACCTTGGATTTCGAGAGATGACCGGAGGCTTCGATCTTAAAAAAGTCGAGGAGTCGACTCCAACCAAAATCGTCGCACTCGTCCAGGAACGCCGCTCGGATCAGTTTGGTCGTTTGACTCTTGAGGTTGATGCGACGGAACAACACCAGATTACAACGCTCGGCCTTAATGCGATTCCGCGACCATCTGATTTTGCCCTTCCCCACTTGAGCGAAAGCGAATTGATCACGGCCTTACGAAAGAAGTTGGATGAGGATGTTGCGGCTGATCGTTTTTCGGGTGCGGTGTTGGTAGCACGGAATGGCAAGACTGT
>JBKPOR010000048.1:0-8822 GCA_046765675.1 Pseudomonadota bacterium
GCTGGACCGTGCCGCCGCCGCCTCCGCCGCCGCCGCAAGCCGAAAGGCCAAGCACGAGCAAAGTCGCGCAGCCCGTCGTTGCCAAAAACCTGGTTTTCATTTCCAACTCCGCTCAAGCCGTTGAAACGCCACGGCTTCCCCGTTTGAGCTTATGGTTTATGAAACCTTACAATTTGCTTAAGCTGTTGAAGTCATTAGGGACCATGGCGGCCATGGACCCGCATTTTCGACATGTCCGCGACTGGATTTTCGACCTCGACAATTGTCTCTATCCAGCGTCCGCGGGACTTTTTTCGCTAATTGACGAGCGGATGGGAGCATACATCCAGCGCCTTCTCGGCTGCAACATGGATGAAGCGAAACGCGTCCAGAAAGCGCACTTCCATCAGCATGGGACAACGCTCGCGGGCCTCATGAAAGAGCATTCGATCGACCCGCACGATTTCCTCGAAGACGTTCATGACATCCCGCTCGACCGGATTGAAGCGAACGCACGTCTCGCAGTCGCGCTTTCGCGACTGCCGGGCCGCAAACTCGTTTTCACCAATGGCGATGCGCCCTACGCGCGACGAGTGCTCGAGGCGATCGGTGTCCGGGAGCATTTCGATGAGCTTCACGACATCCATGCGAGCGAGCTACGGCCCAAGCCCGATCCGCACGGCTATGCTTTGCTCTGCGAGCGGTTCGGAATCGACCCTTTGGGCGCCCTCCTCGTCGACGACATGGCGCAGAACCTCGTTCCCGCAAAGGAGCTCGGAATGACGACCGTGTGGGTCGACAACGGCTCCGAACGGGGCAATCACGGCTATGACGAAGCAGTCGTCGACCATCGGATCACCGATGTCGGAGATTGGCTCCAAACGATCCTGGGAGGCAAGTGAATGGACGACGCGCTGCGGAGCCTCATTGAACGCGCCTGGGACGATCGGGACACGATCGGCCCGTCGACGAAGGGGCCGGTACGGCAGGCGGTCGACGCGGCGCTTTCCGCGCTCGATTCCGGTGAAGCCCGCATCGCCGAGAAGTCGGACGGCGACTGGACCGTCCGCCAGTGGCTGAAGAAGGCGGTGCTGCTGTCCTTCCGGCTCAATCCCATAGAGCTCATCTCCGGAGGGTCCGGCGGCGGTCATTGGTGGGACAAGGTGCCCTCGAAATTTGCCGGCTGGGGCGAGAAGGAGTTTTCCGCCGCCGCTTTCCGCGCGGTGCCTGGAGCGATCGTTCGCCGCGGCGCCTATATCGCGCCGGGAGCCGTGCTGATGCCGAGCTTCGTCAACATCGGAGCCTATGTCAGCGAAGGTGCGATGGTTGACACCTGGGCGACGGTCGGAAGCTGCGCTCAGATCGGCAGGAATGTGCACATCTCCGGCGGAGCGGGGATCGGCGGGGTTCTCGAGCCCCTCCAGGCGGGGCCGGTGATCATCGAAGACGATTGCTTCATCGGGGCCCGGGCGGAGGTCGCTGAAGGAGTGGTTGTCGAACAGGGCTCGGTCTTGTCGATGGGCGTGTTCCTCGGCGCCTCGACCAAGATCGTCGACCGAGCATCGGGCGAGGTCCATTACGGGCGCGTGCCGCCCTATTCGGTCGTCGTTCCGGGCACACTCCCGGGCAAGGACGGCGGCCCAGGACTCGCGTGCGCGGTGATCGTCAAGCGCGTCGACGAGCGCACCCGATCCAAGACCAGCATTAATGAGCTACTCCGGGACTGATAAGCTCAGCTTATAGAGCGAGTCCGGGCATTTGTTGGCGTCGAACGGCTGGAATGGCCACGTTCGCGCGGATGAAACCATTCGATCCCCAGGCGTTTGACCACAAGCTCGCGGACGTGTCGGCGCTTTCCGAGCGCGATAATGCCCCCGTGATCCGGACCGTCATGAACCGCAGCGATTGGGGCGTGCTCGCCATCCTCGCCCTGATCTGGGGCGGGGCCTTCTTCTTCATCGGAGTGGCGGTTCGCCACGTCCCGCCGCTGACCTATGTCTTGCTTCGTCTTTCGATCGCTGCGCTCGCGATGTGGGCGTACCTCTGGTTCAGAGGCGAGCGCGTCGGGTTGCCGCGAAAAGTCTGGGGCTCGATCCTGCTGCTCGCGCTGCTCAACAATGCGGTCCCGTTTGTCCTGTTCGGCTGGAGCCAGACGCACATCGCCAGCGGCCTCGCATCGATCCTCAATGCGACGACGCCGATCTGGGGCGTTGTAGTCGCGCACTTTCTAACCCACGACGAACGCATGAGCCCGCGCAAGATCGCCGGTGTGCTCTTGGGTTTTGGCGGGGTTGCGACGATGATCGGCCCCTCACTGCTATCGAGCCTCGGCAGCTCGGCGCTTGCCCAGCTTGCCTGCGTTGCTGCCGCGCTCTGTTACGCCTTGGCCGCGGTCTGGGCGCGCCGATTCCGGGCAATGGGCCTGTCGCCGATGTCGGTCACCACCGGCCAGCTGAGCGCAGGTGCGCTGATGATGCTCCCGGTCGCGTTCATCGTCGACCGGCCATGGACGCACGCCTTTCCGCCGCTGACCGCATTGGGCGCGATCGTTTCCCTCGCCCTGCTGTGCACAGCGTTCGGTTATGTGCTCTATTTCAGGCTGATCGATTCGTCCGGCGCAACCAACGCTCTACTCGTCACCTTGTTGGTTCCGCCGGTCGCGATTCTGCTTGGGGCTTTGTTCCTCGGCGAGAGCCTTGCCGCTCAGGACTTCCTCGGCCTTGGTCTCATCGCTCTCGGCCTTGCAGCGATCGACGGGCGCGTTCTCAATCTTTTGCGGCTGCCGGCGCGCCGGCCTCAGACAATAGTTTAGCCGCCTCGGGGCCGGTCCAGTCGAGGTCCCCGACGTAGCGCCAGACTTCCTTGCTGTTGGCGTCGTAGAGGATCGTGGTCGGAAGTACCGTATCGGGCCCAAGCGCGCCTGACAGGGCCATCGTCGGGTCCTGATAGGCGCCGAGATCCTTGATCTTGAGCTTGTCGAGGAAGGCGACGACTGACGGGCGCGGTCCCGAATCCTGGCTGACGGCGATGACCCCGAGCTCTCCATCGACGTCGTGCGTCTGCGCCAGCCTGTCGAGCGTCGGAAGCTCCTTGACGCACGGCGCGCACCAAGTCGCCCATAGATTCACGAGCACCGGACTGCCCTTGAAATCGGCGAGCCGAATGTCTCCGCCGTCGGGATTGTCGAATAAGGCGTCCGGAGCGGACTGCCCTTTGTGGCTTCGGTCGACACCCTTTTGGGGGCCCGCTTCAGCGGCGGCCGGCTGGGCCTGGTTATTGGCGGGCTGCTCCGGTTTCGAACATGCGGCAAGGGCGGCGATCGCCAAGGCAAGCGGAATGACGCGCATGCGTGCGGCGCTAGCGCAATAGCCAGGGAGCGGCTAGTCGGAGCGCATGAGACCTTGGCGCGCAGCTTCGATCATCGCGGTCGCGCTTGTCGCCGGTTGCGGGAAAGTCGCTGAGCTGAAACCGGCGCCTGGCCACTCGCTTCCGGTGAAACCGATGATGGCGAGGGCAACCCCCACGGCCGCCGAGCTTCTCACCCCGCCGCCGAACGCTCATCCCGAGCGGATCGACGAGCTCATGAAAAAGTCCGAGCCGCGCGCCCAGGATCCGTTCGACCTGCCGCCCCCGAGCGGCGGTGCGGCGCCGGCGCTTCCCGCGGGATCGGATCCCTATGCCGTGACCAATGATACCGGGCCCGCGGCCCCCAAATGAGAGGGCGGCTTCGCAAGGCGGTGTTCCCTGTCGCGGGCCTCGGCACGCGCCTCCTGCCCGCGACCAAGAGCATTCCCAAGGAAATGATCACGATCGTCGACCGGCCGCTCATCCAATATGCCGTCGATGAGGCGCGTGAGGCCGGGATCGAAGAGCTGATCTTCGTCACTGGCCGCGGCAAATCGCCCCTGGTCGACTATTTCGACCATGCCTACGAGCTCGAGGCGACCATGCAGGAAAAGGGCAAGAGCCTGGACGCGCTCGCGCCGTCGAATGCCCGCTTCGGAGAGATCGCCACCGTCCGCCAGCAGCAGCCGCTCGGCCTGGGTCACGCGGTGTGGTGCGCTCGCCACATCGTCGGCGACGAACCGTTCGCGGTTCTCCTCCCCGATGACTTGATGGTGCCCGGCGTCCTCAACGTGATGGTCGAGGCGTGGGAGAAAGTCGGCGGCAATCTCGTGGCGACCGAGGAGGTCCCGGCGGAGAGGACCAAGAGCTACGGGATCATCAGCCCCGGCAAGGCCGACGGAGATCTGACCGAGGTCCTCGGGCTGGTCGAAAAGCCCGAGCCGGACATGGCTCCGTCACGGCTCGCGGTGATCGGGCGCTATATCCTCCAGCCCGACGTGCTGCGCGTACTCGACGCGCAGGAGCGCGGGACCGGCGGAGAGATCCAGCTAACCGACGCAATGGCCAAGCTGATCGGCTCGCAGCCATTCCATGCGCTGAAGGTGAATTCGGTCCGCCACGATTGCGGCGACAAGGCCGGCTTTGTGATCGCCAATCTCGCGCTCGCGCTCGAGCGCGACGATATCGCGCCCAAGATCCGTGACTTCGTCAGCCGGACTTACGGTTCCAGCTCGACATCCCAGTAGAGATAATCGCGCCAGCTTTCGTGCAGGTAATTGGGCGGGAAGGCACGCCCGTGCTCCTGCAATTGCCAGCTGCTCGGCCGGATCGGTTCGCGGTGGAAATGCATGTGCGCTTCCATCGGAGTGCGCCCGCCCTTCTTGAGATTGCATGGAGCGCAGGCGGTGGTGACATTTTCCCAGGTTGTCCGGCCGCCCTGCGCGCGCGGGATCACATGGTCGAACGTCAGTTCCCTGCCCGAGCCGCAATAGACGCAGCGGAATCGATCGCGCAGGAACAAGTTGAATCGAGTGAACGCGGGATATTCGTTGGGCCGCACATAGTCGCGAAGGGCGATGACCGAAGGCAGCTTCAAGGCGACGCTCGGGCTATGCACTTCGCGCTCATAATGGGCGACGACGTCGACGCGTTCCAGGAACATCGCCTTGACCGCGGTCTGCCACGGCCACAGCGACAATGGGTAATAAGACAGCGGAGTGTAATCGGCGTTGAGCACCAGCGCCGGGCAGCTGTCGGGATGGCGGATCAGCTCGGGATGATACATGCGACTAGCAAACAAGCCTTTCGTTCGTGGGTCCGAACTCCAGCTCCCGGCCTCGTCGCACTCAAGGAGGAGAGGGCCCCGGCCCGTCTTCCCTTGTTGCCCGCCGGATGCCAACCCGACGTGACATGACGATGAATCGAAGATTGCAGAGTCGCCGTCAAGAGGCGTGCGGGTGATTGTCAGCCGCTTTGCGCCTTCACCGACGGGACGGTTGCATTTAGGCCACGCCTATAGCGCCGTCGTTGGGCATGCCCGAGCCAGGGCTGGCAGCGGCGCGTTCCGGCTCAGGATCGAAGACCTCGACCAGACTCGGAGCAGGCCCGAGTACGTCGGCGGGATTTATGATGACCTCAAATGGCTCGGCCTCAACTGGGAGAAGCCGGTGCTGGTCCAATCGCTGCGTACCGCCGCCTATGAGGCAGCGTTGGAGCGGCTGAAAAGCGATGGGCTCGTCTTCGCCTGCTTCTGCACGCGGGCCGACATCGCCCAGTCGCTGACGGCCCCCCATGGCGATGCTGCGACCTCCTACCCCGGCACCTGCCGCAACTTGCCCGACGATCCCGGCCGCCGCGCAACCACTGCGCATTGCTGGCGGCTCAATTCTACCAAAGCGCTCGAGCGCGCCGGCTTGCCTGCCTGGACCGAAGCGGACGGAGCGCGGTTTACGGCAGGCGAGGAGGACATTGGCGATGCCATCCTTGCGCGCAAGGACGCTCCGGCTTCTTATCATCTGGCGTGCGTCGTCGATGATTCCGAAAGCGAGGTGACCCTGATCGTGCGCGGGGCGGACCTGCGCCCATCGACGCCGGTGCAGCGGTTGCTTCAAATGCTGCTCGGATTGAGCGAACCCGCTTATTTGCATCATCCGCTGGTCACGCATTCAGACGGGCGGCGCCTCGCCAAGCGCGACCTCGCGCCGACCCTAGCCGCAATGCGTGAGACGGGCATCGAGGGGCCGGCCCTCGCCGCCGACCTGCTAGCCGGCAAGCTTCCGCTTGGTTTCGCTTTCGGGGCGGCTTAAGGGCAGCGCGATGCGGTTCCCGCTCCTCATCCTTCTCATCCTCGCAATGGCAGCGACCGTCTACGTGCTGGTGCGCGGGGTCATCGCCATGGCTTCGGGCAAGGACGTGACTGGGGAGCAATCGCAGAAGTGGATGCAACGGCGCGTGCTGTTCCAGGCGGTCGCGATCGTCATCGTCGTCCTGATCCTGATCGTGGCGGGCTCGGCCCGGTAGCATTTGGTCAAGCTAAACAAGATCTACACACGGACCGGGGACGATGGCAGCTCCGGCCTCGTCGACGGTAGCCGGGTGAGCAAATCGAGCCTTCGGATGACCGCGATCGGCGAGGTCGACGAAAGCAATGCCGCGATCGGCGTCGCGATCGCGACGCTCGTGCCGGGTGTCCTTTCGGAGCAGCTTCTCAGTATCCAGAACGACCTGTTCGATCTCGGCGCGGATATCGCAACGCCCGGCGAGTTCCGCGTCGGGCTGAGGATCGTCCCCAGCCAGGTCGAGCGGCTCGAAGCGGAGATCGACGCCATGAACGCGGGCCTGGAGCCGCTGCAAAGCTTCATCCTTCCCGGCGGCTCGCAGGCTGTGGCCGCGCTGCATCTGGCGAGGACGGTGGTTCGGCGCGCCGAACGCGCGGCCGTGGCGCTCAACGAAAGTGAGCCGCTCAATCCGGAGCTTTTGGCCTATCTGAACCGCCTCTCCGACCTGCTATTCGTCGCGGCGCGCTATGTCGCGGCGATCGAGGGCGGCGATATTCTCTGGAAGCCGGGCGCCACACGCGACGAATAGTGGGAAACACAGAACAAATAGCGAACTTTCCCCTCGACCCGAAAGTTGTTTCATGGCAGTGGAGCGCGCGCATGGCCCGGGAGGACTCGAACTGGACCCCCAAGGCGCTCGGCGAGCGGCTGTTTGCCACTCGCACGCTTAGTCTCAACCTCGCCGCGCCTCTGTCCGACGCGGACGCGGCAATCCAGCCATTCCCTGACGCCTCGCCGGCCAAGTGGCATCTCGCGCACACGACCTGGTTTTTTGAGACCTTCGTTCTTCGCGACCATGTCGCTGGATATTGCCTGTTCGACGAACGCTGGCCGTATCTCTTCAACAGCTATTACGAGGGCGAAGGCGATCGTCATGCCCGGGCCAAGCGTGGAATGCTGAGCCGCCCATCGCTCGACGAGGTCCGCAGCTATCGAACGCATGTCGATGAAGCGCTGGAGCGCGCGCTTCCGTCGCTTCCGCCGGCGGCGCTCGAGCTGACCGAGCTCGGGATCCACCATGAGCAGCAGCACCAGGAGCTGTTCCTCACCGACATCCTTGCGACCTTCGCCGAGAATCCGCTCGAGCCCGCTTATGGCGAGCTTCCGGAGCCGGCCTGTTTCGCGGTCGAGCCGCTGACCTGGCATCGCGGCCGCGAAGGCGTGATCGAGGTCGGGGCCGCCGATGAGGGCTTCGCCTTCGACAGTGAGCGGCCGCGCCACCGAGCGATGCTGACGAACCACGAAATCGCAAATGGCCGAACAACGAACAAGGAATGGCGCGAATTCATCGACGCCGGCGGCTACCGAACGCCGACATTGTGGCTGTCGGACGGCTGGGCGTGGGTCCAGCAGGAGAACATCTCCACACCGCTCTATTGGCGCGACGATGGGAGCGAGTTCACGCTTGGCGGGAGGCGCGAAATCGACTGGGCGGCGCCGGTCGCGCACATCAGCTATTACGAAGCCGATGCCTTCGCGCGCTGGGCCGGAGCGCGCCTTCCGACCGAAGCCGAATGGGAGGATTTCGGTGCTTCCGCCGACCCGGCGATCGGAAATCAGCTGGATACGGCAGGCGCCGTTGCCCCAAGTCCCGGTGGCGGGATCTTCGGTGACGTCTGGGAATGGACCGGCAGCGCTTTCGCGCAATACCCTGGCTTCGCTCCAGCCAAGGGCGCCGTCGGCGAATATAACGGCAAGTTCATGTGCTCGCAGCTGGTGTTGAAGGGCGCGAGCTGCGCCACGCCCCGCGGTCATAGTCGCGCCGCCTACCGCAATTTCTTCCCGCCGGATGCTCGCTGGCAATTCACTGGGGTCCGGCTTGCTCGCGACGCTTGACCAGCAAACACGGGCGTTTCGCGACGATGTGCTCGCGGGACTGTCGGCGGCGATCCCGGCGATCCCCGCGCGGTGGCTCTATGACCATCGCGGTTCCGAGCTGTTCGACGAGATCACGCGTCTTCCCTCTTATTATCCGACACGCACCGAGACGGCCCTGCTCCACGACATCATGCCCGACGTCGCGGCGCGAATCCCCGCGGGCGGCGTCGTGGTCGAATTCGGTGCCGGCTCCGCGACCAAGACCCCCATCCTGCTCGAGGCAATCGCGCCGGCGGCCTATGTCCCGGTCGACATTTCGGGCGATTATCTCAACGGGAGCGCGGCGGAGTTGCAGCGGCGGTTCCCGTCGCTCGAGGTGCTTCCGGTCACCGCCGATTTCACCCGGCCGTTCGGTCTTCCCGGAGGAATCGAACACCTGCCCAAAGTCGGTTTCTTCCCCGGTTCGACGATCGGCAATTTCGTGCCGTGGAGCGCGACTGATCTCTTGCGTCATTTCCGCTCGTTGCTTGGGCCCGGAGCGCGGCTTCTGATCGGAATGGACCGGGTGAAGGGGGTCGATAGACTGCTCGCGGCTTATGACGAGCCGGAAGGAGTCACCGC
>JBKPOR010000049.1:0-16945 GCA_046765675.1 Pseudomonadota bacterium
GCGCTGAAGCGCCTCAAGCGCGGGGTCGGCGCTGACCAGCCGGCCGGCTTTGTCGACGCGGCCGAGCACCGGCCTTGGTTCAGACGGGGCGCTGGCCATCAGCTTTGCTCGAGCCTCGCGACGGCCGACCGGTAGGCGGCGTCCGAGCCAAGCCAGCTTCGGGCGTTTTCCACCTCGGTTTCGCTCATGCCATCGAAGGTGGTGATGGCGCTTCCCGGATCGACCACTCCTAGAAGGTCGCCGATGCCGGCAAGGAGACGCGCAGCAAGCTCGCGGCGAACGCCGGCGATCCGGAGCAAGGTCATGACCCTCTGCTCCGACGCTGATAGCAGCTCGTCAGTCGCGACTTCCCCGGCAAGTCCCGAGCGCCGAGCAAGTGCTTGGGCGACGAATGTCATTTCGCCTTCCATTGCCGCCGACACGATGAGCTCGTCGCTGAGATGATCCTCATCCTCGAGCAAGTCGACGAGAATGGCCGTGAGTTCCTCGAAGCCGTTGGAGCGGTCGTAACGCGCAAGCATGTCGTCGACTGCAGCGGCGAGCAATTGGTCGCGAGCGGCGGCCTGAGGCAGCCCTGCGAGATCGCTCCGCAACGCTGCCGCGACGATCTGTGCGATCGCCGCCGCTTCGTCCGGCGGAAAATCGTCGAATTGGAGCAGGCACTGCCCGAAGCGATCGCGGCGCCGGCCGCGAGCCAGGATCAGCGACATCGCAGCCGCGGAAATCGCGCCGCTTTCGTGACTGACCAATCCCTGGAGGACCCGTGCGTCGCGCCGTCCGCTCCGCGCCTTGGCCGCCGTTGCAATCCGCTCTTCGTCGGCACGTCGAAGAAGCATTCGAACGAGGATTCCACGGTCGAGCAACTTGGCCTTCGACAGCGCTTCGACGATCATGAGATTGCGATCGTCGTTCGCCGCTGCGACCCCGCTCGGAAGCGCTGCCCGAAGCTCGTCGGCAATATCACCGACCAGGCAATGGAGCATCGCGGTCATCAGCGCCCGTTCCTGCTCGGTCAGGCGATCCCCCGAGCTTAGGAAGAAATCGGCTCGAACGGTGGCCAAGCGGTCGCGACCCGCGCCACGCGCAGGCGCGAAGGAGGGATCCGCAGGAGTGGACCCGATCGGCCATTCTTCCGCCATCATCGCGACGGCCTTATCCGATTTCGGTTAACTTCGGGTCAACTCAGGCCCGATCCGGCGCGCGTGCTGGACATAGAAAAAGCTGGCGGCTGCATAAACAAACACAGTTACGAGATAGGGCGTCCATGCGCCGAGAAGCGCAAAAGGAATCGCCAGAAGGATGAAATTGCGGCGCGAGCTCAGCCACAATTCGGCCGGCAATCCCCCGCTGCCTTCGAGCCGGGCGGCCTCGGCAAATGCGCCCGCGGCTACGGCTGCCAGCAATGCGCCCCAGCCACCGGTATGCCGGCTTTCCCACCAGCCCAAGGCAAGGAGCGCCAATCCGCCGGCAGGCCACAGCAGAACCCGGCTGACCATGCGTTTGGCCAACGGCTTGAGGCGGATCGCGGCAAGCCGGCCCGCGATGATGTCGAGGGGCGCGGAAATGAGGAGAAGGGCCAGCCCCACGCCGAGCCACCCGCGGCTGAATGAAAGTGCAGCGCCGAGGGTCAACGCCAGCGCGCACCAGACCAGCCACGCGGGGCGGGCTCGGGTTTGCATCAGCCAGTGGGTGGCGAGATCCTCGATCGGCGGCAAGACGAAGCGGCTCGCCCAGTCCCGCCGGGCGTCGCGTGAGCCGGCGATCAGCTTGCGCTGAAAATGCTCGAGCTGATCGGCGCGCTCGACGAGCAATGGTTCGCCGCCATGCTCGACGGCGTGCCAGCGCAGCGCACCATCCTGCACCGTGCGGCGGAGCAGGGTTGATTGCAGGTCCCAATCACCGAGGATCGCGGCGGTCGAACCCAGGGTCTTTGAATCGACCAGCGCCACCCCTGCCCAGCGCGTTTCGCTGTCGATGCGCTCAAACGGCTCATGCGCCTCGTCGTCGGGAACGGTGGCAATCACAGGCTCGGTCTCGTCCGCGACCGCAGCAACCAGCTCAGCGGACGGAGCTATGCCGTCGCCGAGCAGGAGGATCGTCGATCCTGCTTCGAACCGGCTAACCGCTTCATGGACATCGCTGACGGGGAAAACCCCGATGCCGTCAAGCCGAAGCCGTTCGAAGGCATCCTGAAGCGCTTGCGCCACACGTTCGACAACGACCACGACCGGTGCGGCGCCAACCGCCGACGCGCAGCGGACCTGATATTCGAGCAAGGTTCGCCCGGCGAGCGGGAGCAAGGCCCGAAGGCCGCCCGAATCATCTTCCTGATACGCGCCGATCAGCGCTCCAAGCGCCATTCTGGGCCGCTCCTCCCCCCTGTAATCGCTCAAAGCTCTCTAATCGCTTTCTTGCGGCATCAAAGATGGTAAACTGATCTTTGCCATGAACCCATTCGCCAAGCGCGCCGAGCCGGCGCCACTGCCACCCGAGGAACTCCAGCCTCTTGAGCTAACCAGCCTCGACGCTTTGATCCAGCCGACCTTCGATCAGGATCAGTGGGCCGAAAGCCAGGCCGAAGCCCGCGGAAGCGGAGGCCGACAGGTGCTTGGAACGGCCCTCGCCATCCTCGCCGCATTGTGGATCGGTTATTGCGCATGGTCCGCCGGCCGAGCCTTGTCCGGCCAGCCGCTCACCTCTCCGGCGATCGCACAATGGGTTGCGCTCGCTGCCGGTCCGCTGGCCCTTATGGGTCTCGCGTGGATCATGTTCGGCCGGACGCGGCGGAAGGAAGCCGAAAAGTTTACCCGGTCGGTCGTCGCGATGCGCCATGAAACACAGACGCTCGAGGCGCTGCTTGAGGTCCTGTCGCAGCGGATCAACGACAGCCGTTCGGAACTGACGATGATCTCGCAGCACCTGATGCAGCTTGGCGATCAGGCCACCGGCAAGCTCGGCGGGATCACGCGCGAGTTCGATTCGAGCGCCGATCGACTGATGAAGTCCGGCGAGGCGCTCGACCGCGCCGCCGAATCGGCGCGCAACGACGTTGCCGTATTGCTCGAGGACCTTCCGCGAGCGGAAGCCACTGCGCACTCGCTGGCGGAGAAAATCCGCAACGTAGGGACGGAGTCCGCGGCGAAGGCAGCGAATTTCGGGGCCCAGATAGAAGGTCTGTCGGATCGTACGCGCGACGCCGACCGGCTGATAGGGGAAGCGACGGACCGGCTGGCTGCGCGGCTCGCCGAAATCGAGCTCGCCGGCGCGAACGCCGGTAGCAAGGTGGCGGAGGCAGAAGGCAGCTTCTCGGGCGTGCTCGACGCATTGCTCGATCGCACATCCCTGTCGCTGCAGGAGATTCGTTCGGGAATAGACGCGCAGTCGGCAGCCGTCAGTGCGCTCGTCGATCAGGCCTCCGCCGGACTAGGCAAGGCAGGCGCCGAGTCCGCCGATGCGCTCGCAGCCAACATTGGCCGCGCCAATGAATCGCTAGCAACCCTCTCCGGTCGGGTCGCGGAGCAGGAGCGCGCATCGCAGCGAATGATCGCCGAGATCGACCGGGGCCTCGCTCTTATCGACGAGCGCTTCACCGAACTTGCCTCGCACGGCGATGAGCGGGCCAACCACTTCCTCGAATCGCTGATACGCGCACGCACCGAGCTCGATGCACTGTCCGCCCAAGCCACGAATCAGGACGGCGCCATTGGCGCACTCGCCCAGCGGACCGGAGCGCTTCGCGACACCGTCTCAAAATTGGCCGACGATCTTCGCGAGAACATCGGCGCCGCGTTCGGGGAAGCCCAGGGCAACGCCGAGCGGCTGGTGGAGGTCACGAACACCATCAAGCCGGAACTCGGCTGGATGCGGGACACGGCGTCCGAGGCGAGCGAGCGGATGACCGCGACCGCCGCGCACATCGACGAGCAGAAGGAACGCTTTGCCGCGCTGCTCGCAAGCCTCGACGACGGCGTCGGCAGCGCGCAGGCAAAGCTCACCGGTCTCACGTCAGCAATCGCGGAAGCCCAAACCGAAGCCGGGCATCTTATCCAGGAGACTGGACCGTCGCTCGTCGCGGCGCTCGTCCAGGTCAAAGAGGCCGCCGCGCACGCCGCCGAACGAGCGCGCGAGGCGATCGAAGCAGTGATCCCGGAAAGCGCCGGCAAATTGTCGAATGAAACCCGCGACGCACTCGAACGGGTGATCCGCGAAACGGTCGAGGAGCGGCTCCGGGAGGTCGAAACGGTCGCAACCCGAGCAGTCGAAGCAGCTCGCTCCGCTTCCGACCGGCTGACGCAACAAATGCTAAGCCTCGGACAGAGCGCCGTCGCGCTCGAACGCCATATGGAGGATACGAGCAAGGATCAGCGCGAGAAGGACACCGAGGCATTCGCCCGCCGCGTGTCCCTGCTGATCGATTCGATGCATTCGGCGGCGATCGATGTCGGCAAGATCCTCTCCGATGAGATCGATGACCGTGCCTGGGATTCCTACCTCAAGGGCAATCGCGGAGTCTTCACCCGGCGAGCGGTTAAGCTGCTGGACGGCAGCGAGACCCGGGCGATCCGCAGCCAGTATGAAAGCGACCTCGAATTCCAGCGCTCGGTCAACCGATACGTCCACGACTTCGAGGCGATGCTTAGGCGGGTGCTCGCGGAGCGCGAAGGCGGGGCGATCGCCGTTACGCTAATGTCGTCGGACATGGGCAAACTATACGCCGCGCTCGCGCAGGCGCTCGAAAAGCGCCGCTAAATAGCTCCTCAATTATAGAAATCCAGGTCGTCCGGAGTGACCCAGCCGTAGGACCAGTTCGCATAATAGATCGCGAACAGGACAGCCGCGAGGATCGCCGCCTTGATGAGGTGCCGCTTCAGATCGAAGCGGTGCGGCGCGCTCTCCGCCTGGCCGGGCACCATCTCCTGGCCCAGTTCCTCGCTCGTCTTCACCCCGAACGGAAGCAGGATGAACGCCGACGCGCAGAAGAAGAGAAAATAGATTGCGACAATCGAGCCGAACTTCATGACGGCGGTTACTGTGCGACCTGGAGTAGCATGACCTCGACGAGCGGCTTCTTGCCGGTCCACAGGGTCGCGCAGCGTCGAACCGCGAGGCGGACCGCCTCCCGAACCTGATCCTCTTCTCCCTTCGGAGTGAAGGCGCGAGTCGCCGCATCGGTCGCATCGGCAATGAAGTCGTCGCGATCCTCTTCGACCGGCACCCCGAAGGGCCGGATCAGCGGCGATCCGGCAAGCTCGCCATCCTCGCCGACGGGAACCGCAACGGTGATGAGCCCGCCAAAGCTGATCCGCCGGCGCTCATTGATTGTCGAGCCGTTGGCGGGAAGGATGACGTCGCCGTCGAGCACCAATCGCCCGACCCGAACTTCGTCGACCTTCTCAGGGTCGCCGGGCGCAAGACGGATCACGTCGCCGTTCTGCTGGACCACCGCCTTCGATACTCCGTGGGACAAGGCGAGCCGCGCATGTTCCGCAAGATGCCGCGCTTCACCATGAACCGGGACGACGATTTGCGGCCGAACCCATTGGTACATCTGAACCAGCTCGGGCCGGCCTGGGTGGCCCGATACATGAACGTGCGCCTGTTTCTCGGTGACGATCTGGACTCCGAGGTCGGAAAGCTGGTTCATGATCCGGCCGATCGCAACTTCATTTCCGGGAATGATCCGGGATGAGAAGATGACCGTATCCGTTTCGCTGAGCTTGAGCTCATGAGTGCCGAACGCGATCCGGCCGAGCGCTGCGCGCGGCTCACCCTGTCCGCCTGTCGCGATGACCAGCACCTCGGCCTTCGGCAGGCGCATGGCTTCGTCGAACGCAATCGGCGGCGGGAAATCCATTAAGTATCCCGTCGACTGTGCGACTCGCAGGATGCGTTCGAGCGAACGGCCGGCAATGCACACCTTGCGGCCGGTCTCGAGCGCCACTCGGCCGATGGTCTGAAGTCGGGCGGCGTTCGAGGCGAAAGTCGTCACCAGCACCCGACCGTTCGCTTGCCGGACTTGCGCGAGCAGGCCTTCGTGCACGCCTTCTTCCGACCCGGAGGGCTGATCCTGGAAGACATTGGTCGAATCGCAGACCAGCGCGAGCACGCCGTCATCGCCGATCCGGGTCAGCGCCTCGGTACTCGGAGCCTCGCCCAGCACCGGAGTCTCGTCGATCTTCCAGTCACCGGTGTGGAAAATGTTGCCGAACGGGGTTTCGATCAGCAACCCGTTCCCCTCGGGGATGGAATGGGACAGAGCGACAAAGCTGACCTTGAAGGGGCCGAGTTCGACGGTCCCGCCCCGCTCGACGATATTGAGCTTCACCCGGCCGGTGAGCCCTTCCTCCTCGAGCTTCCCGGCGATCAGTCCGGCGGTGAAAGGCGTGGCGAAGAGCGGCGCTTTCAACTCCTCCGCGAGATAGGGCAGCGCCCCGATATGATCCTCGTGGCCGTGGGTGAGGATGATGCCCGTAAGCTGGTCCTGCTGTTCCTCGATGAATTCCAGGTCGGGCAGGACAAGATCGATCCCCGGGTAATCCGGATCGGCGAACGTCAGTCCGAGATCGACCATGATCCATTGGCCCCGGCAGCCGTAGAGGTTGACGTTCATTCCGATCTCGCCCGATCCGCCGAGCGCGCAGAAGAGAAGCTCGTCACCAGGGATCATCGGGGTGCGGACGCCACCATGTTATGCAACAGGCTCAACCCCTGGATTGTCAGGTCGGGCTCAATCGCGTCGAACACCTTGGTGTGCTTATCGAAGAGGCTGGCGAGGCCGCCGGTTGCGACTACAGTCACCCGCCTGCCGACCTCGCGCTTCAGGCGTTCGGTCAGGCCCTCGATCATCGCGACATAGCCCCAATAGATGCCGATAAGCATCTGGCTCTCGGTCGTTCGGCCGATGACGCTCGTATCCTCGGGCGCTTCGATCGCGATCCGCGGCAACATTGCCGCGGCGCTAACCAGAGCATCGATCGACAAATTGATGCCCGGTGCGATGATCCCGCCTTTGTACGCGCCCGAACCGTCAACCACATCGAACGTCGTAGCAGTCCCAAAATCGATGATGATGAGGTCGCTTGGATGCTTCGCATGGGCGGCGATCACGTTGAGCGCCCGATCGGCTCCGACACTTTGCGGCTCGTCGACGTCCAATGACATCGGCCAGGCCGCTTTCCCCTGCCCCGCGATCAGCGGCTCGACGTGGAAATATTTGCTCGCGAGCACTTCGAGATTGTGGAGGGCGCGCGGAACCACCGTGCCGATGATCGCCGAATCCACGTCCGATTTCGAATAGCCTTCGAGCTCGAGCAATTGGTGAAGCCACACCGCATATTGATCGGCCGTCCGCCGCGGATCGGTCGCGATTCGCCAGCGCGCCTTGATCTCTCCGCCATCGACGAGCGCGAAGACGAGATTCGTATTGCCGGCGTCGATGGCGAGCAGCATGCGCCGCCCTTAGGGGAACAACCCTGCGTCGTGAAGCGCGTCGCCCCGTCGCCGGCGTGGATCCCCAGCCTTCAGGCGGGGATTGGCTCAGCGACCAAGGCCGGCGCTTCCTCGCGCCTCGTGCCCACCTGCTCGCCTCGAATGAAAGCCAGCAGATCCGCGTTGATCAGGTCCGGATGGGTCTGGCAGCAGCCGTGCGGGAGGTCCCTGTAAGTCTTGATGTTGCCGTTCTTCAGCAAGTGGACGGTGAGCGGTGCCGAATCGGCGTATGGTACGATCTGATCGTCCTCACTGTGGATCACCAGCACCGGCACGTCGATCGACTTTAGGTCCTCGGTGAAGTCGGTTTCGGAAAAAGCCTTGATGCACTCGTAGCCGGCCTTGACGCTGCCCATCATGGCCTGGCGCCACCAATTGCGGATCAGCCCCTCGATGGGCTGCACCCCCATGCGGTTGAAGCCGTAAAAGGGGCCGCTTGGGATATCGAGATAGAATTGGGCGCGGTTTCCGGCGAGCGCAGCGCGATATCCGTCGAACACTTCGATCGGAATTCCGCCCGGATTCGAATCCTTCTTGACCATCACCGGCGGCACGGCGTCGATCAGAACGGCCTTCGCAACCAGTCCCTTGCCATATTGCGCTACATAGCGCGTAACCTCGCCGCCGCCGGTCGAATGACCGATGTGGATGGCATTCTTGAGATCCAGCGCAACGACCAGATCTGCGACATCGGACGCATAGGTGTCCATGTTGTTGCCGCCGTCGGTCTGATCCGATCGCCCGTGCCCACGACGATCGTGCGCGATGACTCGATAGCCCTCGCCCAGGAAGAACATCATCTGGTTGTCCCAGTCGTCGGCGCTTAACGGCCAGCCATGGTGGAAGACGATCGGCTGGGCGGTTTTCGGGCCCCAGTCCTTGACGAAAATGCGGGTGCCGTCTTTGGTCGTGATGAAAGACATCGGGGCGCTCCTCCAACGCGAGCCGGCCAGCAGGACCGACGCTGCGTCTCGCGAGAAATCGCCCCCCAAACCCTTCGACTCGGTCGCGAAACCAATCCCCGCCTACTCTCGACTGAAAGTGGAAGCGAGAGCCCGACTCGCCGGGTTTAATCCAGGTCTACGTCGCCCGCGCGCACTACCTCGATCGAGCCGTTGTCGAGCCTCAGGCGAAGCGCTCCGTCCTGCTCCAGGCCGGCAAATCTACCGCTCATCGTTTCGTCCTTACCGGAGTGAACCGTGAGGCGCGTCCCGGGCAAATGCGCTCGCTGTTCCCACGCCCGGACGAGGGCTGAACTCTCGGTCGAGCGCCACAGATCGAGCATCCGGGCGAAGCCCGCGGCGAGGAGTGGTGCGAACGCCTCCGGCATAACCCGGCCTCCAAGATGAGCCGGCTGCCGGTCCTTCAGCGCGGGCGCCCTCGTAAGATTGATGCCGAATCCAATCGCGATCCGGTCGCCGCTGCGCTCGAGCAGGATCCCAGCGACCTTCTTACCCAAAATCATCACATCGTTGGGCCATTTGAGCATCAGCGGCTGGGCCGGAACAGCGACGTCGATTGCGTCGGCGAGCGCCAGGGCCGCCGCGAGCGACAAAGTCTGGGGCGGCGGGTCGTCGTCCCGGAGGCCCACCAAAGTGCTGCCGGCGAAATTGCCTTCCGCGGACACCCACGCCCGCCCTTGGCGGCCCTTTCCCGCTTCCTGCTCCAGCGCAATCAGCCAATCACCCTCGACGGCGTTCTCGTCGGCAAGGAGGTCGGCGTTGGTCGAACCGGTGCGCTCGACGATCCGGATACGCATCGCCTAGAACATCGACGCGGCGGCGTTGTCGGAAAGCGACTGCAGGACCCCGATGAGCAAATAGCCGAGTGGCGACACCGCGAGCGCCGACAAGAGGATCAACGCGCCCTGCACCGGCTCGCGCGGCCGCGAAAAAGGCTCGACCGGGTCGTCCATGTACATCAGCTTGACGATCTTGAGATAATAATAGGCGCCCACGACAGTGCCGACGATTCCCGCGACCGCGAGAGGCAGAAGCCCCGCTTTCACCGCCGCGTTGAACACGACCAGCTTTGCCCAAAAGCCGAAAAAGGGCGGAATTCCCGCCAGGCTGAACATGAACACGGCGATCGCCGCGGCGAAAGCCGGGCGAGTCTGAGCGAGGCCCGACAGGGTGTAAATATCCTCGACCGGTTCCCCATCCTTGTTGCGCATCCAGAGCACGCAGAGGAACGCGCCCAGGGTCATCGGCACGTAGACGGCCATGTAGAAGAGCACCGAGGACGCGCCCACCGCGCCGGCACCCGCAACCCCGACCAGCACGAATCCGACATTGTTGATTGACGAATAAGCGAGCAGCCGCTTGATGTTGGTTTGCCCGTAGGCCGCGATCGCCCCAAGGAAGATCGAGGCGAGCGCGGCGAAGATCATGATCTGCCGCCAGGCGTCGGTCGCCGGGGCGAGCGCGTCGAGGCAGACCCGCGTCGAAAGCAGGATCGCCGCGACTTTCGGCGCGGAGGCGAAGAAAGCGGTGACCGGCGTAGGCGCGCCTTCGTAGACGTCGGGCGTCCACATGTGGAACGGCACTGCGCTGATCTTGAACGCCAAGCCCGCCAGCAGGAAAACGAGTCCGAACAGAAGGCCGAGAGACGGCGCTCCGCGCGAAAAAGCAGCGGCGATGCCCGTGAAATTGGTCGTTCCGGTGAAGCCGTAGAGCAGCGATATTCCATAGAGCAGGATGCCGCTCGCGAGGGCTCCGAGGACGAAATATTTGAGCCCCGCTTCGGCCGAGCGATCGTCGCGGCGTCGATAAGCCGCCAGGACATAAGACGCGAGGCTGTTGAGCTCGAGCCCGACGTAGAGCGAAATGAGGCTCGTCGCCGAGACCATCACGCTCATTCCGGCCACCGCGAACAGGATCAGCACCGCATATTCGCTGCTGTGTTCGTGGTCGCGCTCGAACCATCCGTGCGCCGCGATGATCGCAACGGCGGCCGCGGGGAAGATGATCGCCTTGCCAAAGCTCGCAAAGAGGTCGGCGGCGATGAGTCCGTCGAACACCGCTCCGGCGTGCGACGGAGCGCCGACTAGCGCGGCGGTGGCGGCAAGAAGGACGGCGACGGAAAGCCAGCTGACGAGGCCGCTGCCGCGGCGGCCGGTGAAGGCGGCGACCATCATCAGGATCGTCGCTCCGATCGACAGGATCAGCTCGGGCAAGATAGGTCCGAACCTGGTCATTGGTTCGCACCCTCTTTCTCGAGAAGCCTGAGATGCTCGGGCTGGACAGGCTTGCCGGCCGTGGGTCGGGAATCGCCGGCGGGAGCGACCCGCTCCATTCGTGCCATTATCCTCCCGACGTCATTGCGGATCGGCTTCAGGAAGCTTTCGGGATAGAAGCCCATCCAGAACACCGCCAGCGCGATCGGTGCCAACAGCCACCATTCGCGCGCCGAGAGGTCGGCCATTGCCGCCGCGTCGGCGTGACGTTGCGTTCCGAAGCAAATGCGCCAGTACAACCACAGCATATAGGCCGCGCCGAGGATGATTCCGGTGGTGCCAACGATCGCGGCCCAGGTGGACGCCTTGTAGGTTCCGACCAGGCTCAGGAACTCGCCGACGAAATTGCTGGTGCCGGGAAGACCGACGCTGGCCATCGTGAAGACCATGAACAGCAAGGCGTAGCCCGGCATGTTGTCGGAAAGGCCGCCATAACGCGCGATCTCGCGCGTGTGCAGACGGTCGTAGACGACGCCGACGCAAAGGAAGAGCGCGCCTGAGACCAGGCCATGGCCGAGCATCACCATGATCGCGCCGTCGATCCCCTGGCGGTTCATCGCGAACAAACCGAAGGTGACGAAGCCCATATGCGCGACCGACGAATAAGCGATCAGCTTCTTCATGTCGGTCTGAACCAGCGCGACGAGGCTGGTGTAGACGACCGCGATCCCGCTGAGGACGAACATCAAGGGTACGAACTGCGCCGACCCGTCGGGGAACATTGGCAGGGAGAAGCGGACGAAGCCGTAACCGCCGAGCTTCAGCAGCACGCCGGCCAGGATCACCGAGCCAGCGGTCGGCGCCTGGACGTGCGCGTCGGGCAACCAGGTGTGGACCGGCCACATCGGGAGCTTGACCGCGAAGCTGGCGAGGAAGGCGAGGAACAGGAAGGTCTGCGCTCCCTTGGGGAAGTCGTAAGCCATCAGCGCCGGTATGTCGGTCGTTCCGGCAACCGACCGCATGTACAGCATCGCGATCAGCATCAGCACCGAGCCGAGCAAGGTGTAGAGGAAGAATTTGTAGCTCGCCTTGATCTTCTCGGCGCCGCCCCAGATGCCGATGATGAGGTACATCGGGATCAGGCCGCCCTCGAAGAAGATGTAGAAGAGGAATAGATCCTGCGCGCTGAAGGAGCCCATGATGAGCGACTCCATCAGGAGGAAATAAGCCATATATTCGGGCACGCGCTTTTCGATCGCGCGCCAGCTCGCACCGATGCAGATCGGCATGAGGAGTGCGGTGAGCGCGATCAGGACCAGGGCGATGCCGTCGATCCCGAGCTTCCAGCCGATGCCGCCGCCGCCGGGCTGGTTCTCAACGAATTGCCATTGCGCTCCGCCCGGATCGAACTGGACCCAGAGGTAGGCGCTCAGCGCGAGCTCCAGCATGGTCGCGGCCAGCGCGATCCAGCGCGCCGCATTCGCCTTGACGAACAGGCACAGGGCGCCAGCGACCAACGGCAATGCGATGAGGATGGTGAGAAGCGGCAGTCCCGTCACCGCGCGGCCCACCAGATCGCCCAGCTCGCCGCGCCGATCAGGCCGAGCAACATCACCAGCGCATAAGAATAGAGATAGCCGGACTGAAGCCGGTAGGTGATGCGGTTACCGACCCCGACCGCATAGGCCGCGCCATGCGGTCCGAAGCGGTCGATCGTGCCTTCGTCGCCGCCCTTCCAGAACAACCGCCCGATCCACAACGACGGGCGAACGAACAGCACTTCGTAGATCTCGTCGAAATACCATTTGTTGAGGACGAACCGGTGCACCGCCGGGAACATGCGAACGAACGCTTCCGCGGCTTCCGGCCGCCGGATGTAATTGTTCCACGCGATCCAGAGGCCAAGCAGCATGACGATGGTCGGAGTGAGCTTGACCCACAGCGGCGCTTCGTGCGCGGCATGGGCGAGATGCTCGCTGAACGCGACCGCCCCGCGCCAGAATTCGGGCGCGCGCGATGCATCGACGAAGATTCCGTGCCACAGCTGGCCCGCCACTACCGCGCCAAGGGCGAGCAGCCCGACCGGCACCAGCATATTGAGCGGGCTTTCATGCGGGTGGTATCCGCCCGTGCCGACCGGCGCCTTCACCTTCGAATGGCTGCTGTCGCCATGCTCTTCGTCGGGCGATTCATGGACGTGGTGGATGGCGTGCTGGATATGCTCGGACGCGGCCCAGCGCGGCTCGCCGTAGAAGGTCATGAAGATCAGCCGCCACGAATAGAAGCTGGTCATGAGCGCCGCGATCGCGCCCAGCCAGAAGGCGACCGTCCCGGATACCGAGCCGCTCGCCCAGCTTGCTTCGAGGATCGCGTCCTTCGACCAGAAGCCGGCGAAGCCGATGCCGGCGACCCCGACGCCGGTGATCGCCAGCGTGCCGATCACCATCACCCAGAAAGTGAACGGGATCTCCTTACGGAGCGCGCCATAATAACGCATGTCCTGCTCGTGGTGCATCGCATGGATCACGCTGCCCGCGCCGAGGAACAGGAGCGCCTTGAAGAAGGCGTGGGTAAAGAGGTGGAACATTGCCGCGCCGTAAGCGCCGACCCCCGCGGCGAAGAACATGTAGCCGAGCTGCGAGCAGGTCGAATAAGCGACCACCCGCTTGATGTCGTTCTGCGCTGTGCCGACGGTGGCCGCGAAGAAACAGGTCGCGGCGCCGACATAGGTGACGACGTGCATCGCGGTCGGCGACACGTTGAACATCGGCGAGAGGCGGCAGACCATGAACACGCCGGCTGTCACCATGGTCGCGGCGTGGATCAAAGCGCTGACCGGGGTCGGACCCTCCATGGCGTCGGGAAGCCAGGTGTGGAGACCGAGCTGCGCCGACTTGCCCATCGCCCCGACGAACAGCAGCAGGCAAAGCAGGGTCATGGTCTCGACCCGCATGCCGGCAAAGCCGATGGTCGATCCGGCCATGCCCGGCGCCGCGTGGAGGATCGCCGGGATCGAGACCGTGCCGAAGACCAGGAAAGTGCCGAAGATCCCGAGGCTGAAGCCGAAGTCGCCGATCCGGTTGACGATGAACGCCTTCAAGGCCGCCGCATTGGCGGACGGCTTGTGGTACCAGAAGCCGATCAGCAAATAGGATGCTAGCCCCACCCCTTCCCAGCCGAAGAACATCTGGACGAGGCTGTCGGCCGTCACCAGCATCAGCATGGCGAAGCTGAACAGCGACAGATAAGCAAAGAACCGCGACTGGCCCGGGTCTTCCTCCATATAGCCCCAGCTGTAGACGTGGACGAGCGAGCTGACGGTCGTGACGACGACCAGCATCACCGCGGTCAGGCTGTCGAGCCGAAGCGCCCAATCGACGATGAGGTCGCCCGAGCGGATCCATTCGAACACTGGAACGACCGTCGGCTGCGCGCTCCCCCCGATATATTTGAAGAAGATCGGCCAGCTGAGGAGCGCGCCGATTATCAGCGCCCCGGTGGTCAGGACCTTGGCGGCGCTTTTGCCGATCCACGGTCCGCCGAGTCCCGCGACGATCGCTGCAATGATCGGCAGGAGGACGATAAGCTCAAGCGCGATATTCGTCATCAGCCGTGCATCCGGTTGACGTCGTCGACAGCGATCGAGCCGCGGCGGCGGAAGAAGATGACGAGGATGGCGAGGCCGATCGCGGCCTCGGCCGCAGCGACGGTGAGGACGAACATCGCCAGCACTTGTCCGGTTAGATCCCCCAGGTAGGCCGAGAAAGCGACGAGGTTGATGTTCACCGCCAGCAGGATGAGCTCGATCGCCATCAGCATCAGGATCACGTTGCGGCGGTTCAAGAAGATGCCGAGCACTCCGATCGTGAAAAGGATCGCTGCGACGGTGAGGTAATGGTTAAGGCCGATCACAGCTTCATCCCCTCACCCACCCCGGGTTGGGTGAGCCTGATCGAATCTTCCGGGCGACGCCGGATCTGTCGCGAAGCATTGGGCGTACGCAGATCGCCGCGCTTGCGATGGGTGAGGACGATCGCGCCGATCATCGCGACGAGCAGGATCAGGCCCGCGACCTCGAACGGGAGCAGATAGCGGCTGTAGAGCAGCTGCCCGAGCGCGACGATATTGGGGGTCGTTGCCGCCGGGATATGCCGCCCGCTCATCGCCGGGCCCGCGTTCCACGCGCTGAGCGCGATCACCATTTCCGTCATCAGCACGAGGGCGATGAGGATCCCAAACGGAAGATTGCGCGTAAAGCCGCTGCGCAAGCTCGCAAAGTCGATGTCGAGCATCATTACCACGAACAGGAACAGCACCGCGACGGCGCCGACGTATACGATGACCAGGAGCATCGCGATGAACTCGGCGCCAACCAGCAGCATCAGCCCCGCTGCGTTGAAGAAAGCCAGGATCAGCCACAGCACGCTGTGGACCGGATTGCGCGCGAAAATGACCGCGATTGCGGGCACGATCGTGAGCGTCGCGAACAGGTAAAAGGCGATGGTTGCTATCAAGCAATCCTCCCCGGAACGGGGAGGTGGCAGCGCGAAGCGCTGACGGAGGGGTCGATTGCTCCGACGCTCCTCGGCCCCTCCACCATCCTGCGGATGGTCCCCCTCCCCGTTCCGGGGAGGATTTTGATCCCCTGTTCCAGCATGCCGCGCCGCCTACCGATACGGTGCATCGGCGGCAAGATTGGCGGCGATGGCCTGCTCCCACTTGTCGCCGTTCGCGAGCAGCTTCGCCTTGTCGTAAAGCAATTCCTCCCGGGTTTCGGTCGCAAATTCGAGGTTCGGCCCCTCGACGATCGCATCCACTGGGCACGCCTCCTGGCAGAGGCCGCAGTAGATGCATTTGACCATGTCGATGTCGTAGCGCGTCGTTCGGCGGCTGCCGTCCTCGCGCGGCTCGGACTCGATAGTGATCGCCAGCGCCGGGCAGATCGCCTCGCAGAGCTTGCAGGCGATGCAACGCTCTTCGCCGTTGGGATAGCGGCGCAGCACATGCTCGCCGCGAAAGCGGGGCGAGGTCGGGTTCTTCTCGAACGGATAATTGATCGTCGCCTTGGGCTTGAAGAAGTACTTCAGGGTGAGCGCATGCGCCTGCACGAACTCCCACAAAGTGAAGGATTTGATCCAGTGCTTCATGCGTACCTCGTCAGCATCAGCCAGCCCGATACGAGCACGACGAAAATAAGACTGAGCGGCAGGAATATCTTCCAGCCAAGCCGCATCAGCTGGTCGTAGCGATAGCGCGGCACCGTCGCCTTCACCCATCCGAAGACGAAGAAGAAGAAGCCCATCTTGATGAAGAGCCAGATGATGCCGGGAATCCAGTAGAGGATTGGGATCTCGACCGGCGGCAGCCACCCGCCCCAGAACAGCAGGGCGTTCAGAGCGCACATCAGGATCACATTGGCATATTCGCCGAGCCAGAAGAGCGCGAAGCTCATCGACGAATATTCGGTCTGGTGACCTGCTACGAGCTCGCTTTCCGCCTCGACCAGGTCGAACGGAGTGCGGAACGTCTCGGCCATCGAGCTAATCAGGAACACGACCCACATCGGGAAGAGCAAGGGATTGAAGCCGAACCCGTTGAAGAAGCCGAGGATATTGCCCTTCTGAGCGAGGACGATCTGGCTGAGGTTGAATGTCCCGGAATAAAGCACGACGGTGATCAGCACGAAGCCGATCGAGACCTCGTAGCTCACCATCTGCGCCGCCGCCCGAAGCGCCGAGAAGAACGGGTACTTCGAGTTGGACGCCCAGCCGGCGACGATCACGCCGTAAACCCCGAGCGAGCTTGCCGCGAGGATGTAGAGCAGGCCGACATTGACGTCGGCGAGCACCACTCCGGGCTGGAACGGCACCACGGCCCAGACGATCAGCGCCACGGTGAAGGTGACGATCGGAGCGATCAGGAACAGGCCCTTGTTGGCGCTGGTTGGAATGATGGTCTCTTTCAGGAAGACCTTCAGCCCGTCTGCGAAGCTTTGAAGCAATCCCCAGGGCCCCACCACATTGGGCCCGCGGCGAAGCGCGATCGCGGCCCAGATCTTGCGCTCGGCATAGATGATCATCGCCACTGCCAGCAGCAGCGGCAGTGCAATGACGAGGATTCCGATGAACATGGACCAGAACCAGGCCCATTCGTAGCTGGCGCCCCAATGCTGGAAGAGAGCGGTCACTCCGCCGCCTCCTTCTGCGCGACGCCCTGCACCAGCTCTTCCGAGCAGCGGAGCATCGTCGGGCTGTTGCGGCAGATCGCGTTGGTCAGGAAGAA
>JBKPOR010000050.1:0-44616 GCA_046765675.1 Pseudomonadota bacterium
CGTTCATGTCGATCATAGGTTCGCCGGATTCATTGTCGCCGGTGGTCTGCATTGACATGGCGAAAAGCTCCTACTCGGCGCGATAGCCGGCCAGCGGCGGCGGCTCGGAAATAAAGCCGACACGCTGGAATCCAGCCTGCTGCATGGTGATGATCGCGGCGCCGATGCATTTGTACTGAGTGTTTACGTCACCGCGGATGTGCGCTTCGGGCATATTTTCTTCGGTCACGTTCTGGACACCGCCGACGTCGCGGATCAGTTTCCTGAGCTTCTCGACCGCGCGGTCGAGAAGCTGCGGCTGGGTGACCTTCTGAATGCCCCAGTAAACCTCGCACGTGCCGCCCGGCCCGTTGCGAACGGTAAGCGATACATTTTCCGGCTTGGTCATCGTCGGTTCGTATCGAACATTGGGCAGGCTCACGGGGACTGCCTGCTTGATGACCTGCGTGGTAATCAGGAAGACGATCAAGAGCACCAGCATGACGTCGGTCAAGGGGACGACGTTGATGTCGGACAGTGCTTCTTCTTCCGATTCTAATACTTGTCCTGCCATGGGGCCGGTCTTTCTTCTACATCAATTCCACGAGGGTCCGGCCCACTGGAGGCCAGACCCCTGCAGACGAAACTACTTGGCTGGCGTCGGAGTCCGCACCGGCTCGGCGGGAGCAGTGCCCGCGCGGGCCTGAGCCGCCGTCTTCGACGCTCCGCCGATGCGCGGCTTCACCGCACCGCCCGACATCAAATAGCCGTGCAAGTCGTTCGTGAAGGCCGCGAGGTCCTCCATGATCGATTTGTTGCGGCGAACGAGCCAGTTGTAGGCGAGCACGGCCGGAACGGCGACGACGAGACCGAGCGCCGTCATGATGAGCGCCTCACCGACCGGGCCGGCAACCGCGTCGATCGACGCCTGACCCGACGCGCCGATGCGAATCAGCGCGCGGTAGATGCCGACAACGGTTCCGAACAGACCGATGAACGGAGCGGTCGAGCCGACCGTGGCGAGGAATGCCAGGCCTTCGCCGAGTCTGGCGCTGATCGCGCCCTGGCTGCGCGCCAGGCTGTTGCCCATCCAGTCATGCTGGTCGATCGGATCGGTGAGCTTGCTATGCTGCTCTTGGGCCAGAAGGGCGTCGTCGACGATCGCGCGATAGGCGCTGCGGGCCTCGAGCTTGGTCGCGGCTTCGCGCAAGTTCGGCGAGTTCCAGAAGCTCGCGCGAACCTTGCGGCCCTGCGCGATGATCTTCTGTTGCTGCATCAGCTTGGTGAAGAGGATGTAGAACGAGAAAATCGACATCAGCACCAGGATGGTGAAAACCGAGATGGCGATGATGCCGCCCTGCTTGAGCGCTGGGACCAGGCCATAAGGGTTGGCACTTGCTGCCTGGCCGGCGGGAGCTGCTGCTGCTTGCATTGTTTTGCTTTCCTTCTGAATTCCGTCTGGGGTTGAGTTTTATTCTTCGGCAAGGCGCCACGTGATTGGCGGCGTCGTATAGGTATCGGTTGTCGCTGCGCCGCTGCTGTCGTGCGCCGGCGTGAACTTGGCGCGACGTCGCAGGATGTTGCAGGTTGCGGTATCCAATGCGCCATTGCCGGTCGAGCGAACCAGGTTGCAGCCGACGACTCGGCCATCCGGGCCGATCGTGAGCTGTGCCTGGGCGGTGCCCTGAGCGCCTGCTGCCTGGGCGGACGCCGGATAATCGGAGTCGCTGAACAACATTCGCACGTCACCCCTGGCGCGTGCCGGCTCGATCTTTCTCGGCGGCGGCGGCGGCGGGGGTGCCGGCGGCGCCGGAGCGACGGGCGGAATCACGGGAGAAACCACCGTCGTAATCTGCGGCGGAGTCGGCGGCGCGATATTGACGATCGAAGGAGGCGAGATCGGCGGCGGCGGCACGTCCGGCATGTCCTTCGGCGGAGGTGGCGGCGGCTCGGGCGGCGGTGGCTGCTCCTCGACGTTGAACGTCTTGAGGTCCTGCACCGTCTTCTTGATCACATTGTAAGCAAGACCTGTGACGATCGCATATCCGAGGCCCAACTGGATCACTGCGACCATGATGATCGCGAGAGTCCGGTTGCCGGCAATTTCTTTGCGTTGCGCGTACGACATTCAGCCGTATGTCTCCTCGATACGCCGTGGTTTCCCACGGCCAGACGGGGCGTATGCACGCTCGCCCTGCCTGCTGGAATAAAATCGCCGATGTATCAACATATCATCAGCAACAAGCGCGCCTCATTATCTCCGGCTCAAAGGTCGCGCAACGAATTTTGTTCCACTATCGCAAGAGCCTTAGGGCAAAGCGGCCATTCCACTCGTTCAATCGCCCGGCCAGGAACCGCAGAAAGATGCGATTTCGACGCCTACGCCCGCGGCATCCACGTAGACGTCCGGCTTGGATGTGCGGATTCGTATATGTTTCACTCCGCGGAATGCAGCAATCCGATCGAAGACGGCGTGCGCGAGCGTTTCCTGAAGGTTATACCGCCGCTCCGCTGCAAGTTGTTCGATCTCTGAACGCAGGAAGTCATAGTTCCAAGCGCGAGCGGGATCCTCGTCGGGCGGCGGTGCCACGTCCTCCAGCCAGATTTCGACGCTGACCAGCAATCTCTGCGGGGTTCCGATCTCAAAGTCGTGAAAGCCGATGTCGGCCTGGACCTCGAACGATTCGAGCATGATTCGAGCCGACCGGACTTTCAGGCGATCGGGCACGAGGCCGGTCAGCTTGGGCTCGCTCATGCCTCACCGAGGAACTGGACGTCGCGGCCGAGGCCGAGGAAACGCTGGCCGGAATCGATGACGAGGACCTGGCCGGTCACGCAGGGCGCCTGGATCAGATAGCGCAGCGCGCCCACGACATCATCGGGAGTGACGCCGCGCTTCAGCGGATTGTGCGCGTGCATTTCTTCGAAATTCTCCTCGCTCTGACCGCTCGAGCGCAGCATCAAGGCAGGCGCAATTCCATTGACCCGAATCCCTTGCGGCGCCAGCGCCCGCGCCGCAAGCTCCGTCAGGCCCGCAAGCGCCGTCTTCGACAAGCTGTAGCTCAGGAAATCCGCATTCGGCGCGGCCAGCTTCGAATCGAGCAGGTTGACGATCAATGCGTCTCCTCCGCCTCGAGTCTGAGCTGCGAAGCGGTCGATCAGTAGGATCGGCGCGCGGACGTTCACCGCCATGTGCGCATCCAGCTCGCCACCGTCGAAATCGCCAAATCCGTCCCAGGCGAAACGTGCGGCATTGTTGACGAGCAAGGTTACCGGAGGGAGACCCTCCGACGCTTCGAAAATCCGTTCGGCGCAGTCCGGCTGGAAGAGGTCCGCAACCGCCCTGACGGCCCCCTCCGGAACTTCGTCAGAATCGCTGCGAACGTGTGCAATGACGGTCCAGCCATCGGCGAGCAATGCGTTCGCAATCTGCCGGCCGACTCTCTTGCCGGCGCCGGTGACGATTGCGGTCCGTTCACTCATCGCAGGAACTCCTGCCTTGAGCCGCGCCGCGAAGCAATCCAATGACGGCGCGGATGCCGGAAAGCCGACCCCCGATCGAACTCCAGGGCCTCAGCCTGAACGAATTGCAAAGGCTGATCGACGAGCGTCGTCTACCGCCGGTCGAAAGCTGGAACCCCGAGCATTGCGGGCATTCCGGAATGCGCATCGGCCGCGACGGAACCTGGTATCACGAAGGCGCTCCGATCGCGCGGCCGGCAATGGTCCGTCTTTTCTCAACCGTCCTGAGGCGCGAGCCCGACGGGCGGCACATGCTCGTAACGCCTGTCGAAAAACTCGAGATCGAGGTTGAGGCGGCAGCCTTTCGGGCCATCGAAATGTCGAGCGAGGGTGAGGGTCCTCGCCGCCGTATTGCGTTCGGGCTCGACAGCGGTGACGCGGTGATCCTCGGTCCAATGCATGCGCTGGCGATCGTCGATACGGAACAAGGCCCCTCCCCTCGTCTTCATGTCCGCTATGGGCTTGAGGCGGAGCTGACCCGCCCCGTTTATTATGAACTTGCCGAGCTCGCTCTCGCTGAAGGCAATCAACTCGCCGGAATATGGAGCGACGGCGCCTTCTTCCCGCTGGAAGCGGAGGCGTGACCCTGGCGGAGCGCCTTCGCGCCGAACTTGCCTCCGCGCCAGTTGAAAAGCCGCTCGAAGGCGACCTTCCAGAGCTTCGGGCCGAAGCCGACATCCCCGCCGCGGTCCTCATCGCCATCACCGAGCGCGACGAGCCCGGCGTAATCCTGACCGTTCGCAGGGAGCACATGCGAACGCATGCGGGCCAAATTGCATTTCCGGGCGGGCGGATCGACCCGGGCGAGGATGCGGTCGTCGCGGCCTTCCGCGAATCGCATGAGGAGATTCTGCTGGACCCGTCCGCGGCAGAGCTCGTCGGCTCGATCGAAGCCTATCGCACCGTCACGGGCTATATTGTCACGCCGGTAATCTGCGTCGTGCCGCCTGACCTGCCGCTCGAGCCACACGAGCATGAAGTGGCCGACTGGTTCGAGGCCCCTCTTCGTTATTTGATCGATCCGGCCAATCAATGTCGACGGAGCGCCTTGTTCGAGGGCCGTGAGCGCCACTATTACGAAATTATCTGGGAAGGCCGAAGGATTTGGGGGGCAACTGCGGCTATGATCGTCAACCTGTCGCGCCGGCTGCAATGGAGATGAAGCTCGACGTCACCCGATGGTGGGACCGTCCGGGCATGCGCGAGCTCCTGATCAAACTCGGAGCCGAGGATGGGTTGATCCGATTTGTCGGCGGAACCGTCCGCGATGAGCTGCTCGGAATTCCACATGCCGACGTCGATCTGGCAACGCGCCTCGATCCGACCGCGGTGATGGACCGGCTCAAGACGACCAAGATCAAAGTAATCCCGACCGGCATCGACCACGGCACCGTCACCGTCGTCAGCCGCGGTCAGGTCGCGGAAATCACCACCCTGAGGCGCGACGTATCGACCGACGGCCGACGCGCGGTCGTCGCCTTCACCGAGGATTGGGAAGAGGACGCCGCGAGGCGGGACTTCACCATCAACGCGCTTTCCGCCGACCCGGTGAGCGGCGAGATTTTCGATTATTTCGGCGGACTGGACGATCTCGACGAGCGCCACATCCGTTTCATCGGCGACCCGCTTGAAAGAATCGCCGAGGACCATTTGCGTATTCTGCGGTTCTTCCGATTCCATGCGCGCTTCGGATCAGGCGAACTCGATCATGCGGCGCTCGACGCGTGCACCGCTCGCGCGAATGACCTTATGGCGCTGTCGCGAGAGCGAATTGCGGATGAATTGCTGAAGCTCCTCGGCCTGCCGGACCCATCGGCGACCGTCGGCATCATGCTGCAGCGGGCGATATTGAAGCCGGTCCTTCCCGAGATCGAGCCGAAACGGCTGGCCGACCTCGAAGCGTTAATCGCCGCCGAGCGGGCGACGGGGACCGCGCCGGACACTTTGCGGCGGCTAGCCGCGCTTCTGCCTCGCGATCCGGAATTGGCCGGAGAAATCGCCGCGCGTCTCAAGCTCTCCAACAAGGCACGCAAGCGGCTCACGTGCGCAGCAAACGAAGATCTGGATCACTCTCCGCAGGCTCTTGCCTATCGGATTGGACCCGACTGCGCGACGGACCGGTTCCTCCTTGCCGGCCGAACTGCGGATGCCGCGGCGATCGCCTCGTGGAAACCCCCGCGACTCCCGATCAAGGGTGGAGCGTTGATTGCCCGCGGCCTGCCCGAAGGACCCCTTGTCGCGCGAACCCTGCGACAGATCGAGGACGAGTGGGTCCACGCCGGATTTCCCACGGGCGAGCCGCTCGAGCGGATCGTCAGCCGCGCGCTTCAGTCAGCGAACTGAACTTCAACGGAGCTTCCGCTAGAAGCGGAATGTGAAAGACACGGCCGGCCTACGCGATCTCGATTGATTCCCGTCGATCCGCAAATCCGGCCCAAATCTCGGCCTCGACCGATGGACCATCTTAAATCCCAGCCGCGCATTGGGCGCGACCTCGGTGTCGGCAACGAAGCCCGTGGCCGGCGGTTCGAACTGGTTGAAGCCGGGATCCTGCGTCAGCCGCAGATCTATGACGCGCTGCCGGGCCGGTGGGCTTTTCTGGCGCACCGACTGAGCATTCGCTGCCGCTGCTGCGACCATCGGCCACAGGCCGGCGATGAGGAGCCACCGAGTCACGGCTTGGGCTCGCTCCCCTATTTCAGGGAGATAAACCGGATTCCGGGAGTCGAAGTTCCAACGAATGTACGGAGGCCCAATGCGGGACTGCGGTTAGCGGCGACGCGACTTCCAATATTCGAGCGCGGCGGACGGCTCCAGTGGCTTGGCGAAATAATAGCCCTGGCCCGAAGCGCAGCCGAGCGTAGCCAAAGTGGTCGCCAGCTCGACCGTCTCGATTCCTTCAGCGGTAGTGGACATGCCGAGCGCTTCGGCGAGGCTCAGCACGGCACGGACGATTGCGACCGCGTCGGGATCGACCATCATTCCCGAAACGAAGCTCTTGTCGATCTTCAGCACATCGATGGGCAGGCGCTGCAGGTAGGCGAGGCTCGAATAGCCGGTTCCGAAATCGTCCATCGCAACAGTCGCGTCGAGCGCTTTCAAGGCGTCGAACACGCGCGTCGCGCGCGCCGGGTCCTGGACGATCGAACTTTCGGTCAGTTCGAGCGTCAGGCGGTCGCCTGTAAGCCCGCTCGACTTCAGGGCGCTCTCGACGACGGCTGCAATGTCGTCGCGAGCGACCTGAATCGCCGAAAGGTTGACGCCGACGTAGAGCGGCAATTTGTCGCCGCTCTCCTTGTCCCACTCCGCGAGGGTCTGCGCCGCCTTGTCCATGGCCCAGCGGCCCAGCTGCAGGATCAGGCCGGATTCTTCGGCAACCGGAATGAACTCGGACGGACTGATCTCGCCCCGGTCCTCATGGGTCCACCGGGCGAGCGCCTCGAAGCCGGCAACCTCGCCGGACTTGAGGTTGATGAGCGGCTGGTAGAAGAGCTTGAGCTGATCCTTATCGAGCGCTCGACGGAGCTCTGTTTCGATCGAAAAGCGGCGCCGGGCCTCTGTCGCTTGCTTGGGCTCATAGACTTGAGGGCGCCCCGCCGCCTTGGCCTGCTTGACCGCGAACTGGGCGTTGCGGAACAATTCCTCCGGATCCTGTCCCGCGTGCATCAGCGCGACGCCGATTGCGCATTCCACGCGGATTTCGAGGTCGGAAATCTTGAACGGAGTCGCCATCACCTGCTGGATACGGTCGGCCGCTTTAAGGGCGTCCTCGACACCGCGGCGCAACGAAACAAGGACCCCGAATTCATTGCCTCCGGTCCGGGCGAGAATATCGCCGGCGCGAAGTGCAAGAATGAGCCGACGAGCGAAAGTGATGAGCAGCTCGTCTCCCGCCATGCTGCCCATCGACTCGTTGATCCGGCTGAAACGGAGCATGTCGACGACAAGCACCGCATGTTCGAGATCTCGCGCCACTCTATCGCCGGCAGTCTCAATCGCCTCGGTGAACGCCAAACGGTTCGGCAGGCCGGTGAGGCTGTCGCGGAGCATTTCGGCCCGCAGCGTCCGCTCCGCCTGAACCTCGACGGTGCGGTCGACGACGCTAAGCAGGCACCGGGCGGCTTTGCCCTTCTTTTTGGGCAGTGGCGCGAGCTTGACCCGGAAGAAGCGTGAGGAAACGCCCTCGCCGTCCTTGAAATCGAGATCGCCGGCAACGTCGTTTCCGTCGAAAAAGCGGTTGATTGCCTCCGCGATCGGTCCCGACTTCAGGCAGTCGGCTTCATTCCAGTTCGAAGCGGTGCAAGTCGACTGGTTGACGGTGTCAAGGAAGCGGCCGTTGTGAGCCACGATCTTGAGTGCAGGCCCGTCGCGTTCGACAATCGCCGCGGCGATTGGCAGGGCATCGAGCAAGCCGGTGTCATCCGCAGTCGCAATGTGCGGTTTTGCGCTCGGGTTTTCCGACCGCCGGCGCCTCTCGGAGGCCGGCAGGCGGTGTGCTGCAGCCTGCATGCAGCGTCTATGAGATGCGAGGGGTTAATTCCGAGTATCTATTTCGCTCTTGGCCGCGTTGTTAACACAGGTTGGTTGAGCCCATTCACTCGAAGCGGTTGCTGCGCGGGAAGCCAATTGGCGGCATCCGGCCGGCCGCACCGCGGGCCGCCCGCCATGAAGTCAGGTCCGTCTCGGTGCGGACCCGGCCGCTCTCTCCACCGAGGGGCCAGCTGAGACCGTCCTGCATTGGGAAAGCCGTCGCGTCGGAAAGCCCCCCGTCGCGATAGCGCTGAAGCGTCACCCCCTGTCCACGAGCGAGCTCGGGCAGTTCGGCCAAGGGGAAAACCACCATTTTCCGGTTCTCGCCGACCACGGCCACAGTATCCGCGCCGTCAGGTATTAATCGAACAATGGCGACCCTCGCGCCTGGACGCACATTGACGAGCTGCTTCCCCTTGCGGGTCTCGGCGAGTGTCGCCTCACCGCTCGTCACGAACCCTTTTCCGTCCGACGAGGCAATCAGCAACTTCATCTCAGGCCGGACGACGAGCAGCTGGATGATGTCGACCTCCGCATCGAGGTCGATGAACAGCCGAACAGGCTCGCCAAACCCGCGCGCGCTGGGGAGCTTGTCGCCGCCAAGCGTGTAGACGCGGCCATTCGATGCGAACAGAGCGAGGCGGTCGGTCGTCTGCGCGTGGAAATGAATGAATGGACCGTCGCCCTCGCGCCACTTGAGCTCGCCGACCTGCTCCAGGGCGAGATGGCCCTTCATTGCGCGAATCCACCCACGCTGAGAGAGGATGACGGTAATCGGCTCCTTCTCGATCATCGCCGACCAGTCGATCTCGCGCGCAGGCGAGACCTCTTCGATCCGGGTCCGCCGCTCGTCGCCGAACTTCTCCTTGAGCGCGGTGAGATCGCGCTTGAGGCGCGTGCGTTGCCGGGCGGGACTCTCGATCAGCTTGACGAGTTCGTCCCGTTCCTTTGACAGGGCTTCGCGCTCCTTGGCGATTTCCATCTCTTCAAGCCGCCGCAATTGCCGGAGGCGCATGTTGAGAACGGCCTCAGCCTGGCGATCCGACAGATCGAACTCGGACATCATGATCGGCTTAGGCTCGTCCTCGGTGCGGATGATCTCGATCACCCGGTCGAGGTTGAGAAAAGCGACGAGGAAGCCGTCGAGCAGCACCACCCTGTCGTCGATCTTCCCGATCCGGACTTGTGAACGGCGGACCAGGACCTCGATCTGGAAAGCTAGCCAGGCCGTCAGTGCCTGTTTCAGGCTCATGACGCCTGGAGTGCGAGTTGCATCGAGCACGTTGAGGTTGAGCGGGAAACGGATTTCGAGGTCGGTCAGCCGGAAAAGGCTCTCAAGCAAAAGTTCGGGGTCGACCGTTCGTGCCCGCGGCTCGAGGAGCAACCGGACCGCCTCGTCGCTTTCATCCTTCACGTCGGCCAGGATTGGCAGCTTCTTGTCCGCGATAAGCTCGGCAACTTGCTCGATCAGCTTCGATTTTTGGACGCCATAGGGGATTTCGCTGACCAGCAAGTGCCATCCGCCGCCCTTTTCCCGCTCGACGTCGATTCGGGCGCGCAGCCGGAACGAGCCGCGGCCGGTGGCATAGGCCGAAGCGATCGAGTCGCGGCTGTCGACAAGCACTCCGCCGGTCGGGAAATCGGGTCCCGCGACAAAATCCATGAGCGCGCCGTCTTCAGCTTTCGGGTTGTCGATCAGGTGCGCTGCGGCGTCGATCAGCTCGCCGACATTGTGAGGTGGGATCGACGTCGCCATGCCGACGGCGATTCCGGCCGCGCCATTGGCAAGCAGGTTGGGGAATAGGCCCGGGAAGACCTCGGGTTCTTCCTCCTCGCCGTTGTAGGTCGGCCTGAAATCGACCGTGCCCTCGTCGAGCCCGGCCATCAGCTGCATCGCAACGGCCGTCAGCCTCGCCTCGGTGTAACGGTAGGCGGCGGCATTATCGCCGTCGATGTTGCCGAAATTGCCCTGACCGTCGACGAGCGGATATCTGAGGGCGAAGTCCTGCGCGAGGCGGACCATCGCGTCATAGACGGACTGGTCGCCGTGCGGATGGTATTTGCCGATTACGTCGCCGACGACGCGCGCCGACTTCTTGTACGCGCCGGCCGGATCCAGCCGAAGCAGGCGCATTGCCCAAAGAAGACGTCGGTGGACCGGCTTCAGACCGTCGCGAACGTCGGGCAGCGAGCGCGCGGTGATCGTTGATAAAGCGTAGACGAGATAGCGTTCGGAAAGAGCGGCATCGAACGGGGTGTCGATCGTCGTTGACGGAAGATCATCGGCTTGCATGCACCAGCGATTAGCAACGCCCAGGCCGTCGCGTCAGCCTAAATCGGCGATCCTCAAGCTATAGGTATTTGCCGCCGAATCTTCCGCCAATCTGGAGGAACTTGCCGTCGAGTCCGCAGGAATGTCCCTAATTGGCCCAGCGCAATTGCTTACGCGACCTGCCGGGCCTCGGAGGCGCCGGACCGCAAGCCGTCCATCAGATCCCGCTCCAATGCATGGGCCTTGACCATCTCGGATTCGAGCCATTCGCGGAAGCGCTTGACCTTCGGCACGAGGCGCCGTTCTGCCGGATAGACCAGCCAATAAGACCAGCCCCGGCGGGAAATCTTGTCCGGGAAGGGCACGAGCAGGCGTCCCTGCGCAATGTCGTTGACCCATAGGAAGGGCGACATCAGTGCAAAGCCCTGTCCACCCATTGCCGCGTGGCCTTCATTGGCCTGATTGTCGAGGCGAAGCCCGCCGCGCGGTATGGGCCGGCCGTCGGTTTCGACATCGTTGTCTTTGAACCATTGCTGCCACCAGCTGTCTTGCGGGCTGATCAGAGGAAGCTCCAGAAGGTCCGCCGGCCGAAGGTCCGGACCGAATTTCTTCAGAGCCTCGGCCATGCAGGCAGGCGAAGCCATTGGCGTGAAATCGACGTCGAATAATTTGTGCTTTTCCAAACCGTCCCAATCGCCGCGACCGGCCCGGATCGCGATATCGGTATCTCCCGAGCGCAGGTCGACCAGCTCGTTGCTGGTGGAGAGTCGCACCGCGAGATCCGGATGCTCCATCTGAAAGGCGCCGAGCACCCAAGCGAGCCAGGTATTCGCGAACGTATGGGTGGTGGTGACCGTCAGCAGCGATTCGTCCTCCTGGCGATGACTCGCGAACGCCGCCTCGATCGTGTCGAATGCGGTCGAGAGAGCGGGCATGAGTCGCGAACCGAGCGGAGTCAGCCGCACTCGCCCTCTTTCGCGGATGAACAGGGTCGCACCCAGCCGTTCCTCAAGGCTCTTGACCTGATAGGAGACGGCTGCCTGAGTCATTCCGAGCTCGGCCGCGGCAGCGGTGAAGTTCTCGGTCCGTGCGGCGGCCTCGAAGGCCCGGATCGCGGCGAGTGGGGGAAGCCTTCTCATAAGCGGACCTAATAAATCCACCTTATTGGTTCTGTCGAGTGTTTGATTGGCGAAAGTCGCCCCACAAACATAAATGATCCTCAGCCGCCGGCGAGGATTTTCCCTCCCCTATCCAGCCCCCCACGCCGGCGGCAAACCACAAGGAAGGAGGCGTGCCATGACTTATGGCCACACTACCGGTGCGTCCGCAGTGAACACTCTCACCCAGCGCGCCCTCGATCGGGCAAGCGGATCATGGGGCGGGTACCAGGCATGGCGGCAGCTCGACCCCGAGAAACGCCTCCAGCTGGTCGAGCAGGCGCTCACCACACCCGCCAACGATGTCATCGACGATTTTCCACTGGCGCTTTGAGCCGGGACCAAGAGACGAAAGGAATGGTCACCATGGTTGATGAGTTTTTCGACCGCGCGTACCGCGAAAACCGCGCAGAGCTGAATGCCGCTTTGGCCGGCTCCATTGCCAGCCTCGGCCGCATGATCGGCGACAGCTTCAAGGTTCTCCATCGCATCGAATGGAGCGCCCCATGGGAGCAGAAGGCCAAGCGCGTACGGGCCAATTGACACTCCCTCGAGGAGCGCGGACGCACGCACCCGCGCTCCTCTTTTTCTTTACCCTAGTAATGCGATAGTATATCTCACACCCCGAGCGGGACAGCAGGGGAGTGAGTATGAAAAGATCTGTTCTTCTGACCGCCGCATTGCTTGCGGCTTGTTCACAACGAGAACCGAGACGCGAAGAGTCCAACTCCAGGACATTCGACGTCCAGCGAGGGCCGCCTTCGGCTCCCGCCGACATGGCCACGCCGGTTCAACCCGTGGCACCCCCTCCAGTCATCCGATCAATGGACGCTGCGAAAGAGGCCGGCGGGCCGAACCTCTCGGTCACGGCCGCGCCGGGCGTCGCCTTCGACTATCGCTACGCGTTTCGATTGCCGAACGCGCGCATCGCGGCAGCTCAGGAAACGCATGCCGGCATGTGCGAGAAGCTCGGTGTTGCCCGCTGCCGAATTACGGGAATGCGTTACAGCCTCGTCAATGAGCGCGACGTCTCGGCCTCCCTGGAACTCAAGCTCGACCCGGCGATAGCGCGCCAGTTCGGCAAGGATGCCGCGAAGGTTGTCACCGACGCGGAGGGAATGCTCGTCGACGAACAGATCACCGGCGTTGATGCCGGTTCGTCGATCGAGCGCGCGAACCGCAACCGGGCCGAGCTGCAGGACGATCTCGATCGGGTCAATCACGAACTGGGGCGCTCGGGTCTTTCCAGCGTCGTCCGCGACCGATTGCTTTCCGAAGCGGCCTCCCTTCGGGAGCAGATCCGCGCGCTCGGCGAGCAGAAAAAGGCCGATGAGGACTCGCTCGCGAAGACTCCGATGGTCTTCTATTACGGCTCCGGCAAAGCCATACCCGGGTTCGACGAGCCTCAACCATTGTCGTATGCGTTCGATCGAGCGGGCTATAATTTCCTCAGCGCCATCGGCCTTCTGATCATTGCGGTCGCAACCGTGCTCCCTTGGATCCTGATCGCAGCGCTGGCCGTGTGGATGGTACGGTACGCACGTCGCCGCTGGGGTTGGTTCGCATCAAAGCCCGCGGCCGCCGACGAGGCTTAATTGCGGAGGGGCGGCGGCTCGCCTATAGCCGCCGCTCCTTTCCACTGCCGTTGGAGTGATGCGAACCGTGGCTCGTCGCCGCCAAATCTATGAGGGCAAGGCCAAGATCCTTTACGAGGGTCCGGAGCCGGGCACGCTCATCCAATATTTCAAGGACGACGCGACCGCCTTCAACGCGCAGAAGCGCGGCACGATCAGCGGCAAAGGGGTCATCAACAACCGCATTTCCGAGCACATCTTCCTGTCGCTCCAGGCGATCGGAGTGCCGACCCATTTCATTCGCCGCCTCAACATGCGCGAGCAGCTCATCCGCCAGGTCGAAATCGTGCCCATCGAGGTGGTGGTCCGCAACGTCGCGGCGGGCTCGCTCTCGAAGCGGTTGGGGATCGAGGAAGGCACTCAGCTGCCGCGCACGATCATCGAATATTATTATAAGGACGACGCGCTCGGGGACCCGATGATCGCGGACGAGCATATCGCCTGCTTCGGCTGGGCGACCCAGGATGAAATGAACGACATCGCCGACATGGCGATCCGAGTGAACGACTTCCTGTCCGGAATGTTCGCGGCGATCGGAATTCGGGTGATCGACTTCAAGCTGGAGTTCGGCCGCATTTGGGATGGCGATTTCAGCCGCGTGATCCTGGCCGATGAGATCAGCCCCGACGGCTGCCGCCTGTGGGACATCAAATCCGGTCAGAAGCTCGACAAGGACCGTTTCCGGCAGGATCTCGGCGGAGTCGAGGAGGCCTATCAGGAGGTCGCCCGCCGTCTTGGGTTGCTACAGCCCGACGAAGAGGTTGCGGTCCTCGACCTCGACGAACATCGCAAGAAGCGCGGCCGTTAGGCGTCAGCTCTCGATCACCTCGAAATGGAGGACCTCGGGCTCCATCTCGAGCAGAAAGTCGGGATCGAAGTCGTAATATTTGGCCTTGCTCAGTTCGTCTCCGGCAAACCGGCGGATCGCTTCGAGGTCGTCCCACAAGGTGAACATCTCGACATGGACGATATCACCCTCGGGCCGGTGCAGGCACCAAGCACCGCAATTGCCCTCGGTCGAGCGATAATCGGCCAGGCCGACATGTTTCGATAGCTTCAGATACTCTTCTGCCTTCGTGGCTGGGACCCGTCCGTGCCAGCGCCGTGCGATCATAAGAACGTCCTCTTGCTTGAAGTCCCGTCAGCCCGCATCTGCGTTAGCGATGAAGCGCGCCCGTGTCGTCACCATGAATGCCGCGCTCGGGCCGCTCGACTACCAGATTCCAAAGGGAATGGACGTCGAACCCGGTTCGATCGTCGTCGCCCCGCTCGGCCCGAGGCAATTGCTCGGCGTCGCCTGGGAAGCCGAGCGGCTCCCGACGAATGAGGTACCCGATGCACGGCTTCGGCCGCTGGCCGGAATCGTCGACGTGCCGCCCATTGCCGCGCCCCTGCGGCGCCTGTGCGAATGGACGGCGGATTATTATCTCGCGCCGCTGGCGTCGGTATTGCGCATGGTCCTCCCATCGTCGGCAGCGCTCGAGGGTCCTCGGCAGCTGACCGAATATCGGCCGACCGGCTTAGTCCCGGATCGGTTGACCCCGCAACGCGAGAAAGCGCTGGCGGCGCTCGAAGGGCGCCAGGGAACGGTCCGCGAGCTATCGGATCACGCCGGTGTCAGCGACAGTGTGATGCGCGGGCTGGTTCATGCCGGCGCGCTCGAAGCCGTCACGGTTGACGCCGATCGACCGCTGCCCGTCCCTGACCCGGACTTCGCTCCGCCCGATCTCAACGCCGATCAGCGCGAGGCGGCAACAAGCCTGGTCTCATCGATCGGCAAGGGCTTCGACCCGATATTGCTCGACGGAGTCACCGGATCGGGCAAGACGGAGGTCTATTTCGAGGCGATTGCCGAATGCCTGCGGCAGGGCAGGCAGGCGCTCGTCTTGCTCCCCGAAATCGCGCTGACCGAGCCATTCCTCAAGCGCTTCCAGGCGCGTTTCGGCTGCGCTCCCGTCGCCTGGCATTCGGATTTGCGCTCGTCGCAGCGCCGGCGCGCCTGGCGCGGAATCGCGAAGGGCGAAGCGCAGGTGACCGTCGGCGCGCGCTCGGCCCTTTTTCTCCCTTACCCCAACCTTGGCCTAATTGTGGTGGACGAAGCGCACGAGCCGAGCTTCAAGCAGGAGGATGGAGTTCAGTACCACGCGCGCGACACGGCGGTGATGCGCGCGAAGTTCGAAGACATTCCCGTCGTGCTGTCGTCGGCGACTCCGGCGATCGAGAGCAAGCAGATGGTCGAGCTTGGCCGCTACCGCTTAGTCACCTTACCGCAACGGTTCGCCGGCGCATCCTTGCCGGAAATCCGTGCAATCGACCTGACCAAGGATCCGCCGCCGCGCGGCCGCTGGCTGGCGCCGAGCCTGGTGGAGGAAATGAACACCAACCTCGAGCGCGGCGAGCAGTCGTTGTTGTTCCTGAACCGCCGCGGCTTTGCGCCGCTCACCCTGTGCCGCCATTGCGGCCACCGCTTCCAATGCCCGAACTGCACCGCGTGGATGGTCGAGCACCGGCTGATGCATCGCCTCGCCTGTCACCATTGCGGGCATGTCATGCCGCCGCCCAAGGCATGCCCCGAGTGCGGTGAGGAAGACAGTCTAGTAGCATGCGGGCCGGGCGTTGAACGCATCGCCGATGAAGTCGCCGAGCTGTTCCCCGAAGCGCGAACGGCGATCGTCACGAGCGACACGATCTGGTCACCCCTCCGCGCGGCCGAGTTCGTCGGGGCGATGGAGGCCGCTGCGATCGACGTCGTGATCGGCACCCAGCTGGTGACCAAGGGGTACCACTTTCCAAATTTGACGCTGGTCGGCGTGGTCGATGCCGACCTCGGCCTGGCGGGCGGAGACCTCCGCGCGGCCGAGCGCAGCTTCCAGCAGATCCAGCAGGTCGCCGGCAGGGCCGGGCGCGGCGACAAGCCCGGAAGGGTGTACGTTCAGACGCACGACCCGGAGGCGGCCGTCATTGCTGCATTGGTGTCGGGCGACGCGCCCGGCTTTTATGCCGCTGAGACGGAGGCGAGGCGCGAGGCCGCGATGCCGCCCTTCGGTCGCCTCGCCGCCATAGTCGTTTCCGCCGAGGATTCGAGCGAAGCCGATGCAGTCGCACGGCGGATTGGCCAGGCGGCTCCCGAAGTCGAGGGCATGGCGGTATTCGGCCCGGCCCCTGCCCCGCTCGCCATGCTTCGCGGCCGGCATCGCCAGCGGCTGCTGGTCCACGCTCGCCGAACCCTCGATGTTCAGGATGTGATCCGGGACTGGCTGGCGGAGATTGAGTGGAGCCCGAAAGTCCGCGTCAGCGTCGACGTCGACCCTTATAGCTTCCTCTGAAACGGTCGCGATTTGAAAGGCTTGCGCGGCCGCTGGCGACTGCTAGCCTGCACTCGCCGAGAGGGGGTTCGGATGCGTTTTGTCCTACGTTGCCTGGCTGCCGCGTTGGTGAGTGGGCTCGCCTGGCCCGCGAGCGCGGCCTGGCATGTCGCCAAGTCGAAGCATTTCATTGTCTATGCCAACGAAAGTCCCAAGGCGCTGACCGATTTTGGCTCCAAGCTGGAACGGTTCGATCAAGCGGTTCGATACGTGCGCGGGATGGACGATCCATCGATTGGCGATGGCAATCGTCTGACCGTTTTCGTCTTGCCGACCGTTGATTCCATACAAAGGCTTGCCGGCGACAAGACCGGCTTCATCGCCGGCTTCTACGAAGGTCATGCATCCGGACCGGTGGCTTTCGTTCCGCGACGTGCTGGCGAAGGACCCGGTTCGCTCAGCGCCGACACCATCTTTTTCCACGAATATGCGCATCATCTGATGTTCCAGATCATCGACCGCCCGCTTCCCGAGTGGGTGGTCGAAGGGTTCGCCGAGTTCATGTCGACCGTGCGCTTCGAGCACAATGGTGACATCGGCATCGGTGGTCCGGCCAATCACCGCGCATGGGGCTTGTTCGAAGGCGCCCAGCTGCCGCTCGAGTCCATGCTTGGCGGAACCTACACCAGACTCTCGGACGAGCAGCAGGAGTCGCTATACGGCCGCGGCTGGCTGCTGGTTCACTATCTGACATTTGAAAAAGCGCGATCGGGCCAGTTGGACAAATATGTGCAGTATATTTCGGGCGGGACGCCCGCGATCGACGCGGCCCGGCGGGCATTTGGCGACCTCAAGCAGCTCGACAAGGAACTGAATTCCTATCTCAATCGAAGCAGGATTACCTACCTGAGGATGACGGGCTCCAGGTTCCAGGCCGGCACAATCGATGTCCAGCCGCTGAGCGAGGGCGCATCCAAGGTGATCCTGCTCCGAGCGCAGTCAAGGCGCGGCGTCGGCGCCAAGACCGCGGAGCCCTTGGCCGTGCAGATTCGCGCGGTCGAAGCGCGCTATCCCGGAGACGAGCTCGTCGAATTGGCACTTTCGGAAGCCGAAATCGACGCCGGGCATCCCGATGCCGCCGAAGCAGCCGCCGATCGAGCGCTCAAGGCTAATCCCCGCAATACCGATGCGCTCGTCCTAAGGGGCCGAGCGACGGCGGCTCGAGCGGATAAATTGAAGGATTCCGCGCGACATGCCGAGTTCGAGAAAGCCCGGGCCTTGTTCATTACTGCGAACAAGCTGGATACCGAGGACCCCGAACCGCTGATGGAATTCTACAAGGCCTATCTCGCCGAAGGCATACCTCCAAACGGCAATGCGACCGCAGCGCTTCATTATGCGTCCGACCTAGCTCCGCAGGACGGAGGCCTGAGGATGAGTTCCGCGGTTCAATACCTTGTGGAGAAGGATATCCGGCAGGCCCGGCGCGCTTTGATCCCCATAGCCTATGATCCGCATGGCGGCGATCTCGCGACGCTCGCCCGGACCATGATCGGCAAGATAGACGCAGGCGACCCCGCCGGAGCGCTTACGGCGATGCAAGCAAAGGCGCCGACCGAAAGTGGCGCTCACTGAGCGCGTCAGCGCATCCAGATCGGGCGGACGAGTCGGCCACGCCTGATCGCGAGTACCAACAGCCAGATCCCGACCCCTGTCGCGACGGTGAGACCGATGATTGAAGCCTCAAGCCCGAACTGACCCCCAGACAAAAGCTCGGGGCCGGACAGCTTCGCCTGCACCAGGCCGTGCTCGTCGACGCCCGAAACGGGAACGTCGAAAATTTCGCCTTGGGTGAAGTTCCAACCGGCATGCAGGCCCATCGCCAACCAGAGGTTGCGAGTCAGCATGTAAGCGGCACCCAGCAGCACCCCGGCTTCGACCGCGATCGCAACCGACGAAAACCAGGTGGCGTTGGGGTTCAGGATATGCGCGAGCCCAAACAAGGCTGAAGTGACCAGCAGCGCCAGCCAGCTGCCGCCGAACTCCTCGATCCAGCGGAACAGGATTCCGCGGAACAAGAGTTCCTCAGTGAAAGCCGGCATGATCGCCACCGCCACCAGCTCGAAAAGCAATCTCGAGGCGTCGCCGGCACCTACGATCCGATAGACTCCCAGGGCAGCTGCAACCGCGACCGATAGAGCCATGATCGAGAAACCGATCGCGATTCCGATGAGGCCGTCGCGCAGGGCGGGGCGCCCCGGAAGGTCATCCTTGGGCCGCGTGCCGAGGCGAACAATGACCAGCTTGTAAGCAGCCAGGAGGAAGACGATCGTGATCGCCGAGTGAATTGCCGTGTCCGCGGTCTTGCCCATGGGCGGCACGAACTTGCCGATTTTGACGCTCGCCCAGAGCGCGAAAATGTAGATCGCGGTAGCGATGACGAGGGTGATCAGCGGATAGTTTACGATCCGCCACCAAAGCGGGCGCTCCGGAATTGCAACTGCTTCGGCTTGGTCCATTCGCCGCTCCCCCCAGGCCCCGCTGTTGAGCCCAGCCGACGCGAAACGGCAAGAGCCTAATCGGTCAGTGGGAGTTCCGGCGACTCGACCCCGCCTTCGGCATCCAGCAGCATCTTCTTGCGGTCGAGCCCGCCGGCGTAACCGCCAAGCGTTCCATCGCTGCGGATCACCCGGTGACATGGGATGAGCACTGCGACGTGATTGTCGCCGTTGGCGGTGCCAACCGCGCGGACCGCGGTCGGCTGGCCGATCGCGGCGGCGATCTGAGCATAGCTTCGGGTTTCACCAGGCGGGATCTTGCGCAATTCGCGCCAGACGGCCTCCTGGAACGCGGTGCCCGCGACGTCGATCGGCAGGTCCGGCATTGCCGCCGGATGTTCGATCGCTTCGAGTGCGCCTTCAACCAGCTCGCGAAGGCCGCCGTCGTCGCGCACGATCGTCGCTTTCGGAAAGAGCCGCCGCAGCGACGCCTCGCTGTCGCTGAACGTCAGCCGGCAAATGCCCTTGGACGTCGCGGCGATCAGCATCTGGCCGAGCGGGCTGTCGAACGTGGTCCAGCGGATCGTTTCACCGCGCCCGCCGTCGCGCCACGCCGATGGGGTCATTCCAAGTCTCTCCTTTGCATCGCTGTAGAAACCGCTCGGCCCCGAATAGCCCGCGTCGTAAATGGCATCGGTCACCCGGCCATTCGCCTTGAGCGCGGTCTGGGCGCGCTTGTTGCGAAGCCCTCGTGCATATTCCGCAGGCGAAACGCCGAGGTCGCGCTTGAAAAGACGCTGGAAATGATGCGGCGCATAGCCGACCGCTTCGGCAAGCTCTGCGAGGTTCGGCGCCTCCTCGGCACTCTCGATCAGCTTCACGGCCTGGGCGACGGCTTCACGGTCCCGGCCGACCTCGTCCGGCTTGCACCTGAGGCATGGCCGGTATCCGGCGGCGCGAGCCTCCTCCGCTGTCGCGAAAAACTGGACGTGCTCACGCTTGGGCCGCTTCGCAGGGCAGCTCGGCTTGCAATAGATGCCCGTGGTGCTGACGGCGCCGATGACCTGCCCGTCCCAGCTTCGATCACGGCGCATGAAGGCCGCCCAGGCAGTGTCGGCATCGAGGCGCGCGACGTTGGTCATGCGTTCCGATTTAGGCCCATGGATCGAAGCCGCAAGCGTAGCCACATCAGTCCCTTTCAATCTTCGCCGAGAAGCACCCTCGGGTCGCATTGTGCGCGTGGATGGTCACGATTTCCGGGTTGCCGAAGAGCTTGCGGATTCCCGCGTCGGCCTCGCCCGGCTGGGTGAGGATTGCCTCGGCCATCATTCCTTCTTTATCGAAGCCGCGAAGCGACAGCACCCGGGGCTCGAACACCGGAGGCACTTCATCGACATATTCAGCTGCGTCCTGCCCGGCCTCGGTGACGAAGATGGCATGGCTTGCGCGATACGGATTGGCTACGTCGTGGCTGACATGATTGAGCAGCAGGACACTCTCGCCGATGTCGCGGTCGGTCAGGCTCACCCGGCATGGGAAGCTCGGCTTCTCGGTCACGGTCATCCGAACGATGCCGCGCTCAGCCAGCTCATCGTCCGGCAAGCCGAACAGCGGCCGGTAGGGTTCCGGGTTCAATCCAACGACGCGGTAAATCACGAATTTGCTCCTCATTTCCTCGATTCGGCGATGGGATACAGACGGCGAACATTTCACACGTCCGGAAGCTTGCGCTCAAACCGAGGCGTGAGATTGTCGGCGCCATGGGCCTGACCTTCCATGCCGGCGATTTCGATAGCCCTGACGTGCAGGCGCTGCTTGCAATGCATTATGGCATCATGCGGTCGATTTCCCCCCACCGCGCCTGCCATGTCCTCCCGCTTGAGGGCCTCAAGGACCCGGCGATCACCTTCTGGGCCGCGCGCGAGAACGGGCAGCTGGTCGGGGTCGGCGCGCTCAAGGAGATCTCGACCGATCACGGCGAGGTGAAATCGATGCGGACCGCCCCGCGTTCACTCGGTCAGGGGGTGGGCCGCGCGGTGCTTCATCATATCATCGGTGAAGCGAAGTCGCGCGGCTATAAGCGCCTCAGCCTGGAAACCGGCGGCTCCAAGCCGTTCGAGGCCGCGATCGCGCTTTACGAAAGCGAAGGCTTCACCCGCTGCGGCCCGTTCAGCGGTTACGAAGACACGCCCTTCTCCCGCTTCTTCACGCGCGACCTTTAGACCCGCCTTGCATCGCCGCCGAGCGGTTGCTAGGGGCGCGGCGACCCATGGGGGCGTGCGGGGCGACCTGCATCAGCGCCCTGTTTTTTCGCATGGGGCAACATTCCGTTTCTGGAGCTTTTCGCGCGTGGAGATATCCGGCGGCATTCGGGCCAGCTTAGCAGGGCGCTACGGTTCAGCGCTCTTCGATCTTGCCCGCGACGAGCGGCAGATCGACGCGGTCGGCCGCAGCCTCGACATGCTGAACCAAGCCCTGCTCGATTCCAGGGACTTCGCCGAGCTCATCGAAAGCCCGCTGGTGTCGCGCGATGAGGCGGGCAAGGCGTTCGCCGCTCTGGCTCCAGAGCTCGGGATCGATGAGATAACGGCGAACTTTCTCGGGGTGCTCGCGAGGAACGGCCGCAAGAGTGAGCTTCGGGCAATCATACGCGCATTCCGCCGCCTCGCTGCCGAGCATCGCGGCGAAATGAGCGCGGACGTGATCACCGCTCGGCCGCTTAACGACGACCAAATCGCAGCCTTGAAACAAGAGCTCCGCTCCCGCGCCGGCCGCGACGTCACCATCGATGCACAGGTCGACCCCAACATCCTCGGCGGAATCGTCGTCAAGCTGGGAAGCCAGATGATCGACGCCTCGATCCGCACCAAACTCAACCGACTCGCTTTGGCGATGAAAGGCTAAGCAAGACCCATGGACATCCGAGCCGCTGAAATCTCCCGCGTCATCCGCGACCAGATCGCGAATTTCTCGGCTGACGCAGAAGTCTCCGAAGTCGGGACCGTGCTCTCCGTCGGGGACGGCATCGCCCGAATCTACGGGCTCGACAACGTCCAGGCCGGCGAGATGGTCGAATTCGACAACGGCACCAAGGGCATGGCCCTCAACCTCGAAGCCGACAATGTCGGGGTCGTGATCTTCGGGTCGGATTCCGACATTTCGGAAGGCTCGGGCGTCAAGCGAACAGGAACCATCGTCGACGTACCGATTGGCAAGGGCCTGCTCGGCCGAGTCGTCGATGCGCTCGGCAATCCGATCGACGGCAAGGGCCCGATCGAATCGACCGAGCGTCGCCGCGTCGAAGTCAAGGCGCCGGGAATCATCCCGCGCAAATCGGTGCACGAACCGGTCCAGACCGGTCTCAAGGCATTGGATGCGCTGGTCCCGATCGGTCGCGGACAACGCGAGCTGATCATCGGCGACCGCCAGACGGGCAAGACTGCAGTCGCGCTCGACACCTTCATCAACCAGAAGGAAATCAACAAGTCGGGCAAGGAGAGCGAGAAGCTCTACTGCATCTACGTGGCCATCGGTCAGAAGCGTTCGACCGTCGCGCAGATCGTCCGCGCGCTCGAGGAAAATGGCGCGATGGAATATTCCATCGTCGTCGCCGCGACCGCGTCGGAGCCGGCGCCGCTGCAGTTCCTGGCGCCTTACACCGGCTGCGCAATGGGCGAATATTTCCGCGACAACGGCATGCACGCCGTCATCGTCTATGACGATTTGTCGAAGCAGGCCGTCGCCTACCGCCAGATGTCGCTGTTGTTGCGCCGCCCGCCGGGACGCGAAGCCTATCCGGGCGACGTCTTCTACCTCCACAGCCGCCTGCTCGAGCGCGCCGCCAAGATGAATGAGGACAATGGCGGCGGATCGCTGACCGCGCTCCCCGTGATCGAGACCCAGGCGGGCGACGTCTCGGCTTACATCCCGACCAACGTGATCTCGATCACCGACGGCCAGATCTTCCTCGAGACCGACCTGTTCTACCAGGGCGTTCGCCCGGCGATTAACGTCGGCCTGTCGGTCAGCCGCGTCGGCTCGGCAGCGCAGACCAAGGCGATGAAGAAGGTCGCCGGCTCGATCAAGCTGGAGCTCGCACAGTACCGCGAAATGGCGGCATTCGCCCAGTTCGGCTCGGACCTCGACGCCTCGACCCAGAAGCTGCTCGCCCGCGGCGCGCGGCTGACCGAATTGCTCAAACAGCCTCAATACGCGCCGATGCCGGTCGAGGAGCAGGTCGCCTCGATCTTCGCCGGCACCCAGGGCTTTCTCGACAGCGTCGATACCAAGGACGTCGTCCGCTATGAGGCGGCGATGCTGAGCTATTTACGCTCGGACCACCCCAAGACCCTGAAAGCGATCCGCGATACCAAGGCGCTCGACGACGACACCTCGAAGGCACTCAAGGACGCGCTGACCAAGTTTGGGAAGCAGTTCGCGTAAATGGCGAGCCTCAAGGCCCTCAAGCTCCGCATCGGCTCGGTCAAGTCGACGCAGAAGATCACCAAGGCGCTGAACATGGTGGCGGCGGCGAAGCTTCGCCGCGCGCAGCAGAATGCGGTGGCGGCGCGGCCCTATTCATCGCGCATGACCGAGGTCGTCGCCTCGCTCGCGGCGAAGATCACGCCGGGCCCGCAGACTCCCAAGCTGCTCAGCGGCACGGGCAAGGACGATACCCATCTGGTCATTGTCGCGACCAGCGACCGCGGTCTCGCCGGAGCGTTCAACAGCAACATCGTGCGCGCCGCGCGGCGCAAGGCCGACGAGCTGATCACCGAGGGCAAGAGCGTGCTGTTCTACATCGTCGGCCGCAAAGGCCGCCCGGTGCTCCAGCGGCTTTATCCCAAGGGCATCATCGCTCAGTTCGACACCAGCGAGATGAAGGCGCCGAGCTACGCCGACGCTCAAGCCATCGCCAAGGATATCGTCGACCGCTACGTGACCGACGGGGTCGACGTGGTTCACCTCGCTTACGCCAATTTCCGCTCGACCATGGTGCAGGAGCCGACGGTCGACCAGATCATCCCAGTTCCCCCGCACGCGGCCCAGGGTGGGGCCAAGGGCCCGGCTTCGCTAGCCGCAGTCGAATATGAGCCGGACGAGGAGGACATTCTCAACGACCTCATCCCGCGCAATGTCGCGGTCCAGGTCTATCGCGCCCTGCTCGAGAATCAGGCCGGTTTCTACGGCTCGCAGATGACCGCGATGGACAATGCGACCCGCAATGCCGGCGACATGATCAACCGCCTGACCATCCAGTACAACCGCACCCGACAGGCCGCGATCACCACCGAGCTCGTCGAAATCATTTCGGGCGCCGAGGCGCTCTAACGCACTTGAACGCAAGGAAGACAAAGATGGCCACCGCCGCCCCAGAGACGAAGCCCCGCAAGAAAGCCGCTCCGAAGACGGCCGCGACCGAGACGAAGGCGCCTGCCGCGACGAGCAACCTCACGGGCCGCGTCGCCCAGGTGATCGGTGCTGTCGTCGACGTCGCCTTCGAGGCTGAGCTTCCGCCGATCCTTGCCGCGCTCGAGACCGACAACGGCGGTAACCGCCTGGTGCTCGAGGTCGCCCAGCATTTGGGCGAGAATGTCGTCCGCACCATCGCGATGGACTCGACTGAGGGCCTCACCCGCGGCCAGGTGGTCAACTCGACCGGCTCGCAAATCCGGGTCCCGGTCGGCCCTATGACGCTCGGCCGAATCATGAACGTGATCGGCGAGCCGATCGACGAGCAGGGCCCGATCGGCAGCGACCTGTCGGCCCCGATCCATGCCGACGCGCCGCCCTTCGTAGACCAGTCGACCGAGAGCAGCATTCTCGTGACCGGAATCAAAGTCATCGACCTGCTCGCGCCCTACGCGAAGGGCGGCAAGATCGGCCTCTTCGGGGGTGCCGGAGTCGGCAAGACCGTGCTGATCCAGGAGCTGATCAACAATATCGCCAAGGGCCACGGCGGCGTTTCGGTGTTCGCCGGGGTCGGCGAGCGGACCCGCGAAGGCAACGACCTCTATCACGAGTTCCTCGATGCCGGAGTCATCGCCAAGGACAAGGACGGCAATCCGACCCCCGAGGGCTCCAAGGTTGCGCTCGTGTTCGGACAGATGAACGAGCCGCCCGGAGCCCGCGCCCGAGTCGCTCTGTCGGGCCTGACCCAAGCCGAATATTTCCGCGACCAGGAAGGCCAGGACGTCCTGTTCTTCGTCGACAACATTTTCCGCTTCACCCAGGCCGGTTCGGAAGTGTCGGCGCTCCTGGGCCGAATTCCCTCGGCCGTGGGCTACCAGCCGACGCTCGCCACCGACATGGGCACTCTGCAGGAGCGGATCACCTCGACCAACAAGGGCTCGATCACTTCGGTCCAGGCGATCTACGTTCCCGCGGACGACTTGACCGACCCGGCGCCGGCGACATCGTTCGCCCACCTCGACGCGACAACAACGCTCAGCCGGGCGATCTCGGAGCTCGGCATCTATCCGGCCGTCGATCCGTTGGATTCGACCAGCCGCGTGCTAACCCCCGCGGTCGTCGGACAGGAGCATTACGAGACCGCCCGTGCGGTCCAGGAGACCCTGCAGCGTTACAAGAGCCTGCAGGACATCATCGCCATTCTCGGCATGGATGAGCTCAGCGAAGAGGATAAGCTGGTCGTCGGCCGCGCCCGCAAGATCCAGCGTTTCCTGTCGCAGCCGTTCCACGTCGCCGAAGTGTTCACCGGCATTCCGGGCAAGTTCGTCCAGGTCGAGGACACGGTCCGCTCGTTCAAGGCGGTGGTGAACGGCGAATACGACCACCTCCCCGAGAGCGCTTTCTACATGGTCGGTGGGATCGAAGAAGCGGTCGCCAAGGCCGAGAAGTTGGCGCAGGAGGCCTGAGCCCTGACGGACGACCTTCGCCTCGATGATTGCGTCAACACGCACTGCCCCTGGTCGGGCGAGCCCGTCAGCGCGGACAGCCTGACGCGCTATCGGGGCAAGGTTGTCGGCTTCTGCAATACCGGGTGCCGCGACAAGTTCGAGGCTGCGACCCGCGCGTTCGACGCGAAGATTGAAGGCAAGGACTGATGGCCGATCTGCATTTCGAGCTGGTCACTCCCGATCGCCTGGTGATGTCGGACGATGTCCACATGGTCGTCATCCCCGGGACGGAGGGCGAATCCGGAATCATGGCCGGCCATGCGCCCTACATGACCACGCTGCGCGACGGAGAGGTCGCGGTGTATCGCTCGCCGGGCGCGGCGCCTGAAAAAATCGCGGTTACCGGCGGATTTGCCGAGGTCAGCGAGCGCGGCCTGACGGTCCTTGCAGAGAGCGCCGGTTAACGCATTCGCAATGCCGCGGATTAACGCGGTTAGTCTTTTCTAAAAGTTTCGTGCCTATTCACCACCTGATTTCTGCGGAAACCGCGAACGGAACAGGGTGGCATGAGCGCATTCGGCAAGCGTGGTGGCATGGGTGGCGGGCGACCGAGTTTCGGCGTCGCCAAGCCGATGAAGGGCAGCCCCGGCGGCAAGCAGCAGGCGATACCTTCGGAGCCCGATGGCGGCGAACAATTCCCGCCGCTCGATGAACTGACTCCGCCGGTCGACGCTCCGGCTTCCGATGGCTCAGCGCCGATGGGCGCGATGGACAAGCTCGCCGCCCGCCAGAACGCCAGCGGCGATGCGGCAAGCAGCAAGTCGGAAGGCTTCGAGGCCTCGGTTCACCGAATTAAGGAGCAAGTGCTTCCGCGCCTGCTCGAGCGTGTCGACCCCGAGGCGGCCGCGACCCTGTCGAAGGACGAGCTCGCCGAGGAATTCCGTCCGATTATCTCGGAAGTCCTTACCGAGCTAAAGATCAACCTCAACCGGCGCGAGCAGTTCGCTCTCGAGAAAGTCCTCGTCGACGAGCTCCTGGGACTCGGCCCGCTCGAGGAATTGCTCGCCGACCCGGCGATCAGCGACATCATGGTCAACGGCCCAGACCAAACCTACGTCGAGCGCAAGGGCAAGCTCGAGGTCGCCCAGATCCAGTTCCGCGACGAGGAGCATCTGTTCCAGATCGCGCAGCGGATCGTGAATAAAGTCGGCCGCCGAATCGACCAGACTACGCCGCTTTGCGACGCGCGCTTGCAAGACGGCAGCCGCGTCAACGTCATCGTCCCGCCGCTGTCGCTCCGCGGCACCGCCATCTCGATCCGTAAATTTTCCGAGAAGCCGATCACCATCGACATGATGAAGAGCTTTGGATCAATGTCGGAGAAAATGGCGACCGTGCTGAAGATCGCCGGCGCCAGCCGAATGAACGTCATCATCTCGGGCGGCACCGGCTCGGGTAAGACGACGATGCTCAACGCTCTGTCGAAGATGATCGACCCCGGCGAGCGCGTGATCACCATCGAGGACGCGGCCGAACTTCGGCTTCAGCAGCCGCACTGGCTGCCGCTCGAAACCCGTCCGGCCAACCTTGAAGGGCAAGGCGCGATCAGCATCCGCGACCTCGTCATCAACGCTTTGCGTATGCGCCCCGACCGAATCATCCTGGGCGAAATTCGTGGTCAGGAGTGTTTCGACCTCCTGGCCGCCATGAATACCGGCCACGACGGCTCGATGGCGACGCTTCACTCCAACTCCCCGCGCGAATGCCTCGCGCGTATGGAGAACATGGTGATGATGTCGGACATCAAGATCCCGAAAGAGGCGATCAGCCGCCAGATCGCGGATTCCGTTGACCTCATCGTCCAGGTAAAGCGCCTCCGCGACGGCTCGCGCCGAACGACCAACATCACCGAGGTGATCGGGATGGAAGGCGACGTCATCGTCACCCAGGAGCTGTTCAAGTTCGAGTATATGGACGAGACGGCGGACGGCAAAATCCTCGGCGAGTATCGTTCGATGGGTCTTCGCCCCTACACGCTCGAAAAGGCCAAGCAGTACGGCTTCGACCAGCCGTATCTGGAGGCGTGCCTCTAATTTCCGATGCTAGCGACCGCTGGCGGTCATTCTTCGCGCCGTATCCTCACGCTGCAATTCCACCGCCGCAGACTGCACCTTACCGGCATCCGCGGTAGCTAGGTCTTTCGCGCTAGCCAGCCCAAGCTTTCGCACCATGTCGGTGAGGACCTGCCGGTTGGCATAGCTGTGCGGCGAAGCCGGATCATCACCCTGATCCGAGGTGAACTTGCCAAGCACCTTGGCCCTGGTCGAATTGGCTTGAGCAAGCTCGGTCAGCTTGGCGCGATATTCCAGCTCCCAATCCTTGAGATCTTTGAACCGCGTCTTGTCGGCGAAATGCTGCGCCTCGTGACCGAGGAAGGTCACTCGGAATTCTTCATCGTCGAGACTTGGATATTTCGGTACGACGGCGAACAACGCGTCTTCGGTCGTCCAGCCGCCGGTCGATGCCCGGCCGCACGTCGCATATTCGCCCCAGCCGAAGCTCTTGAATCCGTCGAGCAGCATGACTTTTACGTTTTGCTCCCCTTCGGGAAGCGCAACTCGCGTCAGTTTCTCATCCTGCTTGGTCCAGATCATCAGCTCGCGAAGCAGGCCGGTTCGTCCCTGGAGCGAATAGATTCCTTCCTTTTTCAGAGCCTTAGAGAGCATCGGCTCGATCACGTCGAAATGAGCCTCCTTCGGCGCTCCGAGCAGCTGGCGCAGCCTTGTTTCCAGCCGCTCCTCTTCGGTGGAGCGACGTTTGGGATGCGTCATCGCCGTGTGCCAATAGTCGCGATAGATCGCCAGCGCTCGATCGGCGAGGCCGCCGGTCGCGGCCGCGGCTGGTCGGCTGTTCGGGCCGAAACGTTCGCGCATGCACGGAACGGTCGCTTGGTCCTTGGCTGGAAGTGTTGACAGATCGATCCCATCAAGCAGTGCCAGGGCCTTGGTCTCGTCGGCCTGGAGCGCAGCTCCCACCGCCTTTGAAAACCGCTCCGAAGGATCCGGAGTTGCAGCGGTCAAGGCCACAACGGCGAGTACAGTCACATTCAGCACGAACGCCTCCGACATGTCCAAGTCGGCGACGCCTTACGTTAGGGAGTGTTCGCTGCTCTTGAACGAATTTGATCTCCGCCAAATTCCGGGCGGCCGACCCGTAAGTTCGACGATCGCGCGATTGAGATGCGGCTGATCGGCATAGCCGCAATCGGCGGCGATCGCGGCCAGGCCCGCGTCCGTCTCATGGATCATCTCCATCGCCCGGCGAGCGCGCACTTCCACGCGGAACCGCGCAGGCGTGATTCCATAAGCAACGCGAAAGCCCCGGCTTAGCGTCTCGGGAGCGAGGCCGACGGTGTCCGCCCAATGTTCCAGCCTTTGGGCCGGCGCCTCCATCAGGTCGGAGGCGAGCCGATCCGGCCAGTCGGTCTCGGCCGGCACTTCACCGTTCGGCCGAAGCGCCAGCACCGCCTCAAGCGGATCTCTTTCGGCCAGCCGAGCGATCGTATCGGGATCATCGATCCGAAATGCGACCGGTACCGAAAAGTTGGATGGCAGAGGCAGGTTGATCAGTTCGGCCCCGGCAACACCGATATGGTCGAGATGCGCGTCGTAGGAGCGATGAACGACGACATTTCCGGCCACGAGATGCCGGCGTCCGTCGAATCCAGCCTCTTGATAGCCGCCGGCCAGGATAATTGTGACATAACCGTCGAAGTGACGGTGCCGCGAAATGCTCGTGCGCGCATTCAACCGCTCACGTCCGAAAATAGGCAAATGGAAGTCGGTGGCCATCAGGCTCGAATAGACATGGCCGAATGCCATCGCCAGCCGTCTCGCGCGAATGGTCTGCCTCTAAGCCGTCGCTTGCCGCGCCGCGCCACGGCCATTAGCGTTCGACGCATGGTGGACGAAGCCCATACGCTTGGGTTCGGAATAACCTACGACATGGTGGCGGCGCGGACCGCATGCGGCCAGTTGCTGACGCTAACGTCGCATCGCTCGGATTACGAAATCCCGCCTCACAGGCACATCAACGATTATCTTTGTATCGTCCTCAACGGCGGCTTTGCCGAGCAGGAAGGAACGCGCTTCCACGAACGGCTCAGCGGCTGCTATTTTACGCATCAGGCCGGCGAAACTCATCATGACCGCTTCGGCCCGCGGGGCGCAATGTGCGTCAACCTCCACTTCCCTGCCGGAGATACCGGCCTGGCTATCGACGGCATTTGTCCGGCGCAGACCAGGGTTAAAGCGGAAAAGCTGGCTTTCGAGCTGGCCGCGAGCCTGCGCGAGGAACTGGTGATGGCATCGCTCGCCGCCGAAATCATGGGGGATCTGAACGCCCCCGTTCCTCCTCGGCGAGACCAAGGCAAATGGATCGATTGGCTCGTCCAAGCCATCTCGGATGAGCCTCGACGTCGCTGGAGCCTTCGCGAGCTTGCCGAAATTGCGGATCGCCATCCCGTTCGCGTTGCACAGGCTTTCCGCGCGAAGACCGGTATTTCGCTTGGCGCCTTCCAACGGACGCGCAGGTTGACCAGTCTCAGCCTGGCTCTGCGGCACGGTAAGGGTTCCCTCGCGGCGCTTGCCGCCGACTTTGGTTACTTCGATCAGTCGCACATGACGTCGGAGTTCCGCGCGGCCTTCGGAATCAGCCCCGGCCGCTACCGTCGCGACTTCCACTAATTTCCTGCAAGACAAGGACCGTGGTCGCGCCGAGACTTCCGCATAGTGCGTCGATAGTCGGAGCGTCCGGATGAGCCGTTTCTGGTATGTGGCAGCGGCTGTGACTTTGTCCGCGGGGGCGATTGCAGCCCAATCCAGCCAACAGGGTTCGGTCACGCCTACCCTCGCCGACCTCAGCGGTCTCTGGGCTTCGAAGAAGTGGTTCGGTCCCGAGGTCCGGGGGCCGCTTATCATCGAGCAAACGAGTCACGGGCTTCGGGCGGACATTGCCGGCCGCAGCGCCAAGGCGACTCGGAACGACCAGGAGCTTTCCTTTCAGCTGCCCGGAGATGAAGGCAGTTTCAGCGGTCGCTTCGAAGGCCCGAAGCTTATCCGCGGCCACTGGGTCCGAGGTTTGACGCCGATTTCTTATGGCCGCAGCGCATCGCCGGTCGTCCTCAAGTCCATTGGTCCGGGCCAATGGTCCGGTACGGTCGATCCGGACGAGGAAGAATTCTCCTTCTACATCTTTGCACGAAAGAACGCCGACGGGTCGTACGCGGCGGTGCTGCGTAACCCCGAGTTCGATCTCGGCAACCAGCGGGGTGCGCGAAGGCTCATTCGGGATGGCGATGCCTTGCGGCTAATGGCGGCTAGAGGCGACGCTCCGGAACGAGTGCTTGCGGAGGGTCGCATCCAGCCCGACATGGACGGCTTCTCGCTAACCTTCCCGAGCCGCGGCGGAACCTACGACTTTGCTCACAGCGATGGCGCGAGCCTGGTCTATCCGCGGCCTCGTCCTGGCGAACCGTATCATTACATCCCGCCCCTCGCGATCGATGACGGCTGGCCGACGTCAACGCTTAGGGCTGAGGGCATCGACCAGGCCGCGATGGAGCGGCTCGTCCGGTCCTTCATCGACATGAAGATGGACGAGGCGGATGCGCCCGAAATCCACGCGCTTCTAATCGCTCGGCATGGCCGCCGGCTCCTCGAGGAATATTTTCACGGCTTCTCGCGCGACAAGATCCACACGCTGCGATCGGCCAGCAAGAGCATCTCGGGAACGGTCATCGGCGCTGCGATGCACGCCGGTGCTCCGCTGCGACTCGACAGCCGGGTTTACCAGGTGATGAATGGCGGCACTTTTCCGCCGGGCCTCGAACCGCGCAAGCGCGCGATGACCCTCGAAAACCTGCTCACGATGTCCTCGGGCCATTATTGCGACGACACGGACGACAAGGCGCCCGGCAACGAGGATTATATCGGGGACCAGCTACAGCCGCCGAACGTCATTGGCTATTTCATGTCCGTCCCGATGGCCACGGACCCCGGCACGAACAGCGTCTATTGCAGCATGCAACCTCACCTCGCGCTCGCGATGCTCGCCGAGGCAACGCATGAATCGCCGCTCCGCATCTTCGACCGGTTGGTCGCCCGACCGATGCAGGTCACGCGCTATTCCTGGCCGCTCGACACCAATGGTCGCCCCTATGGCGGTGGCAGCGTCGCGTTGCGGGCGCGCGATTTCATGAAGTTCGGCCAGCTCATGCTGAACGGCGGCGTGTGGAACGGCAGGCGAATTCTCGACGCCGGCTACGCCAAGTCCGCGGTGGCGCCGCAATACCATTTGCGGAACATCTATTACGGCTACCTGTGGTGGATGGAATATTATCCGTACAAGGACCGCAAGGTGCTCGGCTATTCCATGCGCGGCGCCGGCGGGCAGATGGTGTTCGTTGTGCCCGAACTGGGCCTCGTGGTCGCTGCCATGGGCGGGAACTTCTCGAACCGCCGCGGCGGAAGATATTTGAACAATTTTATTGCGACGTCGATCCTGCCCGCGGTGCGGGAGCGCGGCGACGATCCGAAGGCCGCGGTCAATGATCTCGATTGGGTCTCGCCCTACGGCGCGTCGAAGGACGGCAGCCGAGTATCTGCGCGCCGCTAGCCGCAATGCCGATTAGACGAAGTCAGATCTGCTGGGCCTCGGTCAGCACCAAGGGCTCTTCACGGTCCTGCGGATCCTCGCGCCGTTCGCCGAACACGCGCATTTCCGCGGGTTTACGGCGGTCGATGTGGTTCGTCTCGGCCAGCCGCAATTCCTCCACGGTCGGCCACAGCTGCCTTAAGCCGTGCGGCAGAGCATCGCAGATCTTGCGTATTTGGCCTTCGGAAACGTGCCTTGAGAGTATCCCAAAGACGGAGCGTATCGCTTGCTCGGCGTTGATCGGCCGGCCGTCGCTGAGCGCTTCCGCGACTTCGGCGATGAACCCGTCGCGGCTCCTGCGTCCGCCGATCCGTCCGGGCTCGAACTGGTCGTAATAGATTCCGCGGATCATCAGTGGCAGCTGCGCGCCAAGGTGTGCCGCCAGGGGCAGCGGCAGCCGATCGCGCAGCTTGTGAAGCACCACGGAGAGCACCTTCCACGCGATATGCTTGTCGGGGCCCAGCTCGCTGCAGATCTCATTGAGCCAGATGTGGGTCGTTTCCAGCGTCCGATCGAAGACGTCCAGGCCGTTCGCGCTCATTTGCTCCACTCCCGTATTGCCCAAACCCGCGAACGAATTGGCAATGATCATCGTTCCAAGAACGACCGTCGGCCGCCCGCATCGGACGCTCGATGCGCTGACCAAAATATTGATTTAGCTGAAAAAATGGTGGGCGTGGCAAGGATTGAACTTGCGACCCCTGCGATGTCAACACAGTGCTCTACCACTGAGCTACACGCCCACTCTGCGAGGGCATTTAGGGGTGGGATTTAGAAGGCGCAACCCGAAGAACGGGCCTACAACCGGCCGTGCTGATCCTCGGTCTGGAAGATCCGGTCGACCTCGAGGACCAAGTCCTTGAGGTGGAAGGGCTTGGAGAGGAGCTTTGCCTCGGGCGCGGTGCGTCCGGCTTGCAGGGCCACCGCCGCGAAGCCGGTGATGAACATGACCCGGATGTTTGGGTCGATGGCGCTGGCTTTCTGAGCGAGCTCGATCCCGTCCATTTCGGGCATGACAATGTCGGTCAGAAGCAGGTCGAACTGCTCGCTTTCGAGCAGCGGCATCGCTTCGGTGCCGCAGCCGACCGCGGAGACTTCGTAGCCGACTCGCTGCAGCGCTCGCTGCAGATATTCGCGCATCGACGTATCGTCTTCTGCCAGAAGGATTCTCGCCATGGGTTTGGACTATGCTCTGAACCGATCCGTTTTGCCAGAAGCGAATATCACACTCGCGCGTTGCAGCGCCTCACTGTCCGTCTTACTTTGGTACAGATATTAACCGTGACTCCACTCGCTCCCCCGATCATCCACCAGCCGCGCGGCGATCTTCCCGTGCTTCTGTCGGTGCCCCATTCGGGTCGCGACTATCCCGACTGGCTGGTCGCAATGGCCTCGGGGGGCCGAGCATCCCTGACGAGCCTCGAGGATCCGCTGGTCGACCGGCTCGTGTGGCGGGCGCTCGGCCGTGGGGTTGGAGCGGTAATCGCCCGGGCTCCGCGAGCCGCGATCGATTGCAACCGTGCCGAGGACGAAATCGACCCGGCGGTAATCGAGGGTGGCCGGCGCGACCGCTTGACCGCCCGTGCGCGAGGAGGCCTGGGCATCGTTCCCGCCCGCACCCCACACCACGGCTATTTGTGGCGGCGGTCGGTCACTCCCAGGCAACTGAATGACCGCCTAGATCAGGCCCATCGTCCTTATCATAAGGGGCTGGACGACCTTCTAGCGCTGCTTCTTGACCGCTTCGGCTGCGCATTGCTGCTTGACTGCCATTCGATGCCTCCGCCCCCAGCCGGGATCCCGCCCATCGTGTTCGGCGATCGCCGTGGGCGCACCGCCGACGGTTGGATCAGCGCCGAAGCGACGCAAATCGCGCGGAGCTGCGGCCTCAGAGCCGGACTCAACGAACCCTTCGCCGGCGGCCACGTCATCGAGCGGCATTCCGATCCCGGCCGCGGTGTCCATGCGCTCCAGATCGAGATCGACCGACGCGCCTACCTCGACCGGTCGCTGCGCGAGCCGGGCCCCGGATTCGACCGGATGGCGGGCTTTATCGAAACGCTGGCGGGAAGCCTCGGCGACGCTCTGCTCGGCCGCCGCTTCGCGACCGCAGCGGAATAAGACTTAAGCGTCCGCAGGCGCCGGCGTCTGCACCTGCTGCGGCGCCTTGCCCTGCCCCATTTGCCGCGCAAAAACCTCGCGCATCTGAGCGAGCGAGAAAAGATGGGCGTAGAGCAATGGCAGCATGCCGTTCTGATTCATCTTGCGCAGTTCGTCCCCCCGCAGCTCGCGCAGCTTCTCCTCGTCGATCATCTGGAAGCCGCGATAGATGAAGGGCTGCTGGTAGCCTTCGGGTTGGATCGCGACCTCGCCGTCCATCAGCAAGCCGGATTTCTTTACATCCTCCATGAAGGCGGAGGTTCGCTGGCCCGCGGTTTCGAACTGCTCGCAGAATTCGAGGATCGCCTTGGTAGCATCGCTCGGCTGGTCGCCGTCGAACAGCGGCTGCCCATCCGGGAAGTCACCCACGGCGGCCGAGGTCGGATCAAAGCATAAAGAGAGCTCGTCGGTCTCCTGATTGAGCTTGGCGAGCAGGAATGGGTAGCGGCGGATGTAAGCGGGGATATAGGTGGTCGTATCGATTGGCCGACCGTCCTGGTCGAGGAAGACATTGACCCCCTCGTTGAGCCCCATCAGCGCGATTGGGATGGGGTTTTCGCCGATCGAAAAGACAATCGGATAATGCCGCTGAGCAAGCCCGAACTCGTCGACCGTGATCGGGATCGCGTGCGTCTGCGCGATGAACGGCGACTTATCCACCTGGCGGATCTTCAACTTGCCGTGCTGGCTCGCGTTGAGCGGCTCGATCGACTTGTAGAACAAGGGCAAATTCTGGTTCGGCGCGGCGCTCGCCATTGCAATGTCTCTCCTGGGGTCCGGCCTTACGGCCCCTTTCTTCAAGGCCAGCCGGCTGGTTCTGGCGGCGGCCTCTATTAACCTATTGCCGATTAGGCAAGCGGCCGCGCTTCAAAGCGAGGCGGTTAACTCCACGCACAATTCATTGATTGTTCAAGGCCTCCCTGCGAAGCCCGGCTCGGGAGAGTGGGGAACCGGTGAGTCCGACGATATTCGAACTGTTGCCCATGCTGTTCGGGATATTCGCCTGGCAGCCGAGCGAAACGAGCGTTTCGCGGCTGGTCGTTCAGGACGAGGTGATCCTGCGCGTCCCCGTTCAATCTCACGCCATCGCCCCGCAGTTCGACTGGCAAGAGAAGAAGGGCCCGAAATGCATCCCAGCCGGAGCGATCCGCCGAATCTCGCTGTCCGGGTCCGAGCAGGTCGATTTCATCCTGTCGGGGGGAGGCCGGGTCCGCGCCAAATTCGACGAGAACTGCCCAGCGCTCGATTTCTACGGCGGCGCTTATTTGCAATATGGCCGTGACCAGCAGATTTGCGCGCGCCGCGACGCGGTCATGTCACGGATCGGCGGAAGCTGCACGATCGAGCGGTTCAAGCTGCTGATCCCGAAGTTCAAACATTGACTTTTGCGGGCGCAGTGGCGAACTGACTACCAGCGCAGCCGCGGATAACGCGGCGCACCATTTTCTTCCGGAACTTGAATGACTTTTGCCGATCTCGGCCTTTCCGACGAATTGCTCCGCGCCGTTGAGGACAGCGGCTATGGCGAGCCGACGCCGATCCAGCGAGCGGTGATCCCGTCGGTTCTGATGGGTAAGGATTTGATCGGCATCGCCCAGACCGGCACCGGCAAGACCGCCGGCTTCGTCCTGCCGATGCTCGACATCCTTCATCACGGCCGGAGCCGCGCCAGAATGCCGCGCTCGTTGATCCTCGAGCCGACGCGCGAGCTCGCGATGCAGGTTGCCGATAATTTCGACAAATATGGCAAATACCACCCGCTCTCGATGGCGCTGCTGATGGGCGGCGTTCAGATGGGCGACCAAGTGAAGGCGCTCGAAAAGGGCGTCGACGTCCTGATTGCAACGCCCGGCCGGCTAATGGACCTCTTTGGCCGCGGCAAAATCATGCTCAACGACTGCAACCTGCTGGTGATCGACGAAGCCGACCGGATGCTCGACATGGGCTTCATCCCGGACATCGAGGAAATCTGCTCGAAGCTCCCGAAGAGTCGTCAGACCCTTTTGTTCTCGGCGACCATGCCGCCGCCGATCCAGAAACTCGCGGCGAAGTTCCTCAACGATCCGAAGCGGGTCGAGGTCGCAAGGCCGGCGACCGCCAACATCAATATCGAGCAGCGACTCCTCCTGGTGAAAGCGGACACGAAGAAGGATGCCTTGAAGGACCTGCTACGGTCGGATGAGTTCAAGAACGCGATCATCTTTTGCAACCGGAAGACGACGGTCCGCGAGCTTGCGACCAGCCTCCGGCGCTCGCATTTCGCGGTCGGCCAAATCCAGGGCGACATGGACCAGGCCGACCGCATTGCGGAGTTCGATCGGTTCAAGTCCGGCGAGGTCAACGTCCTCGTCGCCTCGGACGTCGCGGCGCGCGGACTTGACGTGAAGGGCGTCAGCCACGTCATCAACTTCGACGTGCCCTGGCAGCCCGACGATTACATTCACCGCATCGGCCGGACCGGCCGTGCCGGGGCGACCGGCATCGCCATCACGCTCGCCACCAAGGCCGAGGTCGAGCTGGTCGAGCGAATCGAAAAGCTCACCGGACTCAAAATTCCTCGGACCTCCGGTTCGAGGGAAGACGTGCCCGAGCCGAAGGCCGAAAAGCCCAAGCCGAAGGCCGAAAAGCCCCCGGCGAAGACCGAAAAACCCGCGCCGAGGCCCGAAAAGTCCGAGGCGAGGCCCGAAAAGTCCGAGGCGAAGCGCTCTCCCAAACCGGAGAAACCGCGCGAGGACCGTTCAACGGTGGTCGAGGACATCAAGTCAGATTGGAATGGGCCACTTCCGGGATTTCTTTCCGTGAGCGCCGATTAGGCACATATCTGACACTGGAAAGCGCGCTCTGCCCTTCCTAGCTCATCCACGGGCTGGGCAATGAAGGAAGCGCGATGACCGAGTACGTTCTCCCGAGAGTCTGGACCTGGGACCAACCGAGCGGCGGCCAGTTCGAAAATATCAACCGGCCGATCGCCGGCCCGACTCATGACAAGGAGCTTCCGGTCGGGAAGCATCCGTTCCAGCTCTACTCGCTAGCGACCCCCAACGGGCAGAAGGCCTCCATCCTGTTCGAGGAGCTGCTCGAGAAGGGCCACCACGACGCCGAATATGACGCGTGGCCGATCCGCATCGGCGACGGCGAACAGTTTGGAAGCGGCTTCGTCGCGATCAATCCGAATTCGAAGATTCCCGCGCTGGTGGACCGCAGCGGCCCTGAGCCGGTCCGGGTCTTCGAATCCGGCGCCATTCTTCTCTATCTCGCGGAGAAGTTCGGCGACTTCCTACCCTCATCCGGCAAGGCCCGCGCGGAAGCGCTCTCCTGGCTGATGTGGCAGGTCGGCGCCGCTCCGTTCCTCGGCGGCGGGTTCGGCCATTTCTTCGCTTATGCGCCGGCGAAGTTCGAATATCCGATCAACCGCTACGCAATGGAAGCGAAGCGTCAGTTCGACGTGCTCAACCGGCACCTTGCTCAGAATGAGTATCTGGCAGGATCGGACTATACGATCGCCGATATCGCAGTTTGGCCCTGGTACGGCGGAATCGCGCTCGGCCGAAGCTACGAGGGCGCGAACGTGTTCCTCGCCACCGACGAGTATGAACATGTCCTGCGCTGGACGAAGGCGATCGACGCCCGCCCCGCGGTCAAGCGCGGCCGGATCGTGAACAAGACGTCGGGCAACCCCGCCGAGCAGCTCCACGAACGCCACGATGCAAGCGATTTCGAGCTGCGCACTCAGGACAAGCTGGAGACCGCCGCCTAGCGGCGATACCGTCCAACGAAGTCTTTTGCGAAACTGGACAAGGCCTGCGCGCTGATGGCGTCGCGCAGGCCTTGCATCAGCCGCTGGTAAAACCAGAGATTGTGCTGGGTCATCAGCATCGAGCCGAGGATCTCGCCCGACTTGACGAGGTGATGGACGTAGGCCCGGCTGAAGGTTGTGCATGCGGGGCACGGGCAGCCAGGTTCGATCGGGTCGCGGTCATCCGCGAAACGCGCATTCCTCAAGTTCAGCGGACCATCGGCCGTGAACGCCTGCCCGGTGCGCCCGGAGCGGGTCGGAAGGACGCAATCGAACATGTCGATGCCCCGAACGACCGCCTCGACCACATCGTCGGGCTTGCCCACTCCCATCAGGTAACGCGGTCTGTCCGCAGGCAGCATTCCGACCGCGAAATCGAGGCAGCCGAGCATCGCCTGCTGCCCTTCGCCGACCGCCAGGCCGCCCACCGCATAGCCGTCGAATCCGACGTGGATCAGCGCATCGGCCGAGGCCTTGCGGAGACTCTCGTCGAGGGCGCCCTGCTGGATTCCGAACAGCGCGGCCTTTTCCGCATGCGCACCGCCGCGGTCGAATTCCTCGCGGCTGCGCTTGGCCCAGCGCATCGAGCGCTCCATCGCGTCGCGCTGCTGATCGCGCGTCGATGAAGTCGGCACCAATTCGTCGAACGCCATCACAATGTCCGAATCCAGCAACCGCTGAACCTCGATCGATCGTTCGGGGCTGAGCATGTGCCGCGATCCGTCAAGGTGGCTCGCGAAAGCGACGCCTTCCTCCCTCACCTTCGTGAGTTCGGAAAGGCTCATCACCTGGTAACCGCCGCTGTCGGTCAGGATTGGCTGCTCCCAGCCCATGAACTTGTGGAGCCCGCCGAGCTTGGCGACCCGCTCGGCTCCGGGGCGGAGCATCAAATGATAGGTGTTGCCGAGGATGATGTCGGCGCCCGAGGCCCGTACCTCTTCCGGGCGCATTGCCTTCACGGTCGCCGCGGTGCCGACCGGCATGAACGCCGGCGTGCGGATTTCACCGCGCCGCATCGCGATCACGCCCGTGCGTGCAGTGCCGTCCGTGGCGGCGATGGTGAAGGCAAAGCGGGTCACCGGCCGCGCTTAGCGGGAGCGCTCCGGCAGCAGCAAGCTCGCGTCGCCGTAGGAATAGAAGCGGTAGCCCGCATCGATCGCATGCGCATAGGCCGACTTCATGACGTCGAGGCCCATCAGTGCGCTCACCAGCATGAACAGGGTCGAGCGCGGCAGATGGAAGTTGGTGATCAGGCCGTCCACAGCCTTGAAGCGGTATCCGGGCGTGATGAAGATCGCAGTGTCGCCCTCGAACGGCCGGATCGTGCCGCTGTCGCCGGCCGCGCTCTCGAGCAACCGCAGGCTGGTCGTGCCGACCGCGATCAAGCGTCCGCCTGCTGACCGCGCGGCATTGAGCCGCTCGGCGGTCGCGGAGTCGATCCGGCCCCATTCGGAATGCATCACATGGCCGGCGGTGTCGTCGGTCTTGACCGGGAGGAAGGTCCCCGCGCCCACGTGGAGCGTGAGAGTCTCACGACCGATACGGCGCGCATCGAGCGCATCGATCAGCCGCGGGGTGAAATGCAGTGCCGCCGTGGGCGCCGCGACCGCGCCGTCCTCCCGAGCGAACATCGTCTGATAGTCGTCGCGATCGGTCTCATCGACCTCGCGTCGCAACGCGATGTAAGGCGGCAAGGGCATTCGCCCGGCGCGCTCGAGCAGGACTTCGACCGGTTCATTGCCCTGGAAATGAAGTAGCGCGGAGCCCTCGTCAGATTTGTCGACGACCGCCGCCTGAACGCCTTCGCCGAAGTCGATCGTATCGCCAATCCGCGCGCGCCTGGCGTTGCGCAGGAACGCCTGCCACTGGCGCGGCCCTTCGCGCTTGTGCAGGGTCGCTCCAATCCTGGCTTCTCCCCGCCGGCCTTCGAGCTGCGCCGGGATTACCTTGGTGTCGTTGAAGACGAGGACGTCGCCTGGCCGGAGCAGGTGCGGAAGGTCGAGGACCTGGCCGTCGGAAATCTCGGACCCGTTGACGAGCAGCAACCGCGCGCTGTCGCGCGGCCGCGCCGGCCTTAGTGCGATGCGTTCAGGGGGAAGATCGAAATCGAACTGGTCGACGCGCATGAAGCGCGCCTTAGCGTCACTTGGCCGGCGGCGCAGCCACGTCCCCCAGATACGCCCGGACGATCTTCGTCGGTGCCGCGGGCGGCTCGCCCGGAGCGATCTTGTCGACCGCATCCATGCCGGAGGTCACCCTGCCCCAAACGGTATATTTCTTCTCGAGCCCGATATTGGGATCGAACATGATAAAAAACTGGCTGTTGGCGCTGTCGGTTTTGTCCGCGCGCGCCGCCGCCACCGTTCCTCGGAAATAAGGCATGTTGGTGAACTCGGCCTTGAGATCGGGCAGGCTCGATCCGCCGCTTCCGTCGCCCTTCGGATCGCCGCCTTGGGCCATGAAGCCCGGAATGACGCGATGGAAAGCGAGGCCGTTGTAGAAGCCTTGGCGAACGAGCGTCTGGATCCGTTCGACATGATGCGGTGCGAGATCCGGCCGCATCTGGATGACGACCCTGCCGCCGGTCGAGAGTTCGATTGTCAGGGTATTCGCCGGATTCGCCGCGACCTCGGCCGGGGCCGCAATGCTTGGAAGCGGTGGCGCGACGACGGTTTCGGGCTTTTTGGCAGCAATCAAAGCGAACGCCAGAAACGGAAGCGCAAACAAGATTTTAGACAAAATCATCCCTCCCAGACCTGCGTCGCGGCCCTAATGCAGTCGAACCTCTGACGCTAGCGTGAATGTCCGCCCAGATGGCGCTTGACGTCGGCCGCAACCGCCGCCGTCACGAACTTGTCGATCGCCCCTCCGTAACGGGCGATTTCCTTGACCAGCTTCGACGCGATCGGCTGTAGCGATGCGTCGGCCATCAGGAAGATCGTCTCGATCTCGTCGTTCAGTTGCTGGTTCATGCCGGCCATCTGGAACTCATATTCGAAGTCGGCGACCGCGCGGAGGCCGCGCAGGATTGCCGTAGCGCCCTGTTTTTCGGCAAACTCCATCAACAGCGAATCGAACTCCACAACCTCGATGCTCCCGGGAATTCCCGCGACCTCGCGCTTCACCATCTCGAGCCGCTCGGCCGTCGTGAACATCGGCTCCTTCGAAGGGTTGGTCGTCACTCCGATGACGAGTTTATCGACGAGATGCGCGCCGCGTCGAATGATATCGAGGTGACCCAGTGTGATCGGGTCGAAGGTCCCCGGATAGACTGCGATTTTCAACGACACCCCCCGCGTTAATGATCCCGCTCGATAGCAAAGCGCGCGATCGCGCGCAGCAGGTCGGCCTCTTCGCCGTGCCCCGATAGATGCTCGACAGCCTGATTGACGAGGAAGCTGGCCTGCTGGCGCGCCCTTTCCTCGCCGGTCAGCGAAACAAAAGTCGCCTTCCCGGCATTCGCATCTTTGCGGGTCGGCTTGCCTGCCGCCGCCGCGTCGCCGCTATGATCGATAAGGTCGTCGGCGATCTGAAACGCCAGCCCGATGTTGCGGGCATAGCCGCGATAGGGCGTACGGGCTTCCTGCGGCAGCTTCATCAGGATGCACGCGGCTTCAACCGCATATTCGATCAGTGCACCGGTCTTCAGCTGTTGCAGCCGGGTGATCGCCGGAAGGTCGAGCTGCTCACCCTCGGCGACCAGGTCCATCATCTGGCCGCCGGCCATTCCGTTCGGGCCCGCCGCTCGCCCAAGCTCCAGGACCAGTTCGCAACGCACGAAGGGATCGTCGTGAGTGGCGGGATGGGCCAGGATCTCGAACGAGAGCGCATGGAGGCTGTCGCCGGCGAGTACCGCGACCGCTTCGCCGAAGGCTTTATGGACGCTCGATTTGCCCCGCCTCAAATCCGCATCGTCCATGCACGGCAGGTCGTCGTGGATCAGCGAATAGACGTGGATCGCTTCAATCGCGCACCCGACCCGGATCGCGCGTTCGCGGGAGATTGCGAACAGCTTTGAAGCCGCGATCGTGAGCAAGGGGCGAAGCCTCTTGCCGCCGCCGATCGCCGCATGGCGCATGGCTTCGAAGAGACGCTCGCGGCTGTCTCCAGTCGGCGGCAGCAGGCGATTGAAAAAATCGTCGACTTCGGCCGAGACCTGCGCCGCCTCCGCGTCCAGCAGTCCGGCGAGCCGGTCGACCGTCTCAACCGGCATCGAATGGCTTGGCGCCCGCGGGCTTGCCGTCGCTGCCGAACGCGATCTGCTCGATTCGCACCTGCGCCTCTTTAAGGCGCGCCTCGCAGTGGCGCTTCAGCCGGTCGCCCTCCTGATAAAGCTCGATTGACTGGTCGAGCGGAGCCTCGCCCTTTTCAAGCGTGCGGACGATCTCCTCGAGCCGGGCAAGCGCGGCCTCGAAGCTCAGCTGGCTGACATCGGTCGTCTCAGCGGTGGCCATGGCCGGCTTGTGACCCTCACCGGCCTCTGAATCAAGCGCGGGCGCTTATTCGACCGCAGTGTTTTTGAAGGGGTCGCGGATGCCCGGCACGACCTCGTCGCTGACCCCTTCCCCCTCAGCCTGCGCGAGTGCGGCAGCGGCGTCGCGCGCGTGCTGTTCGCGCTCGGCGCGCAGTTCCACGATCAGGGCCTCTCGGTCGCTGTCGAAGCGCGTGTCGGTGAATTCGGCCCTGCCGGCGGACTTGGCGGCCTTGGCGACAGCGGCGTCGAGCTCACGCTGAGTCGTGAGGCCAAGCGTCACCGGATCCTTCGGGGTGATGTTCGCCATGTTCCAGTGCGTGCGCTCGCGGATGGCGGCGATGGTGGTGCGCGTGGTCCCGATGAGCTTGCTGATCTGGCCGTCGCTGACGTCCGGATGGTTTTTGATAATCCAGGCGATTCCGTCGGGCTTGTCCTGGCGCTTGGAAACCGGCGTGTAGCGTGGCCCGCGGGTGCGCCGCACCTGGTCGGGGACCTTGTGCATCTGCAGCCGGTAATCCGGGTCTTTCTGCCCCTTTTCGATCTCTTCGTGAGTGAGCTCGCCGGCGCGGATTGGGTCGCGGCCGGTGAGCTTGGTCGCCGCAGTGTCGTCGGCGATCGCCTGTATCTCGAGGATGTGGAGGCCGCAGAATTCAGCGATCTGCTCAAATGTGAGCGACGTATTTTCGACCAGCCAGGAAGCTGTCGCGTGGGGCATCAGGGGCTGGGCCACCGTTTCTCTCCGTTACAAATGAATAGGGCCGCCCCTCACGGAGCGGCCAGCGTTAGTGGGCGATGTAATCCTGCCGTTCGCGCGGAGCAAGCACTTGTATCTGCACGGCGAGAAAGCTGCGCTACTAGGAATTTGATATCGGCGGGAATGTTCTGGCCCCAATTTCGGTCGCGGGCGCCACGAAGGAAGAATCCTCATGCGCAAATTTGTGACCTCGGTCTTGGCTGCCGCAGCAGTCTCTGCACCCCTCCACGCTACCCCCTGGCAGGATCAAGGCGCGCAAGTACGGCCTGGAGCCTTCATCGGCGCCCGGTTCAAGATGTCGTTTGGCGGCCCGGCGCGCTCGCAGCCGCGTGCGCAAGTGGCGATCGCTCCAACCCGGTCGAGTCTCTCCAACAGCGGCCAAGTGACGACCCGGATCGGTGAAGGGTTGGCGCTCGACTTCTCGTCCAACGCCAAACCGACGCTCACCCTCGCCGGCGTGCGGGCGGACACGGCGCTTCGCCGGCAGCGCCAGAATCCGGCCGATTCTGGAACGAAACTGGGCATTTCCAACACCGGCTGGGTTGCCATCGGCCTTGGTGTGGCTGCCCTCGCCGGGGGAGTTTATTTCCTCCACCTGATCGATGAGGCAGAAAAGAATAGCGAGTAGGCTGCCTACATGCTCATCGGGATATAGTGCGGCTGGCCCTTCACGCGCTCGATCCAATTCCCGATGCGCGGATAAAGGTGCATCTCGAAGCCCGCTTCGTGCGCAACATGTGTGTAAACGAATAGGGACACGTCAGCGAGCGTCATATGCCCCGCCACGAACCAGTCCCGTCCCTCAAGATGCCGGTCCATCAACTTTAGGGCGGCCTCGCCCGCTTCGCGCTTTGACGGGATCTGGTATTTTTGCGCGTCGGTTAGGTTCTCGTGGCCGACCCAATCCTTCCAGAAGCGTAAGGTCGCGACGTTCGGCTCGTGGCTAGACTGTTCCCAGAAC
>JBKPOR010000051.1:0-6297 GCA_046765675.1 Pseudomonadota bacterium
TTGCTGCTGCAAGCGGCAACCGCCAGGGCCGCACCAGCGACCAGGATAAGAGCACGCATTCAAGACTCCCTAATTATTGCGATCTGCAGCGGTCGCCCGCGTCGCAAATCGCGCGCACAATAGTCTGAAGGGTGAGTTTCCATCAAGAGACTTTGCAAGCCTTGCTCAAGCCGTTGAGAAATTGACGGAACTCACCCTTCAAGGCGGCATCAACCCCCGTCACGGGCATTTGTTTCCCGAGCGAAGCGAGGCTGGTCACTCCGAATTCGGAGATTCCGCAAGGGACGATCCCGCTGAAATGCGACAGGTCCGGACCGACGTTAATTGCGAAGCCGTGAAGTGTGACCCAGCGCTTGATTCGCACTCCCAAGGCACCGATTTTCGCCTCATTGGCGTCACTTCCGACCCAAATCCCGATCCGTCCTTCTGAACGGTGCGCATTAACGCCAAGCCGCTCCAAAGCGTCGATAACCCATTGTTCGAGGGCGTGAACAAAACAGCGAACGTCCTTCCCGCGCTTTTCGAGATCGAGCATCACATAGCCGACCCGCTGCCCGGGGCCGTGATAGGTGTAGCGGCCCCCGCGACCGGCCTCGAACACGGGAAAATGCATGGGATTGAGGAGTTCGGCAGGGTCCGCACTCGTGCCCGCGGTGAACAAAGGCGGGTGTTCGAGCAGCCAGATGCACTCGCGCGCGGTCCCGGCCCGAATCGCCGCCGCGCGATCCTCCATGAACGCCAGCGCTTGCTCATAAGCGACGGGAGAATCGCTCACCCGCCATTCGATGTCTTCGATCATGGTCATTTGCCGTTCGTTCGAAATGGCGTCGAGAGAGCGCCGCCGCAAGCGCCGTTGCGCGCCGGCTCTCGGCTCCGCATAAGGGAATCCGAGCAACCGGGGAGCGCCATGAGCAAGTTATCGATCTCGAAGGCGTGGGAAGAAACGACGAATGTCATCGCCCACGACGGCAAGCTGATCACCAGCGTCGCGCTCGCGCTGATCGTGTTGCCCCAAACCGTCTCGGGCGTGATCGCGCCGCCGCCATCGCTGTCGGGGGCGAACCCCCCATCCTGGATGCCGCTGGTGATGCTTCTCGTCGGAATCCTAAGCATCGCGGCGGAGATCGCGATCATCCGGCTGGCGCTCGGACGGACGAGTGTCGGCGAAGCAATCGGACATGGCACGCGAAGAGTCGGACCGGCTGTCGCGGCGCTCTTTCTGATTGTGCTCGCGCTGGCGATCGTCCTGGTCCCGGTCATGGTGCTCCTGGCCGGATCCGGAGGCATCGAAAGCCTCGCCGCAAGCCAGCCGACGCCGAATGCGGGCAAGGCGGTCCTGGTCGCACTCATCATGTGCCTGTTTGCAGCGCCCCGATTCCAGCTGATGATCCCGGCCGCGGCAGGCGAAGCGGGAGGTCCGATCCACCTGATCAAACGGGGCTGGCAGCTTGCCGACGGAGTCTATTGGAAGCTTTTCGGCTTCCTGGTCGTGACGCTTATTGCAGCGGTCGTGGTGGTTCTCTTCATCGGCCAGATCATGGTCGGAATCCTGGTCCGGACGATGTTCGGAACGATCGATCCCTTCAGCATCGGAGCGCTGGTCGCCGCGCTCCTGACCTCGATCGTTTCCGCGGCCTTTGCCGCGACCTTCTCCGTGATCCTGGCGCGGATCTACGTTCAGCTTTCGGGGCGAAAGGCGTCGGTTCCAAGCAGCGGCACCTGAGGCGCCGAAGTCCTCGGAAGAAAGCCGCTGAGCCGCGGGTCGGGGAAGCGCTCGAGCGCGCGTTTGTAAGGGACGAAGCCGGCGCGCCGATATGCGGCGAGCGCGGCCGGATGATCGAGCGAGCAGGTGTGGACATGGACCCGCGTGACGTCGTCCCGCCAGGAGCGCCGGACGGCTTCGGCGAGGAGCCACTTGCCGTGGCCTTTGCCCGCGAGCTCGGGGACGAGGCCGATGAAAGCGAGCTCGCACTGGCCTGCCTCGCGCAAGTCGAGCTCGAGCATGCCGGCGTCGGATCCCGATTCGTCGACGACCGCGAAGACCTCGACCCCGGGGCTGTGGATGATCGCGGTGAGCGCCGAATCGTCCATGATCAGGCGGGAGAACCAAAGCCAGGACGATCCCACCAGGCGGAACAGCTCCCGATAACGTTCGGGCCGCGGCTGTTCGAGGCGCTGTAGCGAGAGCGTTGAGGTAGGCACCGGTTCGGCCGGCGGCTCGCGCATTTCGAGATAAGTGACGACCGCTGCGAGCTCGCCGTCGGGGAGCGCCTCGTAGCTCACGTCATGCCCATTTCGCGAGGGGCGGCAGGCTCATCAATATCGCCTCGATGTTGCCGCCGGTCTTGAGCCCGAAAAGGGTCCCGCGGTCGTACAGCAGGTTGAACTCGACATAGCGCCCGCGAAATTCGAGCAGCCGCTCCATGTCCTCGTCAGAGTAAGGAGTGTTCATCCGCTTGCGGACGAGCGCCGGAACCACGTCCAGGAAAGCTTCGCCGACGTCCCGGGTGAAGGCGAAATGGGCGTCGAAATGATCCTCCAGATAATCGTAGAAAATGCCGCCGACGCCCCGTGCTAAGCCGCGATGGGGAAGCCAGAAATATTCCTCGGCCCATTTGGAGAAGCGCGGGTAGAAGGTCGGGTCGTGGGCTGCGCAGGCGGCGCGCAGGCGCGCGTGAAAAGCCTTCGTGTCCTCATCGTAGGGAATTGCCGGGTTGAGGTCCGTTCCCCCTCCAAACCAGCGCTTGGTCGTGGTGAGGAACCGGGTGTTCATGTGCACGGCCGGCGCGTGCGGATTGGCCATGTGAGCGACGAGGCTGATCCCGGTCGCGAAGAAATGCGGGTCCTCGTCGGCCCCGGGAATGCTCTTCGCAAACTCCGGGGCGAACTCACCGCCGACGGTCGAGACGTTCACGCCGACCTTTTCGAACACCTTGCCGGCCATCTGCCCGCGAACTCCGCCGCCGCCCGCTTCGCCGGTGACGTCGGTTCGCTCCCAAGGTGTGAAAGCGAAGGCAGCCTCTGAGCCGGCTTCGCGCTCGATCTCCTCGAACGCCGCGCAGATTCGGTCGCGCAGCTGTTCGAACCAATCGCGGGCCGCCTGTTGCTGGTCGTCGAGGGTGAGCATGCGGCGTCATTGCGGGGAGGCGGCGCAACGTGCAAGGTGTACGAGCTGGAGAGGGGGCTTCCATGCTGCTCATCGCGCTTCTGGTTCCGCTGACGCTGGCGATTCTCGTCCTTTCTTTCGCCCTTGTTCGAGCGGCGGTTGCCGCGCGGGCGGTTCCCAATCTCGAAGCGACGGGTCTCGGCGCCGTCGTCAACTTCCTCGACACCCTTGGAATCGGCTCGTTCGCCACGACCACCGCCTGGTTCAAGTTCCGCAAGATGGTCCCCGACCGGCTCATCCCGCCGACGTTGCTGGTTGGTCTGACCCCTCCCGCCATGGCGGAAAGCGTCATCTTCCTCATCCTCTTGGGTGTGATGGTCGATCCGGTCCTGCTGTTCGGTTGCGCGATTTCGACGCTCATGGGCGGATTGGTCGGGGCGCCGATGGTGGCTCGGGCGCGCGTCTGGATCGTGCAAATGGTGGTGGCGATCGGACTGATCCTCGCCGCAAGCGCCTACACGATGACCAACCTGCACCTGTTCCCGGGGGGCGGAACGGCGAACGGCCTGTCCCTTGGGCTGACGATTGTCGCCATAGTCGCCTGCTTCGGGTTCGGAATCCTGCTCAATTTCGGAGTAGGCAATTATGCGCCGACGCTGGTGATGCTGAGCCTGATGGGAATGGACCCGCGGCTCTGTTTCCCGATCATGGCTGCCGGCGCCTCGCTGATGGGTGCCGGAGCTGGAGTGCGGCACATCCAGATCGGGCAGATCGACATGCGCATCGTCCTCGGCCTCACTCTCGGCGGGATTCCCGCGGTCTTCGTCGCCGCCCTCATCGTAAAGGAGATGCCGCTCGAGCTGCTGCGCTGGCTGGTGATCGTCGTGGTGATTTATGCCGCCTCGGTGATGGGCCGAGCGGCGTGGCTCGGTCATCGCGAGGACAAAGCCGAACCCGGGACAGTGCCGCTCGCCGACTGATCAGCGGTTGGAACCGCATCCCGGCCTGTTCATTGAGCGCGGCGGTGGGGCGTATTGAGGAGGCGGTGTCATGCGCTCCATCCTGTTGTGGCTGATCGGAATCCCGATCCCGATCATTCTCCTGATCGCGCTCTGCACGCATCATTTCTGAGGCAGGCGGAGTTTAAGAGTCGGCCCACTCCCTGCTCTTGTCGAGGATCGTGAACTCGCGGAGCAATGCGTCCACGCTTTTCGTGAGCTCGGGCAGGAAAGTGACCTGGTGGCGCGCGCCGCGATAGGCCTCGGCGATCAATATCGCATCGACCAGGATCGGCACCACGAGGCCTTCGGGATCGTCGAGCTCGGCGAGACCCCTGAGCCGCTCGAAAATCTTGCGCCGCGCCGCGTCCGGATTGGACATCGCTTCGGTCCTGCCGATGAACCAGGTCATTACGATCGCTCCCTAGCAAAAGCGCAGGATATCCTGATGCCGCTAGGGCGATAGTGCGCCCGGGCGCGGGCTCGGGGCAGTTTGGCGCAGGAGCTTCTCGTTACCAGTTCGTCGAGATGGAATCCGCACCTTGCTGCGCGCGAGGCCGTTCCTCCCAGCGCTTGAGTTTGTGCGCGCCGAGCCACAATTCCATCGGAGCGCCCTGATACCATTTTTGAGCGATTTCGATCGCGTCGGCATCGTCGCTCGCGAGGAAATCGCGGCGGTGATCGATGTGACCGCTGAAGCGGTCCAGGAAATACAGTCGGTAACCGTCCATCGTACCCCGTCCCCCGGATGGCGAGTCGCAGCCTAGCACTTATCCACAGTCGAAACGATTCATTGCTGCGGGCGTGAGCGGAATCGCCCGAATTCCAGCCTTGGCAGGGGGGATATGCCTCGCTATCAGGCCCGCCAATCGTTCCGGCGCCCAGCCGGGGCGGCGTCGATAATGCCTTCCGGCATGACCAAGAGATAAGCGTCAAAAAGGGTTACGATGGCCACGAAGGCTTCCGCTGGGGTTACCGGACATTCGAGCGGGGAGGGAGTCCCCGACGGAGTTCGGCGCCGCGATTTCCTTAATGTCGCCGCAGTCAGTTTCGCTGGAGTCGGCACTGTCGCCGCGCTCGCGCCGCTGATCGTGCAGATGAGCCCGTCGGCGGACGTCCTGGCGCTGGCGACCATCGAGGTCGACATATCCAAGGTCCAGCCGGGACAGGGCATCAAGACATTGTGGCGTAAGCAGCCGGTGTTCGTCCGCAACCTGACCCCGAAAGAAATCGCGGAAGCGAACGCCGTAAGCCTATCGGACCTTCGCGACCCGCAGTCGCTCGCGGAGCGCACCAAGCCAGGGAAAGCGAACTGGCTCATCACCCTCGGCGTCTGCACTCACCTCGGCTGCGTTCCGCTCGGCATCGGCGAAGGCGAGAACAAGGGCCCCTACGGCGGCTATTTCTGCCCGTGCCACGGATCGATGTACGACACGGCGGCGCGCATCCGGCAGGGACCGGCCCCGAAGAATCTCGAGGTTCCCGAATATCAGTTCACGTCGCCGACGACGGTTCAGATCGGCTGAGGGGCTAACAAGATATGAGCTTTTCCTGGGCCAGGCCCTACGAACCCAAGCATCCGGTGATGAAATGGCTGGACGAGCGGCTGCCGATACCACGGCTCGTCTACGGAGCGACCGGTCCGGGCTATCCGGTGCCGCGCAACCTCAATTATTTCTGGAACTTCGGGGTCCTGGCCGGGATCTTCCTGACGATCCAGATCGTCACCGGAATCGTCCTTGCGATGCATTATTACGCAACCGGCGACGGGGCGTTCAATTCGGTCAACCAGCTCATCATGCGCGACGTAAATGCCGGCTGGCTGCTACGCTACGCGCACATGAATGGCGCGAGTTTCTTCTTCATCGTCGTCTACATTCATATCTTCCGCGGCCTTTATTACGGATCGTACAAAGCGCCGCGCGAGCTAGTGTGGATGCTCGGGCTAGTCATCTATCTGCTGATGATGGCGACGGCGTTCATGGGATACGTCCTCCCCTGGGGGCAGATGAGCTATTGGGGCGCCCAGGTCATCACCGGTTTCTTCTCGGCCTTTCCACTGGTCGGCGAGCCGATCCGCGTTTGGCTCCTAGGCGGCTATGCGCCGGACCAGGCGGCTCTGACCCGATTCTTCTCGCTCCACTATTTGCTGCCATTCGTGATCGCGGCGGTGGTCATCCTACACATCTGGGC
>JBKPOR010000052.1:0-17032 GCA_046765675.1 Pseudomonadota bacterium
CCTTGACCCCGCTCGACACGCTCTGTCGGATCATCCTTCGGGCCCGCGAATATGAGGCGCAGACTCCGACTGACTATGACGGCGGTGAAGCCGCGGACAATGTCGATGACGAGGACGAAGGCACTCTCTCCGTTCTCGACGACACGATCAATGAGAGCGTCGAGGAAGAGCTTAAGGCTGCGCTGGAGGATCTCGGCGAAGACCAACTCGCCGAAGTGATCGCTTTCTGCTGGGTCGGCCAGGGCACCTATGAAGCTGCCGACTGGGATGAGGCCTTCACCGAGGCGCAGGATCTCGTCGCCGGCGGGACCAATGGGGCGATTGACGAACTCATGGACATGCCGATGCTCGCCTCGGTCCTCGATTCCGGGTTGGCGGCGTTCGAGCTCAGCTGCGAGGGTATCGGCGAACTCGGCTGACGTCTCGGTCTCGCCCCATCGTTCGACAATGATAGTGAATACGAATGCTGCGGTGCATCATCGCACTTGCAGCATGCGGCGGGAATTCCCAACTCTCGGGCTGCGAGGTGGCGCGGATTACGAACCTCTCAAGACTGAAGGTTCGTAACTCTATGTTATCTCCGCCTTTTTTAGTTTGGCACAGCTCTTGCTCTGTAATTGGCATCAGCTTTGCCAATGGAGTCAAAAAATGCAAGCGCAAGTTCAGTCCGCGGAACCTTATGTAGCCCTTCCCCTTCGGGCGCACACAATTCTCGGCGTATGCGAAGGCCTGGGCGAGGATTTCGGCTTCAACCCCGTGTTCCTGCGCGTTCCGCTCGCGACCATGGTGATCTGGAACCCGATGATCGCATTTGGCGCCTACTTCGGCCTTGGCGCACTCGTGCTCGCATCGCGCTTGCTCTTCCCGCGTCCGAAATCTGATCAGGTTTCGTCGCTGGCGTCGGTCCACTTCGATAACGATGAGGCAAATCGCGAGCGGATGCCGATCGCCGCTTAGTTTCGGTCAGCTCCCCCGGGCGCGCGGCAATCCCCCGATTGCTGCGCGCAACCGTTTCCAGGGGATCATCGATGTTTTGGGAGCGGGGGCCAGCGAATTTCAGGGCCCATAAACGGGTAAACCCCACCGGTTTGACCCGGCGGGGTTCCCCATGCTTTGAAACCGAAGTCTCAAAGCACGTTTCGAGTCATACAGCCGTAACGGGTGCCGTCGAGTCCTTTTTGCTCATGTTTCGGGGCGACTCGAAAATTCCTGTGGATAACTCTGTGGATGGATCAGGAATGCCTGGCATTCCGATTCGCGGCCCAGCGTTTACCTCCCTCTCTGAAAGCTTACGGCCAAATAAACCTCGTCTTTACGCCCTTGGGTTAGGACCCTCTCGATAGGCTTCGCCTGAAGCACTTCAGACGAGGGGAAAGGAATGGCCATTAATCGGTCCGTCGACCGCAAACCGGTCAGCGTTGCCGAAACCCAGCTCGCGCGGGTCGCGGGCGAAGGGTGCGCGCGCCATCCATATCTCAGCTCCCTTCTGGAAGCTTCCGGCCCACACACCGGCCGGGACCTGTCCGATGCAGTTCATTTGCTGTGCAACCTTCACGGTCGCTACCCAGGCCTGATCGAGCTGGCGCTCCAGCGGTGCCCCCCGGGCCCCGGACAAGCCTGGCTTTCCCAAGCTTCCGAGGCTTTCGAGCGCGAGCGTCTTTACCTGGTCAGGCTGACGTCTGCGGTCGGACCGCTGCCGAGTACTCCGGCCGCGGCGGAAACTGAATCAAGCCTCGTCGCGGCGCGTCATGCGCTCGAAATTCTTGCTCATTCGGAGCGGAAGGGTTGCGCCCTCGGCGCGGCTACTGCGCTAGTCGGTGATTGGTGGTCGATCCGTCGCTTGCTCGATCGGGCGGCTGCTCGAGCGGGCGTTCAGCCTCCCGCTCCGTCTCTTCCCGACAACGAATCCGTGATCGACGCGATCAACGCGGCCGCGGACGGACTTGCGAGCGAGCGCGCTCTCGCCTTCGGAAGCGAGCAATTGCTCCTCCAGCACCGCGCATTGCTCGATCTGCTCGAAGCCCGCGCCGAAGCCCGCGGCGACTACTGAGCCTTCCAATAAAGAAATCGCCGCCCGCACCAGGTGCGGACGGCGATTTGCCCCCCATGAAAAACTTGATCAATCGTCGCGATAAGCGAGCTCGTAATTCCCCCAGCGGCGGCCCTTGATCCACAGCGGGACGAAGACGTTTTTGACCGGAATGTGTTTCTCGCCCAGCTCCATCCGATAGGTCGCCAGCGTCGCAGGCTTCTCGCTTGCGAGCGCCGTGCGGGTCGTATCGTCGATCAGGATGCGCTTGTTCCGGCAATGCGCATCGTTCCACACGGGGTCCGGCCCTTGCGGATGGCTGCGCTCTGAAAGGTGCGTCGGCAGATAGCCGTTCATATCGCCGATCGCCGATCCAATGATCCGTCCGTCGGAGGATTTTACGCGATCCAGGATCGGCCGGACGTGGCGGTCGGCGCTCTCGTTGAAGTGCGTATCATATTGGACTGGGTTGGAGCCCTCGACGATCTGGTAATTGGTATCGAAGACTTCTTCGACGCTGATTTCGCCCGAATCGATCGCGCGCTCGATCATCGCCTGGATCTGACGGCAGGCTTCCTGCGCCTTCAGAATGAAAGGCGTGTCGTCGATCTCGGCGCCGGAGTTGGCAAGAGTGTCGAGCATGGTGTTCGAAAGCATTTCGAGATGCGCGAGCCGTTTCTGTGCGCTGAGCAATTCGGTTCCGTTTGAGCGCGCGTCGCCCGCGAAATCGGTCAGTCCGGCCTTTACTCGATCGACGCTGGTCTGAATCATGTTGGTCGAATGGGCGATGCCCTCCGTCTGGCGGTCGACCATGCCGACGATCTCACTAACTTCGCGAACAGTGTCGCTGATCTGGCCGAAGCCCGACTGAGCCGCACGGCTGCGCTCGACGCCGGTCTTGATCTCGGTGGTGACGGCGCCGGCCTCGCGTGTCAGCTCGCCGATCGTGGTCGCGATCTGGCTCGTCGCCGCGCGCGTATCATGAGCAAGCTTCTTCACCTCAGCGGCGACAACCGCGAAGCTTCGTCCCGCGTCGCCTGCCCGGGCCGCCTCGATCGTGGCGTTGAGCGCGAGCATGTTGGTCTTGCGAGCGATGGTTTCGATGGTCGATGAAACGGACTGCACCTGGTTCATCGCCGAAGCGAAGCCGGCCATTCGCTCCCCGAGCTGAACGACCAGCTCGGTGAGGCCCTTGAAGCCGGCGATCGTTCCGTCGATTGCCTCACGCCCGGCTTCGAGCTTGGCTTTGGCCTGTTCCGACAGAAGCCGGGCTTCGTCGGTCGAATCCGAAACCCGCGCCTGGTCGGCGAGCAATCGGGTGGTCACTTCCTCGAGCTGGTCGAGCACCTTCAAATGGTCCCCGATGCGGTCGGAAACGCCGCGGACGTAGCCGGCGACATCGCTGCATTCCATCGACAGAGATCCGCAATCGCGCGCAACCGCACGGATCGCGTTTTCCGTGACTTCCTCGATCCCCAAAGTGGCCATTAAAGCCCCGCTCCCGAACGACACCGTTTCGGCGGGAATACGGGGAACCTCCTACTTCTTCGTTAACCACGCTGGGAGAAAATCGGACGCCGACGCTCAAGCCGCCAAGCGGCGGGAATCCGCGAGGTCCTGACGATAGGCTAGTTCGAAGATCCCCCACAGGCGGCCGGCAACGTGAATCGGCACGAAGACGCTCTTCACGGCCATCGCGCTTCCGTAGGGCACCTTTGGGCTATTGGTGGCCAGGCAAAATTCAACGTCCTGCATCATCGCCCGTTCCGCCCGCGGGCAATAAGCAATCACGCCATTACGTGAGTATTTTTCGTTCCATTCAGGGTCGTCGCAATGCGGCTGAGAATATTCGGTCAGGTGGGTCGGATGATAGAAATTCCGATCGATGATTATGCCCCCGATGATGGCTTCATCCAATGCCTTCACCCGATCCAGGATCGGCCGAATATGGCCGTGGGCGAACTCAGAGAACCTGGTGGTGAATCTTGCCGGATTCGTGCCGGCGATCATCCGATAATCGCTGTCGAACAGGTCTTCGATGCCCAGCCGTCCGCCAGCGAGACCCCTTTCTTGGGTCCGCACGATTTCGGAGTGGGCGCTCTTTGCCATATCGATAAACGGCGTGTCGTCGATCGCCGCGTTCGAATGCGCGAGAACATCTAGAATGACATCGGACCGGACATCGAGATCGGCCAGCCTCTGGCCGGCGCTGTTCAATATCGATGAGTTTTCGCGCGCGTCGTGAGCGAAGTCGGCCAGGTTGGCCTTCACATTGACCACGTTTGATTCGAGGAAATGGCTCGACTGCGCGATGCTTTCCGTCTGCTGGTCGACCAGGCCGACAATTTCACTGACTTCCCGGACCGTTTCGCCGAGCCGGTTGAACCCGGTCTGAGCGGCTCGGCTGCGTGCGACGCCATCGTCGATGTCCAGAAGAAGCACATCGGTCTCTTTTGTGAGGTGGCCGATCGTGGCCGCGATCTCGCCCGTCGCCGCCTTCGTATCTTGGGCGAGCTTCTTCACCTCGGCGGCAACAACGGCAAAGCTTCGCCCCGCTTCTCCTGCGCGGGCCGCCTCGATGGTCGCATTCAGAGCGAGAATATTCGTCTGTTTGGCAATGGCTTCGATGAAGGACGAAGCGGCCTGCACTTTCTTCATCGCGACCGCGAAACCGGCCATCCGATCGCCGAGGTCGATCATCAGCTTGGCCAGCGCCTGGAAGCCCGCAATCGTCTCCTCGATGTCCGCGCGGCTGGCTTCGAGCTTATTTCTGGCCTGTTCCGACAAAAGCCGCGCCTCGTCGGTAGAGCAAGCGACATTCGCTTGATCCCCCAACAATTTCGACATGATCTCTTCCAGGCCGTCGAGGGCCGTGAGATTCTCCGCAATGCGCCCGCCCACGCTCTCGACATAACGGGCGGCATCGGTGCAGCCGACCGATAGGCGCCCACAGTCGCGGGCAATCAGCCGGATCGCTTCGGTCCATCGATATTCGCCCGGCGTTGCCGTATTTTCCCGCTCGATCCCAACCACAGAACCTCCGCCAAACTAAGGCGAGCTGGCATGTCTGCACTTGGTTAATTCCACCTTGGAATGGCGCGGATCTGGATCAATTTCCCATCGTCAATGAGACCCGTAGATCAGTGACGAACGGCGCTCCTCTTCCCACTGGCGCTCGTCGGAAATTGCCAAAGCGTCGAAGTCCGCCGGCGCGGCTTCAGGATCATCGACCCACTCGCGAAGCAGCTCCGAACCGTTGATCACGTCGATCGCAAGCTTGTCGAACACATATTCGTACGGGAAGTCTCGCCAGAGTGGATAGTCGCGATACAGGCGGCGGATTGCCTTGAACGCCAGTGACTGAAGCCGCCACGGCTTGAAGGAATCATGATCGTAAAACGGCCCCTCGGCGTGGATGAACAGGCCGCGACACAACTCGCCCACATGTTTGTGAAAGGTCGGCTGGAACGCAATCTCGCGCAGCCTGCACCCGGCGAGCCACCCGGGCGCCAACCGCTCCATTTCGGACATGATAGATTTAGGTTCGACGTCCGGCGCGCCGAACAATTCAAGTGGACGGGTTGTCCCCCTGCCCTCGCTGAGCGTCGTCCCCTCCAGCATCACCGTCCCGGCATAGGCCCGGGCCATATTGAGGTTGGCGGCGTTAGGACTGGGGTTGATCCACACCCGCTCGGGCGGCCAGCCAAAGCCGGGCCCTTCGGCGGGCTGCCAGCCTTCCATCTCGATCACTCGATAATCCACGTCGAGCTTGAAATGGTCGATGAACCATAGGCCGAGCTCGCCCAGGGTCAGCCCGTGGCGCATCGGCAGCGGGCCGGCCCCGACAAAGCTTTCCCAGCCAGGCCGAAGCGCAAGCCCTTCGATCGGCCGTCCCGCGGGATTCGGCCGGTCGAGCACCCAAACGCTCTTGCCATGCTCGGCCGCGGCTTCGAGCACGTACAGAAGCGTTGTGATGAACGTGTAGATTCGGCAGCCGACGTCCTGGAGGTCGATCAGGATCGTGTCGAACGTGCCCATCGACTGGCCGCTCGGTCGGCGGACCTCACCATAGAGGCTGAACACCGGGATCTGGTGGACCGGGTCGGTGAAATCGTCGGATTCGACCATATTGTCTTGCTTGTCGCCCCGAAGGCCATGCTGAGGGCCGAAGGCGGCCGTCACTTTAAGGCCCGCCGCAGCGAGCGCGTCGACACTGTGCGTCAAGTCCCGCGTGACGGATGCCGGATGGGCGAGGATCGCGACGCGCTTGCCCTCGAGCGGTTTGCGAAGCTCCGGACTGGCGAGCAGTCGATCGATTCCGAACAGGGTCATATTCTGTGCTTAGGCAAGGCGCGCGGCGAAGCAAACCGGGTCGTGGAAGTCCGGCTTGTCGGCGTCCGGATGCGCCAGCGCCCAGTACGACTTAGTCCCGTCTTTTTCCTCGAGGATTGCAGACAGCCCAAGTTGCCACACCCGTTCGGCGTCTACGGCAATCGTGGCGCCGAAGGCCCACCAAGTGAGATTGTCCTCGATCCGGACGTAGGGCGCAGCAACCTCAGCGTCAGTGCGGCCCTCTCGATGGGAGACGAAGTCATAGGCCGCCCACTGCCCCGACGGAGAGAAATTCCACTCGCGGTATCCGGTCTCACCCTCGCCGCGGAGAAATGCCTCGAAGCAGGTCGTGTGCCACAGGTCTTCGGTCCGCTCGGGCTCCGCGGGCTGGGGGATCACGAAGCGCTCTGCCGGCACTCCCACACCGAACCAGATGTTGGTCGTCGCCGTGGCGCCCAGCGCCCCGGCATGGTCGACCGTTGCCCACACCTTCATTTCCGGGTCGGAGGGCAGAGTTGTTGGATGCGGCACGAGATTGAACTGCATTGTCTGCCAGTAGCAGGGCGGCACGCTTGACGCTAAGCGGCAGGCATGGCGTCCTATCGTTCTTCACTTCTCCAGCTGCTCGATGAGCGCGGCTACATCCACCAGGTAACCGACGCGGACGCGCTCGATGTCCTGGCGAAGAATGAGACGATAGCCGCCTATATCGGGTTCGACGCGACCGCGCCCAGCCTTCACGTCGGCAGCCTGGTTCAGATCATGATCCTGCGCCGTGTCCAGCAAGCGGGACACAGGCCCGTTGTGCTCATGGGCGGCGGTACGACCAAGGTTGGCGACCCATCCGGCAAGGACGAGAGCCGCCAGCTCCTCACCAACGAGCAAATCGATGCCAACATCGCCGGGATCCGCCGCGTATTCGAGCATTTCCTGACCTTCGGCGACGGGCCGTCCGATGCGGTGATGCTCAATAACGACGATTGGCTTAGCGGGCTCGAATATATTCCGTTCCTGCGCGAGGTCGGGCGGCATTTCACAATCAACCGAATGCTCACCTTCGATAGCGTCAAGCTTCGGCTCGACCGCGAGCAGCCAATGACGTTCCTAGAGTTCAACTATATGATCCTCCAGGCCTACGACTTCCTCGAGCTTTCGCGCCGCATCGGCTGCCGTGCGCAGTTCGGCGGCTCCGACCAATGGGGCAATATCGTCAACGGAATTGACCTGGCTCGACGGGTCGACGGAACCGAGCTGTTCGGTGTGACAACACCGCTCATCACCACCGCCGACGGTGCCAAGATGGGCAAGACCGCGCAGGGGGCAGTCTGGCTCAACGAGGACCTGCTCAGCGCCTACGATTACTGGCAATTCTGGCGGAACACGCAGGATGCCGACGTCGGGCGGTTCCTCAAATTGTTCACCGACCTGCCGCTCGACGAGATCACCCGGCTCGAAGGCCTTCAAGGCGCCGAGATCAACGATGCCAAGATCGTCCTCGCGACCGAGGCGACGGCGATGCTCCACAGCCGCGCCGCGGCGCAAGCGGCGGCCGAGACGGCAAAAACGACATTCACGGAAGGCCGCGCCGGTGGAAGTCTCCCGACCGTTGCCGCACCCGCCGAGGGCATTTCGATCATCGAGGCCAACACGGCGCTCGGCTTCGCCTCGTCGAACAAGGAAGTGAAGCGGAAGATCGACGAAGGCGCGATCCGAGTGAACGATGAGAAAGTGTCGGACTACGGATTCATCGTCAAACCGGGGGACAAGGTGAGCTTCGGGCAAAAGAAGCACGGGCTCATCGTCGGAGGCTGATCAGCCGCTCCTGATCAGGCCAACCGCCTGGTCGCGTTCGAACAAATAAAGGCAAACCCTCGCTGCTTGTCCCCTCGGACTGGAAAGACCGCCGTCCCGGTCAAGCAACAGCTGCGCATCGCTTTGCGCGATGGGTGCGAGCTCTGCGACAAGGTCTGGCGTCGCAATACGAAACATCTCTTCGCCTGACTGGCGCGTGCCGAGGATCTCGCCGGGCCCGCGAAGCCGCAAATCCTCCTCGGCGATTCGGAAACCGTCGTTGGTCTCGCGCATCAGGGCAAGCCGGGCGCGGCCGACCTCGGTCAAATTCTGGCCCCGGATCAGCAGGCAGCTGCTTTTGCCCGATCCACGCCCCACTCGGCCCCGCAGCTGGTGAAGCTGGGCCAGGCCGAAACGCTCCGCTCCCTCGACGACCATCAAAGTCGCATTCGGCACGTCGACCCCGACCTCGATGACCGTCGTCGCCACCAGCACCGAGAGCCGGCCGGACGCAAAGGCTTCCATCACTGCATCCTTTTCCGGCCCCTTCATCCGGCCATGGACCAGCCCGACGCGTTCGTCCCCGAAGCGGAGCTTCAGTACCCGCGAGCGCTCCTCGGCTGCCGCGGCGTCCGTTTTTTCGCTCTCCTCGACGAGCGGGCAAACCCAATAAGCCTGGCCGCCGCTCGACAGATGGCGGGCAAGGCCGTCCACGACCTGCGGCAGTTTCTCTTCGCTGATCACTCGAGTTTCGACCGGTGTCCGCCCCGGCGGCATCTCGTCGATCCGGCTGACGTCCATCTCGCCATATTGAGTCAGGGTGAGCGTGCGCGGGATCGGGGTCGCGGTCATCACGAGAAGATGCGGCGGATGCTCGGCCTTGGACGCCAGCAGCAGCCGTTGCGACACTCCGAATCGGTGCTGCTCGTCGATGACCGCGAGACCGAGATTCTTGTACGCGACCTTCTCCTGAAAAATCGCGTGAGTGCCGACGAGAATGTCGATCGAGCCGTCGGCCAGGCCCATCAGGATATTGTCCCGCGCTTTGCCCTTCTCGCGCCCGGTCAAGATCGCAACTCGGACTCCGAGACTGTCGAGCATTCCGAGCAGCGTCGCATAATGCTGCCGCGCGAGGATCTCGGTCGGCGCGAGCAAGGCGGCCTGGGACTTGCTTTCAACGGCCGTCAACATTGCCGCCAAGGCGACGAGGGTTTTCCCCGAGCCGACGTCGCCCTGGAGCAACCGAAGCATCGGCACAGCCTGGATCAGGTCGCCGCGGATTTCCCGGATCACTCGTCTCTGCGCATCGGTGAGCTGATAGGGCAGCTTCAGTTGCCGCATAAGTTCGCCCGTGCCGGCCAGCGGTGGAGTACGATGCCGCCGCTGCGATTGGCGAAGCAGCATCAGCGCGAGCTGATTGGCGAAAATCTCGTCGTAGGCGAGGCGTTTGTGGGCATGATCCGAGCGAGGGTCGTGGTGACCCAACGCGAGCGACGGACGCCAGGCGCTCCAGCGCTCACGCGCGACAAGGCTCGGCTCGATCCATTCCGGAAGCTCGGGCGCACGCTCAAGCGCTTCGCGCGCAAGCTCGCCCAGCCGGCGATTGGTCAGGCCCTCGGTCAAAGGATAAACGGGTTCACGCAGCGCCGGGCCCGGACCCTTGCCCGGCTCCGACACTTCGGGGTGGATGATCTGCCATTCCTGGCCGTACTGCTCGAGCTTGCCCGACACGGTGCGAGTCTCGCCGATCGGCAGACTGCGCTTGGCCCACCCCGGATTGTTGAAGTAGACGAGGCTGATGGTGTTGCCGTCACCGTCTGCGGCATAAATGCGCGTCGGGCCTCGGCCCGAGCGGCTTCCGCGACTTTCGAACGGTTTCAGATCGATGATGATATTCCGCCCGAGCAAATCGGCGGTCGCGTACGGAGCGCGTACGCGCTCGATGGCGCCGGTCGGCAAATGGTAGATGAGGTCGATGATCCGGGTGAGGCCCAGCCGCTTCAGCAGCCTTGCGATTTGCGGCCCGACTCCCTTCATTGCTTCCACTTCCGTGAACAGCGGATTGAGGATGTCGGGCCGCATGTTTCGTTGTTAGCGAGTCATTTCACTTCCGTCATTGCGAGCGGAGCGAAGCAATCCAGGCTGGATTGCCGCGGCCTCGTCGAGGCCTCGCAATGACGCTGAAGTCTGATTACATGCCCGCCATGCCTTCCGATCCGGAGCTGAAGCGCCTTGCCTGGCGCGCGCATCATCGCGGCACCAGGGAAGCCGATCTGCTGATCGGCGGCTTCTTCGACGCGCATCACGCGTCATGGGGATCAGCCGAACGTGCTCAGTTCAACGAGATGCTCACCGAGCAAGACGTCGACATCATGGCCTGGGCACACGGAACCGCTGACGCGCCGAAACGCTTCGAGGGGCCCATGATCGAGGCGCTGAAAAAGCTCGATTACATTCCGGTGGAGCGATGACCGAAGCGCTACAGCGTGTTCTGGCGGCCCGCCGGCCGCTGACTCTCGCAGGAGTTCCCGCGGGCTTCCTGCCGTGGCTCGCGGCCGACCTTGCGCGAGCCGCACACGGGTCAGCGAAGGGCCGCCGTGCCGTCGTTGTCGCCGCCGACGAAGCTGCAATGCGTGCGCTCGCGGAGACGGCGCCTTTGTTCGCGCCCGAAGTGGAGATCCTGACCTTTCCTTCGTGGGACTGCCTGCCATACGACCGCGCCTCACCCGCGCTTCGAACGACGGCCGAGCGTCTCGCGACTTTGAACGCGCTCCAGGCCAAGCGCGAAAGGCCGCAGCTTTTGGTGACGACCGCAAGCGCCGTCACTCAGCGCGTCCTGACTCCTTTCCGCATCCGCCAGCTCACCCGGCGCATTGCCCAGGGCGAACGGATCGAGCGTGAGACTTTGGTCCGGCAGCTGAACGCGCTTGGATACCAGCGCGCGGACACGGTCGCCGAGCATGGCGAATATGCCGTGCGCGGCTCGCTGATCGACCTGTTCCCCGCCGGTGAAGAGCTGGCGCTCCGGCTCGACTTTTTCGGCGACGAGATCGAAAGCCTCCGGCGCTTCGATCCGGTGGACCAGCGCTCGACCGAACGGGCCGAAGCCTTCACCCTGATGCCAGCCTCCGAAGCGCTTCTCGATGAGGAAAGCATCAAGCGCTTCCGATCGGGCTATCGCGAGACCTTCGGCGCGACTTCGACCCAGGATCCCTTGTATCAAGCGCTGTCCGGCGGCCGCCGGATGGCCGGAATGGAGCATTGGCTTCCTCTTCTCGAAGAGAAACTGGCGACGCTCTTCGATCATCTCGGAGACGATGATTTCATCGTTCGGGACACGAACGCCGAGCAAGCCCTCGAGGCGCGGCGCGAGTCGATCGAGGATTATTACGAGAACCGGAGACGGGCGACGGAAGCGGAGCCGGGCAATTACCGGCCGTTGGATCCGCCGTCGCTGTATCTGCCTCAAGCCGAGTGGGACGGCTTCGTCGGCGCGCGCCCAATCCATCTCGCATCGCCATTCCCCGAACCTGAATCCGACCGGACCATCGATTTCGGCGTCGAACCGGCGCGCGATTTCGCGCCTGAGCGAGCGCAGCAGGCCAACGTTTATGAAGCCGTCGCTCGCCATGTGAGCGAGCTCCGCCGGCGCGGCCGCAAAGTCGTGCTCGCGAGCTACACGGCCGGCGCCCGCGAACGCCTTTCGGGCCTGCTCGAAGATCATGGGGTCAAGGCCCGCAATCCGGTCGAGACTTGGCAGAAGGCTCTCGGCTCGAAGACTCAGCCGGCTCTGCTCGTTCTTCCGCTAGATCACGGCTTCACGACTCCTGACGTCGCGGTCCTCACCGAGCAGGACATGCTCGGCGACCGCCTCGTTCGGCGGCGCAAGAAGCGCAAGGCGGCGGATGCTTTCCTGGCCGAGCTTGCGGCTCTCTCGCCCGGCGACCTCGTCGTCCATGCCGACCATGGGATCGGCCGCTACGAGGGCCTGACCCAGATCCCGGTCAGCAAGGTGCCGCACGATTGCGTCGCGCTGGAATATGCCCGGGGCGACAGGCTCTACGTCCCGGTAGAGAACATCGAATTGCTCTCGCGCTACGGCAATGAGAGCGAGGGCGTCACCCTCGACAGCCTGGGGGGCGAAGCCTGGCAACGGCGCAAGGCCCGGATGAAGGACCGGATCCGCGAGATCGCGGGCGAACTCATCAAGACCGCGGCGATGCGCGCGACGCGTCCCGGCGTGGTGGCCGAGCCGGACTCGACTTATCCCCAATTCGTCGACCGATTCCCTTACGAGGAAACCGACGACCAGGACCGAGCGATCGAGGATGTGCTGAGGGACCTCGAGGCCGGCAAGCCGATGGATCGACTGGTATGCGGTGACGTCGGTTTCGGCAAAACCGAGGTTGCGCTCCGCGCGGCGTTCGTGATGGCGATGACGGGCAAGCAGGTCGCGCTGATCTGTCCGACCACATTGCTCACCCGCCAGCATTACAGGAATTTCGTCGAGCGGCTCCAGGGCTTCCCGATCAACATAGGTCGGCTCTCACGGCTGGTCCCGGCGGCGGAGGCGAAGAAGACCAAGGAAGGTGTGGCCGACGGTTCGGTCGATATCGTCATCGGCACCCACGCTCTCCTCGCAAAAGGTATACAGTTCAAGCGTTTAGGACTGGTAATCGTCGACGAAGAGCAGCATTTCGGAGTTGCGCACAAGGAACGGCTGAAGGCGCTGAAAGCGGACGTCCACGTCCTGACCCTGACCGCGACACCCATCCCGCGGACTCTACAAATGGCGATGAGCGGCCTCAGGGATCTCAGCGTCATTCAGACCCCTCCGATCGATCGCCTTGCGATCCGCACCTACGTTAGCCCCTTCGACGGGGTCGTGCTTCGGGAAGCGTTGCTGCGCGAACATTATCGCGGAGGTCAAAGCTTCTTCGTCGCACCGCGCATCGCCGACCTTCCGAACATCGAAGAATGGCTTCGAGAGCAGGTTCCAGAGGTGAAATTCGTCACCGCTCACGGCCAGATGAGCGCCGGCCAGGTCGAAGAGCGGATGAGTGCCTTCTACGATCGGAAATACGACGTGCTGCTGTCGACGACGATCGTCGAAAGCGGGCTCGACATCCCCAGCGCGAATACGCTGATCGTCTATCGCTCCGACCGGTTCGGGCTGGCCCAGCTCTATCAGCTGCGCGGACGCGTCGGGCGGGCCAAAGTCCGTGCCTACGCTTATCTGACGATGCCCGCCGACCGCTCGGTCACCGAAGCCGCGATGAAGCGCCTGCAGGTGCTCGCTGAGCTCGACAGTCTCGGCGCCGGTTTCCAGCTCGCCAGCCATGACCTCGATATCCGCGGTGCCGGAAACCTGCTCGGCGACGAACAGTCGGGGCACATCAAGGAAGTCGGCTTCGAACTCTATCAATCGATGCTCGAGGACGCGATTATCGAACTGAAAGCCGGCGGGATCGCGAGAGCCGAGGAGTTCACGCCGCAGATCAGCATCGACGCGCCGATCCTGATCCCCGAGCATTATGTGCCCGACCTCGATCTTCGAATGGGTCTCTACCGCCGGCTCGCCGATCTCGAGGATCGGCCCGCGATCGACGAATTCGCGGCCGAACTGATCGACCGCTTCGGCCCAATCCCCGATGAGACCGCCAACCTGCTGAAGATCGTCGAGGTCAAGCTCAGCTGCAAAGCCGCGAGCATTGCCAAGCTCGATCTCGGGGCTAGGGGCGCCGTGATTACCTTCGCGGAGGGCGGCTTCCCCGACCTGCCCGGCCTGCTGGCTTATATGGAGCGGTTGAAGGGGGCGGCGAAGCTCAGGCCCGACAGCAAGCTGGTCGTCGTCCGCAACTGGCCGACTTCGGAAGCGCGGCTGACTGGCGCATTGCAGCTGTCGCGCGGCTTGGCTCGAGTTGCGGCGGTTGGCGCGAAGGAGTTGGTCGCAGCTTAGCCTGCCGGCTTCACGAACTTGTACGCGAATTGGCTCGTGTGGCCCCGGATCGACTTGTCGAACACCGGGATATCGAGCGGATCGGCGGGATTGATCAGCACCTTGCTCTCGCCGGCAAAGCGGAAGCCAGCTCCTTCGACGATCTTCCGGACGACGTCAGGATCGATCCGGTGCAAGGAATCTGTGTCGGCCAAGCCGCGGCCGGGCTTGCTCATATGGTCGATCACCATGAACGTGCCGCCTGGCTTCAGGATTTTGAACACATCTGTGGCGAACTTGGCGGGATCGCCCTTACCCATGAATTCATCGGGATAGTCGTGGAAATTCTGCGACGTCCACACGACGTCGACCGGCTCCGGAGCGGTCAGGGTCGTCGACGGTTGGACCTCGGTGACGATGTTTCCATAATATTTGTCGGCGGACAGTTTGCGAAGACCGGCTACATCGCCCATCGCCTCACGCGCATAAGCCTGCGGCCAGACCGCATAGACTTTCCCCTCCCGGCCCACGGTCTTGCTGAAGATGCGCGTCCAATATCCGCTTCCAGGGATCAGATCGAGCACCTTGTCGCCCGGTCTAACGGCGGCGAGCGCGATAAGCGGACCCGGCTTTCGACGAGCGTCGGTGGATTCGCGCTGATCCTTGCGCGCCGGATCGGCCAGCGCCTTGTCGAGCGCTGCTTGCGAGAATTGCCGAGGCGCCTCCCTCTCCTGGCAACTGCCCAGGAAAATTGCTCCTGCCGCTGAAACCAAAGCAATGGCTCTCATGCCCACCTCCTTGGGTGGCCTTGAGCATGAGAAGTTATCGGATGTGCAGGCTTTTCGACGGAGCGCTAAGCTGCTTCGACCTGCGCCGCGGCGACGAAGCGCCAGAGCTCCTCCTCGCTCAGCGCACCTGCGCCGAGGAATCCCTGGTAAAGATCGCATCCCCATTCGGCGAGCAAGACCAGCTGCGGCGTGCTCTCGACGCCCTCGATGGCGACGGCAAGGTCGAGCTCGCGGGCGAGCCGGATCATCGCTCGAACCACGATCCGGTCGCGCTCGCCGCCAACGATGTCGGCGATGAGGCCGCGATCGATCTTGATCATGTCGAGCGGCAGCGTCGTTAGATAGGCCAGGCTCGCATAGCCCGTGCCGAAATCGTCAATCGCGATCGTCACCCCGGCTTCCCGTAACCGCGCGAGGCGCGTTGCGACCGCGGGCTGGTCGACCAGCAGAGCGCTTTCAGTAATTTCGACCGTCAGCCGTTTCGGATCCAACCCGGCAGTACCGACTTCGTCGAGCAGCCACTCCTCGTAGCCATCGCGTGACAGGTCTTCGGGAAGGAGGTTGATTGAAAGCTTCAGGGCCTTAAGGGGCCCTTCCCAGGCCGCAGCCGACCGAAGCGCCTTGCGCTGGACGAGGCGTGACAGCCGTTCGCTGAGCCCGGCAGCGGCGGCGCGCTTGAACAGGCCCTCCGCCGAGGGCGCCACGGACGACCTCGCAAGCGCCTCCGCGCCAAGAATACGGCCCGTGCCCGGCTCAATCTGCGGCTGGTACAGGACCTCGATTTGCTCGTGAGCGATGAGGCTCTCGAGCAACCGGTCCCTGACGGGAGTAACGGGCGCCGGCGCGTGCTGGTCCGACGCCCGCCTCCCCCACTCAAAAACGCTTTCCCACTTGAACATGAGTGCCGGCCTAACGCCCGGTTTATCCCATCGGAAGCCGAGGCCGAAGGCACGACCCGAAACGGGACAGTGACGCGAGCGCGCAACCTTCCTATGTTTCACGCTAGTCGAAGTGCTCGAGGACCAAGGGATTGAACGCGGACGCAACCCAGTCACCGCGTGGCGGCGCGACCGATCTGTCGGGCCTCGGCATCGGCCTTCTCGCTTCGCATCGCGAGGCCGCGACCTCAGGCGAAGCTCAATTGCGCAATCGCTATCATTTTGCCCGGCCGGAGGAGGCTAAAACCCTCGTCGCGCTCGGCGGCGACGGCTTCATGCTCCACACCTTGCACCGGATGCTTGAAGGCGAATGCCCGCATCTGCCGGTATTTGGAATGAACCTCGGTACCGTCGGATTCCTGATGAACGACTGGCAGCTCGATGCCCTTCCAGACCGGATCGCTGAGGCGAAAGCGATCCGCGTTGCGCCATTGGAGATGCGGGCGACAACGGTCGGCGGAGAGACCTCCACGCATGCCGCGATCAACGAAGTCTCGCTGCTTCGTGAGACGCGCCAGACTGCCAAGATCGAAATTTCAGTGAACGGCCGTGTCGCCTTGCCCGAACTCGCCTGCGACGGAGTTCTGGTCGCGACACCCGCCGGTTCCACCGCTTACAATCTCTCGGCGCACGGGCCCATTCTCCCGCTCGCGGCGAAGATGCTCGCCCTCACGCCCATCAGCCCCTTCCGCCCGCGGCGGTGGTCCGGAGCGATCCTCCCCGACGATACAGCCGTCTGTTTCCGCATCCTCGACGCAGAGAGCCGTCCAGTTTCGGCGGTCGCCGACCAGTTCGAGGTGCGCGAGGTCGCGAGGGTCGAAGTGACGCTCGACCGCGAGAGATCCCTGACTCTCTTGTTCGACCCCGAGCATGCTCTCGACGAGCGCATCGCGCTGGAGCAATTTGTCACCTGAACACTTGCCTTTAAGGCAGTGAGCGTTATCTAGCCGCCTCGCCCGTCACGACGGTGTTCCCCGGTAGCTCAGCGGTAGAGCGTTCGACTGTTAATCGAATGGTCGCCTGTTCGAATCAGGCCCGGGGAGCCATTCCCTTTTCGAAACGACTGCATTTCGCTCGGTAATAATTGACTCGTTCTTCAGCGAGGCCGATTTCTGGCAACGGAGGGACACATGGGTCCAGAACTTCTTGCAGTGTTGCTGGCTGTGCAGGCCTCGCCGGCGGCCGCGGCCACGCCTGAAAAGCCGCTCCTGATCTG
>JBKPOR010000053.1:0-1713 GCA_046765675.1 Pseudomonadota bacterium
GTGAAGAGTGCAACCATCGCCTACGATGATCCATTGCAATCGAATTGGCTCGACTCGTTTGAGATAGAAGGACGAGTTGCTTCGGCTGCCGACCCATCGTCGACTGCGAACTTCATGCCTGTTGGTTCGGACTATTTCGAAACTGTCGCCGTGCGCATGGCAGCGGGCCGCAAGTTCACCCCGCAGGACGATCAGGACCATCCGGGCGTGGCGATTGTCAACGAGTCGTTCGTGAGGCATTACTTTCCGAACGAGAACGCGCTGGGCCGAAGGATAAGACCGTCGCCGCCCGGCAGGATCTGGAAAAATCAACGACTGACGACCTTTGAAATCGTCGGCATCGTGCGCGACGTTAAATTCGCGGGACTCGAAGCACCGTCGGAGCCGGCGTATTACTTGCCTGCGTCGCAGGCGCCGTTGCAGGACATGACTCTCCTCGTGCGCACAACGACCGATCCGCTTTCGGTCGTGGGCGCTGTGCGCGAGGCTGTTTTATCGGTCGATCCGAATCAACCGATTTCAGACGTCAAGACCTTGGAGAAAATTGTTGACGACAGCATCGCGCAACGCCGTTTGAACATGTTGCTGATGGGATTGTTTGGCGGCTTGGCGATGTTGCTGTCAGCGGTCGGCATCTATGGGCTATTGTCGCATGCTGTAACGCAGCGCACCCAAGAGATGGGTATTCGCATGGCGCTCGGCGCGCAAACCGCCGACGTGTTGAAGCTCGTGCTCAGCCAGGGAATGATGCTCGCGCTTGCGGGTGAGGCGATTGGTTTGATCGCCGCGTTTGCGTTAACGCGTTTGATTCGCGGTTTGTTGTTTGGGGTGGCGCCGAACGATGCGGCGACGTTCATTGCTGTCGCCGGAGTACTGACAATCGTCGCGCTGCTTGCGTGCTACATTCCCGCGCGGCGCGCAACCAAAGTCGATCCACTGATCGCATTGAGGTATGAATAATTACAGCCGCAGATGAACGCAGATGAACGCAGATCCAATCTGCGTTCATCCGCGTTCATCTGCGGCTGAAATTATTCATATCTCAATGCGATCAGTGGATCGACTTTCGTTGCGCGTCGCGCGGGAATGTAGCACGCAAGCAGCGCGACGATTGTCAGTACTCCGGCGACAGCAATGAACGTCGCCGCATCGTTCGGGGCCACCCCAAACAACAAACCGCGAATCAAACGCGTTAACGCAAACGCGGCAATCAAACCAATCGCCTCACCCGCAAGCGCGAGCATCATTCCCTGGCTGAGCACGAGCTTCAACACGTCGGCGGTTTGCGCGCCGAGCGCCATGCGAATGCCCATCTCCTGGGTGCGCTGCGTTACAGCATGCGACAATAGCCCATAGATGCCGACCGCTGACAGCAACATCGCCAACCCACCAAACAATCCCATCAGCAACATGTTCAAACGACGCTGTGCGATGCTGTCGTCAACAATTTTCTCCAAGGTCTTGACGTCTGAAATCGGTTGATTCGGATCGACCGATAAAACAGCCTGGCGCACAGCGCCCAGGACCGAAAGCGGATCGGTCGTTGTGCGCACGAGAAGAGTCATGTCCTGCAAAGGCGCCTGCGACGCAGGCAGGTAATACGCCGGCTCCGATGGTGCTTCGAGTCCCGCGAATTTAACGTCGCGCACGATGCCGACGATTTCAAAGGTCGTCAGTCGTTGATTTTTCCAGATCCTGCCGGGCGGCGACGGT
>JBKPOR010000054.1:0-21106 GCA_046765675.1 Pseudomonadota bacterium
CGCCAGCGGATCGTCGGCGAGCCCATAAGGCCCGTCGAGATCGACCACATCGCAAATCTGGCCAAGGAGGAAGCCGGGCGCCATGGCGAGAGTAGACCCGCCCATGTTCCCCACCATGACCTGCTTGCCCATAGTTCGCGCGGCCCGAGCCATCGCAATCGCTTCGGTCAGCCCGCCGCACTTGTCGAGCTTGATGTTGATCACGTCGAACAACTCGCCGCGCTCGTTCAATTCGGCAAGATCGAGAATGCTCTCGTCGGCTGCGACGGGAATCCCGGGCGCCCATGCGCGCAGCAAATCTTCTTCGCCCCGGCGGACAGGCTGCTCGATGAGAGCCACGCGATGCAGTCGCAGCATCTCGGCTAGCGCATCGAGGTCGCTCGCCTCGAAGCCCTGGTTGGCATCGACCGAAAGCCAGGTGTCGGGCCGGAGTCGGCGGACCAGCTCGAGCCGCTCGCGATCGGCGGCAATGTCGCCGTCGAGCTTGAGCTTGATTGCATGGACGGTGCCGAGGGCGCGGATCCGCTCTTCAATTATTGCGGGATCGTCGGCCGGCAGGGTGAATGTGGTCACCAGCGGATGCGGTCGAGGAAGCCCCGCGAGCGACCACACCGGGACGTGCGCGAGTTTTGAATCCAGTTCCCACAAAGCGCAATCCAGGGCGTTGCGCGCTCCTCCGGGCGGCAATGCGAATTGCAGGTCCTTGCGGTTCATTCCCGCTTCGACGGCGCTCCGGACCTGTTCGATTGTTTCGGACATCCGGTCCTGGTCGTCGCCCGTATAATAGACGCCGGCTGCTTCCCCTCGGCCCTCGACGCCGCTGTCCTCGATGGTCGCGATGATCGAAGGCATCGCATCGAAGACGTAACCTGAAATACGGAAGGGCGAGGCAAAGCGCATGGCCGCCCGTTGGACGCTGAGAGTTCGCGCTGCGGTGGCGGTCGCCATGCCCTTGGCATAGCAATAGAAACTGAAGTTTCAAATACAGAAACAACTATGACAAGCGATCGGCACCATCCTCGGTGAGTCGCCAGCTCTTCCCCGCGGCGACCGCAAGTTGTTGTATCCCCGGCCCCGCGCAGACCGAGATGACGGTGCACGGATCCGTACCCGTCCGCACATAAGCGTGCGCCATGCCGCTGTCGAAATAAACCGAGTCGCCGGGACCGAGCGGAAGCGGTGCATAAAGGTCGGAGTGAAGCTCCATGGTGCCGCAAATCACGTACAGATATTCCTCGCCCGCGTGCCGGACGAGCCCGCCGAGTTCCTCGACGCTCCGCGCCTGCACATCGATGATGATCGGAATCATCATTTTCCCGAGGAGATCGGCGGCCGGATAATGGTGCCGGTGCTCCTCGGATTCCGCGTCCCACTCGTGGCCTGCGCGAGTCACGCTCCGGCGCCCGACGGCAACCGGCGCAGTCGGTTGCTGAGCCTCCGAAATGATATCCTTGAGGTCGACGTTGAGCGCTTGGGCAAGGCGGATGAGCTTGTCATAAGTCAGCGCCATCTTACCATTCTCGAGCTTGGACAGCGTCGAGTAGGGAAGCCCGGCGCGAGCGGACAGCGCGCGCAGGCTAAGACCTTGGGCCAGGCGGGCTTGCCGGATTGCCCGACTCGGGCCCGGAACCACCGACTCCGGTGCTCGGCCCGACTCTTCCGCTGCCATCCGTTTCGTCTTTGATCCGACCATTGGAACGATCCTAGAAACCAGTTGCTATTCCTGAAACACTTGGCATGATGCCACCAATCTAGTGGGGAGAGCTAGACTAATGGTCCGCCGAACCTTCGCCTATTTGCTGACAGGGGCTTGCATGTCGGCTTTCGCCGCACAGGGGCATGCCCAGAATAATGCCGCGCCGGCTTCGCAGCCGGCTTCCAACCAGATCGACACCGATCCCAACGCGATCATCATTACCGCGACGAAGCGGTCGCAGGTCCTGATCGACGTTCCGCAATCGGTCACCGTCGTTTCCGGAAAGACGCTCGAAACCCAGCACGCCAGCAGCTTCCAGGATTATCTGAAGCTCGTGCCCGGACTTCAGCTCGACCAGTCGACGCAGGGCCAGGGCCGCCTCATCCTTCGCGGGGTCAACACCGGCGGCGTCGCTTCGACCGTGGGCGTCTATGTCGATGAAACGCCGTTCGGATCGAGCACCGGGCTCGTCAACGGAGCAATTCTCGCCGGCGACTTCGACACGTTCGACGTCAATCGGATCGAAGTTCTCCGCGGCCCGCAGGGCACGCTTTATGGCGCGAGCTCATTGAGCGGGGTGCTTCGCTTCGTCACCAACCTGCCATCGACCGAACGGTTCATGGCCCATGGGCGGGGCGGGCTGGAATCGGTGAAGGGTGGCGATCTTGGCTATTCTGCGAACCTGATGGTCAACGCGCCGTTGGGATCGCAGATCGCGTTCCGTGCCTCGGGCAGCTATCGCAAGGACGCAGGTTTCATCGATTCGATCGGAACCAGCGACACCGATCTGTTCGGAAACCTGCTGACTTCCGACGTCGCAAAAAACATCAACGATACGGTGAGCTACGGCGGCCGGGCATCGCTGCTGTTCAAGCCCAGCGAAGCCGTGTCGTTGCGCCTTTCGGCGATCGCTCAGAACATCAAGGCCGACGATCCGGATCTGATCGAAGCGGACCCGGTTACGCTGCGGCCGCTCCATGGTCTTTCGCAGTCGCGATTCGTGCCGCAGTTCACGAACACCAGATACCGCGTCTACAACGCCACGGGCGTGTTCGATCTTGGCTTTGCCGATCTTACGAGCTCGACGAGCTACGCCACGCAGAAGCAGCATTTGCGGTCGGACTTTACGTTCCCGCTTAGCACCTTGCTCGAGCTCGGGTTCGGCCTGCCTCCAAACGAATTTTTCGAGCCGCAGGATACCAACAACAAGAAGCTGACGCAGGAAGTGCGGCTGTCAGGGCAATCGCATCTGGTCGATTGGCTCGTCGGTGGTTTCTACACGCACGAAAAAGGGCTGATTCATCAGGATTTCGTCGCCGGCGAGCCCGGGACTCTGACCCCGATCGACACGGTACCGATCTTGGGCACCATCCTCGGCGTCGCTGATCTCACCTCGAAGTATAAGGAGATCGCCGGCTTCGCCAACGCGACGATCCATTTCGCGCCGCAGTTCGATCTCGAACTTGGTGGCCGCTACAGCCACAACAAGCAGTCGGCGCACCAGGTCTCGGACGGTATCCTGGCCAATGGCTTCAATGATTTTCCGGTCGCGCATTCTTCGGAAAATGTGTTCACTTACTCGGCCGCTCCGAAATACAAACTCAATCGCAACGCCATGATTTACGCACGGGTCGCGAAGGGTTTCCGTCCGGGTGGTCCGAACGTCCTGCCGCCCGAGCCCCCGCCAATCCCGCCATCGGTTCCGCGGCTCTATCACTCGGACTCGGTCATCAGCTACGAAGCCGGGGTGAAAGCCGAAACCGCCGATCACCGCTACAGCTTCGATGCTGCAGCATTCCACATCGACTGGAAAAAGATCCAGCTGTTCGCCGTCGTCAACGGATTCGGAGTGAACGTTAACGGGTCGTCGGCGAAAAGCGACGGCATCGAATTCACGGCGACGGCTCGTCCGGTGCCTGGGCTCGAACTTTCGGCGAACGGTGCCTACACCAACGCGCGCCTGACGGGCGACACGCCGGACGTCGTTGGCGGAAGAGAGGGCGACAAGCTTCCCTTCACGCCGAAATTCGCCGGTGCCCTCAATGCCGATTACCAAACGCGGCTGGGCGCGAACATGACCGGCCATATCGGAGGATCGCTACGGCATCTTTCCGGCCAAACAGCGAATTACGATTCGGACTTCGTGGCGACGTTCGGACGGCAGAGGCACATTCGCGCCTACGATGTCATCGATCTCAACGCGGGGGTGGATTTCGGCCGCTTCGATGTCCAGGCCTATGTGAAGAACCTGGGCAACAGCCATGGCGTGACTTCGACCACCGGCACGACCGTCTTTGGCGGCTTCCCGCTGTTTCCGGGCGGAGCGATCGGCACCGGCATCATCCGGCCGAGAACGATCGGTGTTACGGTTGGGTTTGAATATTAAGGGGACTGACGAATGGCATGGATGAAGTGGGCGCTGGCAGCCCTTGCCGCGCTGACAATCCCGGCGGCGGCTCAGTCGCCGACACAGCTTCAGCCGACACAGTCCAACAAGGTGGTCCTTCCCGCCTCAAAGCTGCCGACGACCTCCGCCCCGGCCGCAGCCGCTCGTGAGCTTACCAAGGCCGACCTCGACGCATGGCTCGACGGCTTCATGCCTTACGCCCTGAAGTCCGGTGGAATCCCCGGCGCGGTCGTGGTGGTGGTCAAGGACGGGCAGCCGCTGACAATGCGCGGTTTCGGCTATTCCGATTTGAAGACGAAAAAGCCGGTCGATCCCGAAAACACCTTGTTCCGTCCCGGCTCCGTGTCGAAGCTTCTTACCTGGACCGCCGTCATGCAGCAGGTCCAGGCGGGGAAGCTCGATCTCGACAAGGACGTAAACACTTACCTCGACTTCAAGATTCCGCCGAAGGACGGCAAGCCGGTCACGCTTCGGAACATCATGACCCACACTCCGGGTTTTGCGGAAACCGCTAAATATTTGATCAACTACGACAAGGCGCCGCCACCCTTGAGCAAGGTCCTGTCGCGCGTGGTTCCGGATCGCATTTATGCCCCCGGAACGATGCCCGCTTATTCCAATTACGGAGCTTCGCTAGCCGGCTACATCGTCGAACGGGTCTCCGGCGAACCGTTCAACAAATATATCCAGAATCACATCCTGACCCCGCTCGGAATGACTCATTCGAGCTTCGACCAGCCGCTTCCGGCGAACCTCGCTCCGCTGATGTCGAAGGCCTATCAATATGGCTCGTCCGATCCGAAGGGATACGAAGTCATCGGCATGTCGCCGGCGGGGGCGCTGGCTGCGTCCGGAGCGGACATGGGCAAGTTCATGATCGCTCATCTCGCCAACGGCGGGCCGCTGCTGAACCCTGCAACCGCGCAGCTGATGCACGCGCCGGCGAACCATTTCTACAAGTCACTGCCGCCGATGGCGCTCGGCTTCTATCACGAGGATCGCAACGGGCTGGATATCGTCGGCCACGGCGGCGACACGATCTTCTTCCATTCCGATCTTCACTTGTTCCTCGACAAGAATGTCGGGCTCTACATCTCGATGAACAGCATCGGGAAGGGCGCCGCGGGACACGCGCTGCGCGAACAATTGTTCGAGGATTTCACCGACCGCTATTTCCCCGCGCCGGAGCAGAATTTGCCGACGCTCAGCACCGCCAAGTCGCACGGGCAGGCGCTTTCAGGCCATTATGTCAGCAGCCGCGCCGGCTCCTTCAACTGGCTCCGTGTGGCGGAGATCCTTGGGCAAACCTCGGTCAGCGTCGACAAGGACGGAATTCTCGAAGCCTCGACCGTTACGGATCCGTCGGGTGGGCCTCGCAAGTGGCGTGAAGTCGCGCCCTGGACGTGGCAGGAGGTCAACGGCACCGACAAGCTCGAAGCCGTCGTCGACGGCAGCGGCCACGTAAAGATGTTCTCCATCACCCCCTACGCCGCCATCATCGAATTTCTGCCGGCGCCTGCATCGCTGAATGCGGGCTGGCTTTTGCCGGCGGCGGGGCTGGCGATGCTGATCATGCTGATCGCGGCGATCGGCTGGCCGACTTCGGCATTGGTCCGAAGGCGTTTCAAGCATGCGTCCGAGCTCAGCGGTCGGCCCTTACAGCTTCACCGCGCGGCCCGGGCCGCGGGCTGGCTCTTCGTCATCCTGGCAATCGGCTGGCTGGTCCTGTTCACGCTCATCAACAAGGATCTGACCGCTCTCGACGACGGCCTCGACATCTGGATGCGCCTGTTGCAGCTGATCCTGATCGCAGCGATCGTCTGCGCGCTGGCCGCGATCTGGAACGCCTGGACGGTGTTCCGGTCGCCGGGCAAGCATAAGGTCCGGACGGCGTGGGCGGTTCTGATCGCGCTCTCGGCAGCGTTCCTCGCCTGGTTCTGCCTCGACATGGGCCTGCTGACCACCTCGCTGAACTACTGACCGCGTGAGCGAGGCCGCCGGCAGCGGGACAAAGGAGAAGCGGGGCCGAACCCTGTTCGGCCACCCGCCCGGGCTCACCGTGCTTTTCACCACGCAGATGTGGGCCGAATTCTCATTCTTCGGTCTGCAGGCGCTGCTCGTCTATTACATGACGAAGCACCTCGGTTTCTCCCAAGCCCAATCGTCGCTCATCTACGGCGCCTACGGCGCGGCCGCTTTTTTCAGCCCGTTCTTCGGCGGCCTGATCACCGACCGATGGCTCGGCCGAACCAAAGCCGTGATCATCGGTGGGGCAATGATGATGTTCGGCCATTTTTCGATGGCCTTCGAGCCCTTGTTGTTTCCAGCATTGGCCCTGGTCGCGCTTGGCAACGGCCTCTTCATGCCGCCGCTGGCGACACAGGTCGGAAGTCTTTACGCCGACTCTGATCCGCGCAAGGCTTATGCCTACAGCGCTTATTACATGGGCATCAATCTGGGCGGATTCCTGGCTCCGCTCGTCTGCGGAACCCTGGGTGAGCTGTACGGCTGGCACTGGGGCTTTGCGGCGGCGGGCGTGGGTATGGCCATCGGCCTCGCCATATATTCAAGCTCGTTGAGACTGCTCCCACCGGAACCCAAATCCCAGGCCGAGGATCAAAGCAGGTCGATCGGCGGAACCCCGATCGACCGGTCCAAGGTCCGCGCGCTCTTCCTGCTCGTGGCAATGGTGGTCCTTTTCCGCGTCGGCTATGAGCAGAGCGGGAACGTCATTGCGCTATGGGTCGCGGATCGTACGGACCGGTCCACGGCCATTTTCGGCTCGAACATGCTCATTCCCGCGACATGGTTCCAGTCGATCAATCCGCTGCTGATCATCATCCTGACGCCGTTGCTCATCCGCATCTGGCGCTCGCGCGGCGGGCAGGAGAGCGTTCCGCACCTTCTCCGACGAATGAGCGCCGGATGCATTCTTGCCGGGCTCGCCATGATGGTGATGGTATTCGCGGCAATTGAGAGCGGACCCGAAGGGGTCCGGGTCAGCTATTGGTGGACGGTCGGCTATTTCGTCCTCCTGACGCTCGGCGAGCTCTTCGTCATTCCGGTCGGCCTCGCACTCGTCGAGACCTTATCGCCGGCCGCCTTTGCCGCGACGGCGATGGGCGGTTGGTACATTGCCAAGTTCCTCGGAAGCCTGCTCGCCGGTCTGATGGGCGCTTACTGGCTCAAGATCCCGCCTGCCGCTTTCTTCACATTGGGCATGGTGTCGCCGCTGCTTGCCAGCCTGTGCCTGTACCTGATGGCGAGAAGCTGGCGGGCGCCAGAGGCCTCGGCGTAGTCATTGCCCGAATGACTATTGGCCGGCCGAGCCGACATCGACGCGAACCGTAGTACCGCGGATGAACGAAGGCGCAGCAGCGGCCAAATCCTGAGACGTAATCGTTTCGAGCAGAGCTCGCAGCTGCTGGTGGGTTCTAAGGCCGCCGCTCTCGATGAATTCGCGAGCAAGCTTGGCGGTCAGCTCCTCATTGCTTTGGGCGGCGGTCAGGTCGCGGCCGAGGAGGTGATTCCGTGCTGCCTCGACCTCGTCCGCGGCCGGCGGCTCGCTCACCAGCCGCGCGAGCTCGGCCCGAAGCTCGGCCTCCATCGTGTTGGCCTTGTCGGGATCGACTCCGGTCGAAATGGTCGCCCAGCTGCGCGCGCCGTCCGTCCAGAGCCGGCTGTAGATATGATAGACGATCCCTTTGTCGCGGATCGCGGAATTGCCGAGGCGCCCGGAATAGTCGTGGGTCAGGACATAGAGCAGCATGCGCCAAATCAGTGCGTCGCGGGTGCCGGGCCGCGGACCTTCGACGACGTAACCGAGGCCGCCTTGCGCGAAGGGTTTGGGAATCCTTTCGCGAACGACCCCGGGAATCTTCGCCGGTCTTCCTGGCGCGGTTGCGAGCGCACCGAGCGCCATGCGACCGAATAAGTGCTCAAGGACCGCGAAGGCTTGTAGCGGATCGACCTTGCCGCTCACGATCACGGTCACCGGCAATGGGGTCTTGTTCCGACTCGGGCTCATCTGGGCCGAGATCAGCTGCTGCAGGCGGCTCGCGGGATCGTCGCTCGGTGCTTCCGCAATCCTCGCGCCTCGTCGAGCGGCAACGGCAACTTCGCTGGCGAGCGTGCCAAGGCCCTGTGCAGGACCGCCGCGGATGATCGCGTCGAGACCAATCAATTCGTCAGGGTGAGCGCCGCCTTCGATCGGCGATGAAAGCAGTAGCTCGACGGTCGCCGTGTCGGAGAGCGGATTCGGCTGCACAATGGCGGCTAAGCCGCCTGAAAGATGCCTGAGCTGCGGCTGTCCGGCAGGGGCTGCGGCCGGCGTGGCTCCCGGCCGATCGCCAGCCGGTCGCGGATTGCCCGCGGCGGTATTCGCTTCGGCCGGCTCGCCCGGCTTCATCCAACCCACGGTCACTTTCGCTGGAATCAAATAGGCTCGCGCGACTCGCCGCACATCGGCGGCGGTCACGGCGGCGATGAGCCCGGGCATTCCGAGCAGCTTGTCGAGCGCTCCGACGCCCTCGAAAAAAGCGAGCTGATGAGCAGCGTCTTCGGTCGTCTGCACGTCATCGGCGATCGCTCTGACCACTGCGGCCTTGGCCTGGGCAAGCCGCGGCCTGGCTATCGGCCGCTCGCGCAAGGCCGCGATCCGGTTCAGGATCTGGCTTTCCAGTGCGGCGGGACCGGCCTTCGCCGCGATTGATCCGCTGATCGTGAACAGGAAGGGATCGTGGGTCGGCGGAAGCCAGGTGGCGACGTCGCCGGTCAGTCCGAACAAAAGCGATCCCCTGACCGCTTTGGTCCCCGCCCAATCGTCCTGGCGGAGGTTCAGTCCGGACCCGCCCGAAAGCAACTGCTGGAGGACAAGGAACGGCGGAAAGTCCGGGCTGGACGCGGCGGGGGCAGGGAAAGCGAGTTCGAAATACTGGCGCTCGACCGGACCGCTGAGGATCGTCCGCCGCTCACCCCGCTGCGGCGGTTCGGAAGTGAAAACGGGTTTCGCAACCGGCCGCACGGATACGTCGGAAAAGTCTTTCGCGACCAACGCCGCTGCTTCCGCCGGGACAAAATCGCCGGCGATCGCCAGCACGGCATTCCCGGGCGCGTAGTGACTCGCATAATATGCGCGCGCATCCTCCGCCGTCAGTCGCTCGACGTCGCTGACGTAACCCGCCATTGGGCTGCCATAGGGATGCGCCTGGAGCGCCGTCCGAGTCACGGCTTCCTGAAGGACGGACGCAGGGTCGTTTTCATAGCTGTGGAGCTCGGTGACCACCGCGCCTTTCTCGGCTTCGATCGATGCGGGATCGATGACCACGCGGGCCATCCGGTCCGCCTCGATCCGAAGCAGCAGGTCGAGCCCGTCCTTCGGCATGGTCGCAAAATAGGTGGTCTGGTCCATGGCGGTGTAGCCGTGCCATTCGCCGCCGGAATCGTAGATCATGTCGGTCGCCCGAGCGGTCGGGAAATGCTCGCTGCCGCGAAAGGCGAGATGTTCGAGGAAATGCGCGAGCCCGGTCTTGCCGGTGACCTCGGCCGCCGAGCCGCTTTTGAAGAGCATCTGAACGCTGACCAGCGGAAAGCTGTGATCCTCGAGCATGATGACGGTGAGGCCGTTCGGCAAATGGCTGACGGAGGCACGCCTAAGGTCCAGCTCGGCCGACGCCGGTGCGGCAATCGCCAGCACCGCCGCAGCAACAAGGGCGCGCGCCACTCTCATTCGGCAGTGCTATGATGTCCTCTCCGCGCGCGCTAGTCTGATGCTATGGGGCCGGGGCACGTCCTTCATCGATTCACGAGCGCGAGGCCGCCCGTCGCCAGCCGTGGCGACGGCATTTTCCTGATCGACACGGAGGGGCGGCGCTACCTCGATGCCTGCGGCGGCGCAGCCGTGTCGTGCCTTGGGCACGGCCATCCCGCCGTGGCTTCCGCAATCGCCGAGCAGGTGGCGCGCCTCGAATTCGTCCACACGGGCTTTTTCACCAGCGACGCGGCCGAAGAGCTGGCGGACGTGATCTGCGAGCTGTCGCCACCCGGTCTCGATCGAATCTGGTACACGAGCAGCGGGTCCGAGGCGGTGGAGGCGGCGCTGAAACTTGCCCGCCAATATCACCTTGAACGCGGCGATACTGGGCGAACTCGAGTCATCGCCCGGCGGCTCAGCTATCACGGAAACACCCTCGGAGCGCTTGCCGCGGGCGGAAGCCTATGGCGGCGAGCGCCCTATGAGCCGCTGCTCATCGACGTGTTGCTCGTCGATCCCTGCTTCGAATATCGGTTCGCGAAACCGGGGGAGAGCCCGCAAGCCTATGGCACCCGGGCCGCGGATGCGTTGGAGCAGGAGCTCATCCGGCTCGGGCCGGAAACCGTCATGGCGTTCATCGCCGAGACGGTCGTCGGCGCCACGACCGGAGCGGTGCCGCCCGTGCCGGGATATTTGCAACGCGTGCGCGAGATCTGCGACCGCCACGGAATCCTCCTGATCCTCGACGAGGTGATGTGCGGCTCCGGCCGGACGGGAACCTTCCTGTCCTGCGAGCAGGACGGCGTAGTCCCGGATATCGCTACCTTGGGGAAGGGCCTTGGCGGCGGCTATCAGCCCATCGGCGCGGTTCTCTGCACGAACGGAGTCTATGACGCGATCGCCAACGGCTCGGGGTCGCTTATGCATGGGCAGACCTATAACGCGCATCCTGTGGGCTGTGCGGCGGCGCTGGCGGTGCAGAAGGTCATTCAAGACGAGGAGCTTCTCGGCCGAGTGTCGGTCGCGGGCGACGGGCTGCGATCGTCGCTGAACGAACGGTTCGGCCAGCATCCGAACGTTGGCGACATAAGGGGCAGGGGCCTGCTTATCGCGTTAGAACTGGTCGCGGATCGCGATGCCAAGACTCCCTTCGATCCCGGGCTTCGGCTTCACGAACGCGCCAAGTTGGAGGCGTTCGAGCGAGGCCTTTTGATCTATCCGGGCGGGGGGAGCGCCGACGGCCGCGCCGGCGACCACATATTGCTGGCACCGCCCTATAATGTCACCGATGCGGAGCTCGAGACGATCGTCGACCTGCTCGCTGACACCCTCGATGCGGTGCTTCCGTCGTGAGCCGCGATCCGCGCTACGACATCCTGTTCGAGCCGGTGCGTATCGGGCCGGTGACCGCGCGCAACCGCTTCTACCAGGTGCCGCATTGCACCGGCATCGGCTGGACGCAGCCGGAAACGCTGGCACGGTTGCGCGGGATCAAGGCCGAGGGCGGCTGGGCGGTCGTGGCGACCGAGGAAACGGAGATTCATCCGAGCGCCGACTGCGAGCCGTTCCACGAGGGCCGGCTGTGGGACGACCGCGACATTCCGGCGATGGCGCTGATGGCGGACGCGGTTCACGAACATGGCGCACTCGCCGCCATCGAGATCATGCACCACGGCGGGTCGGTCGCGAACTGGGGCACTCGGCTCGCTCCAATGGCTCCATCGCACCGGCCGATCATCTACAATTATCCGGTGCAGGCGCGAGCGATGGACAAGCAGGACATTCGTGACTTGCGCCAATGGCACCGCGACGCGGCGATCCGGTCGAAGAAGGCCGGGTTCGACATCGTCTACGTCTATGCGACCCACGACCTGTCGATTGCGCAGCAATTCCTCCAGCGTCGCAAGAACGACCGCACCGACGAATATGGCGGAAGCCTCGAGAATCGCACGCGGCTTCTGCGCGAGCTGATCGAGGACACCAAAGAGGCCGTCGGCGATAAATGCGCGGTGGCCGTTCGCTTCTCCGCCGACGAGCTCATCGGCGAAGCCGGCCTGTGCCACGATGGCGAGGCTCGCGATGTCGTGGAAATGCTCGCCGAGCTGCCGGACCTGTGGGACGTCAACATCTCCAACTGGCCCAACGACAGCCAGACTTCGCGCTTCGCCAAGGAGGGTTTCCAGGAAGAATATACGCGCTTCGTCAAACAGGTGACGAGCAAGCCGGTCGTCGGCGTCGGCCGCTTCACGTCGCCCGACACGATGGTATCGCAGATCAAGCGCGGGATCATGGATTTCATCGGCGCGGCGCGCCCGTCGATCGCCGATCCGTTCCTTCCGAAGAAGATTGAAGAGGGGCGGATCGACGAGATCCGCGAATGCATCGGCTGCAACATGTGCGTGTCGAGCGATTATACCTCGACGAACTTGCGCTGCACCCAGAACCCGACGATGGGCGAGGAGTGGCGCCGGGGCTGGCATCCGGAAATCATTCCGGCGAAAAAGTCCGACGGCTCGGTGCTGATCGTGGGCGCGGGTCCGGCGGGCCTCGAGGCCGCTCTGTCAGCAGCGCGGCGCGGCTATGAAGTCCATCTCGCGGAGGCCGGCGACGAGCTGGGCGGCCGCGTGACCCGGGAAAGCCGCCTTCCGGGCCTGGCGGAATGGGCGCGCGTGCGCGACTGGCGGGTGACGCAACTGGAGCGCATGGCCAACGCGTCGATCTATCGCGGAAGCGCGATCGAGGCCGAGCATGTGCTGGAATTCGGGGCGCGCCACGTCGCGATCGCGACCGGGTCCGCCTGGCGGCGCGACGGCGTGGGACGCGATAGCGGCTTCGCGCTTGCGGGATTGGACGGTGAGGCCGTCTACACGCCCGACGACCTGATGAGCGGCCGAGTTCCGGATCGGGGACCGGTCATCATCTGGGACGACGACCATTATTATATGGGCGGGGTGCTGGCGGAGCTGTGCCGGGCAAAAGGGCTCGACGTGACCCTGGTCACGCCGGCCGCGATGGTGTCGGCGTGGACCGTCAACACGCTCGAAGCCCTGCCGATCGCCAAGCGCATCGCCAAGCTTGGCATCGGAGTGATCCCATACTCGAGCTTGCGCGGCTATCGCGATGGAACGGTCCGGCTCGGCAGTGTCTTGACCGGAGCCGAGACCGAGCGTGCCGCCGGCGCGCTCGTGACCATCACCGCGCGGCTGCCGGTCGACACGCTCTACGAGAAGCTGCGCGATCGGTGGCAGGAAGCGGGAATCGCATCGGTCACCCGAATCGGCGATTGCCTCGCGCCGAGCACGATCCAGCAAGCCGTCTATTCCGGCCACAAATGGGCGCGCGAGCTTGACGAGCCCCCCGAAGTGCTGATCCCCCGCGAGCTTCCGATGATCGAATCGGGGCGCGTCGCGACATGAAATTTGCGCTGCCCTTCATCGCGCTCCTCCTGGCGGCGACGCAGGCGCACGGCCGGGCGCGAGACCTCGGTATTCCGTTCGAAGGCAGGCCCGGTCCACTGAACGCGATTACCGATATTCCGGGAGTGGAGGTCGGTCAGAAGACGCTGATGGAGGGGCAAAATGTCCGCACCGGCGTCACCGTGATCTTCCCGCGCGGGCATGCGAACCCTCGTCCGGTCTACGGCGGCTATTTCACTCTCAACGGCAACGGAGAAATGACGGGGCGCGCCTATCTCGAGGACTTCGGAATCGTCCAGGGCCCGATCGGGATCAGTGACACAAACGCGGTCGGCCAGGTCTATGCCGGCATCCAGCAGTGGGCGGCGAGCAAGTTCGGGGAGGCAACCTGGCCGGTCGTCGCCGAAACCTGGAGCGGCTACCTCAATGACATCGAAGGGTTTCACGTCACTCCTGAGACAGCGGAGTCCGCGCTGGATTCGGCGAAACCCGGTCCGGTCGAAGAAGGGAATGTCGGCGGCGGGACCGGCATGGTCTGCTTCGCCTTCAAGGGCGGGATAGGAACCGCGTCCAGAGTCGTGACCGTCGCCGGGAAGGCCTACACCGTCGGCATCCTCGTCCAATGCAATACGGGAGATCGCAAGGTGCTCCGGATTGCCGGCGCTCCGGTCGGCCAAGCCTTCGGGAACCGATGGCTGCCATGTTTCGATTCCGCGGTGGCTCGCGGCGCAGGTCCATTGAAGCCCTGCAATGCAACGGGTTCGAGTGGCGTCCCGCCGCGCGACCAAGGTTCCATCATCATCGTCGCCGGCACCGATGCGCCGCTGATGCCGATCCAGCTCAACCGCGTCGCGAAACGTGCGGCGATGGGCCTCGCGCGGCTCGGATCCTACGCCGGCAATTCCTCCGGCGATCTTGTGGTGAGCTTCTCGACGGCGCCCCCTGAGGTGAATCACGAGGATCAGGCCTCGCCGAGCGCGATTACGCCGCTGGCCAACCAGGCAATCGACGCGATTTTCGAAGCGACGGCTGAGGCGACCGAGGAGGCGATCGTCAACGCGCTCGTCGCCGCGCGCACGATGGAGGGTGTCAACGGCACCCGCATATTCGGCATCCCGCACGATGAGCTTCGAGCGATCCTAAAGCGATACAACCGGCTCGAGGAGCACCCTAAATGAAGAATCTCCCACGCGTGACCTACTCGAATACCGGCGAGGATTTTTCCGGAGTTCACGACTACCTTGACGAGATCATTCCCGACGCTGAGGCGCGCCTGCTCGGCAAGCGCCGGCCCGCGCTCATCGGCGGACGGGACCGGGATGAAGGACAGATCGACACGGCGGTCAGCCCGATCGACCGCGACATCGTCCTCGGGGAGTTCCCGCAGGCACAAGCGTCGCTGGTCGATGAAGCCGTGGAAGCCGCGCGCGCCGCATTCCCCGCCTGGCGCGAGATGGGCTGGGCGAAGCGGGTCGAGATCCTCCGCGCCGGAGCCGACGCGCTCGAGGAGCGCAAGTGGGATGTCTCGATCGCGTGCCTGGTCGAGGTCGGCAAATCGCGGCTCGAGGCGGTCGGCGAGGTCGAAGAAGCGATCGATCTCATCCGCTATTATTGCGCGGAAATGGAGCGCTCCGACGGCTATCGCCAGCAACGGCCCGGAGCGTCTTCCGAAGAGCATTGCAGCGTCGTGCTTCGACCCTACGGAGTGTTCGGAATCATCGCGCCGTTCAACTTCCCCGTCGCGCTGGCGGTGGGGATGATGTCGGCCGCGCTCGTCGCTGGAAACACCGTCGTGTTCAAGCCGAGCGATGCCGCGGGCCTCACCGGACGGCTGGTCGTCGAGGCCCTGGTCGCAGGCGGCCTTCCCGACGGAGTCCTCAACCTCGTCTTCGGAGCATCGGAAACCGGCCAGGCGTTGGCGAACCACCCCCGGATCGACGGCTTCGCCTTCACCGGTTCCAATGCGGTCGGAATGACGATCTTTCGCCATGCCGCTTCATCGACGGCGATGCGGCCGGTGCTTTGCGAAATGGGCGGCAAGAATCCGGCGTTCGTGACTGAAAGCGCCGACCTCGGCGTCGCCGCATCGGGCGTAGCGCGCTCGGCTTTCGGCCTGTCCGGCCAGAAATGCAGTGCTTCCTCGAAAGTCTATGTCGAACGCGGGCTCGCCGATCGCTTTGTCGACTCGCTGGTCGAAACGAGCACCAAGTTCGTCGTCGGGGATCCGCGGCGGCAGGATGTCTTCATGGGCCCGGTCATCGACGAGGAGGCCGCGGGACGCTTCGCCAAGGCGTCGGCCGATGCCGCGTCTGCGGGCACGGTCGTCATGGGCGGCGACCGGCTGTACGGCGGCCTCTACGACGGCGGTCCCTACGTTCAGCCGACCATCGTTTCCGGCCTTACGAACGATCACCGGATCAACCGCGACGAGCTCTTCCTGCCGTTCGTCAGCGTGTTGACGTTCGACCGGCTCGACGATGCCATCGACGATGCAAACCGCGGCGATTTCGGCCTCACCGCGGGCATTTACACGCAGGACAAGGCCGAGCTCGATCGCTTCCTCAACACGATCCAGGCGGGTGTGCTTTATGCGAACCGCGCGGCCGGAGCGACCACGGGGGCCTGGCCCGGATTCCAGACCTTCTGCGGCTGGAAGGGCTCGGGCACGACCGGCAAGGGCGGCCTTGGCAGCTGGTACGTGCCGCAATTCATGCGCGAGCAGAGCCACACGGTCATCGGAGAGCTGTGAACAAGATCTACGATTCTCCCCGGGCCGCGCTCGACGGGCTGCTCCGCGACGGAATGACGATCATGTCCGGCGGGTTCGGACTGGTCGGGAATCCAGAAAGCCTAATCCCGGAGATCAAGGCTTCGGGCGTCAAGGACCTGACCGTCATTTCCAACAACGCCGGCGCGGATGGTTTCGGCCTGTGGCAGCTGCTGGAAACCCGCCAGATCCGCAAGATGGTTTCCTCCTATGTCGGCGAGAACAAGCTGTTCGAGCAGCAATATCTGGCGGGAGAGCTCGAGCTCGAATTCAACCCCCAGGGAACGCTCGCCGAGCGCATCCGGGCGGGCGGAGCGGGCATCCCCGCCTTCTTCACCCGCACCGGGATCGCTACGGTCGTCGCCGACGGAAAGCCCCACAAAGAATTCGATGGAGAACTTTACGTTGAGGAAACTTGGCTCCGGGCCGACCTGGCCATCCTCAAAGCCTGGCGAGCGGACCCGCACGGCAACCTCCAGTTCCGGAAGACCGCCCGCAATTTCAATCCGGTGATGGCCACCGCGGCGAAGGTGACCGTGGTCGAGGCGGAGGAGTTGGTCGAGGTCGGGACGATCGAGCCGGACTGCGTCCATACGCCCGGAATCTTTGTGCAGCGTATCGTCAAGAGCACGATCAACGAGAAACGCATCGAAAACCTGACGGTGCGAAGCCGCGCGGAGGGGGCATGACCAGCATGATCTTTCGCGCGCCAGCGTTGGCACTGCTCTGCGCTGCCGGCGTTGCTCAGGCGGAGCGCGAACCGGCGCTCAAGCAAGTCGACCTGCCGCACAGCTATTATTGGCGCGAGCTGTACCTTCCGCAGCTGACCGCCGGGCCGTCGAGCGTCAGCTTCACGCCCGACGGCGGCGCGCTCGTCTACAGTATGGTCGGATCGCTGTGGCGCCAGGAGATCGGCTCCGACGAGGCCGTTGAGCTCACGCACCCGCGCGCCGCTTACGATTATCAGCCGGACGTCGCTGGCGATGGCGGGAGCGTCGTGTTCAGCCGCTACAATGGCGATGCCATCGAGCTGTGGCGTCTCGACTTCAAATCCGGAGTTGAGCGGCAACTTACGTTCGCGCATGCCGTCAACGTCGAGCCTCGGCTTTCGCCCGACGGCAAGCGCCTCGCATGGGTGTCGACCGCGGGCACCGGCCACTTCAATCTGTTCATCGCCGATGTGGCTCCGGACGGATTGCGCAATGCGCACCCGCTGCTCGGGGAGCGGCAGAGTAAGATCTCGCGTTATTATTATTCGACCTACGATCACGCCCTGAACCCGTCCTGGACTCCGGACGGGAAACGCATCCTCTACGTCACGAACAATGAAGTCGCCTGGGGGACGGGCGACATCTGGTCGGTCGCGGCCGACGATCCCTCCGACCGGCGCAAAGTGCTGAGCGAGGAGACGAGCTGGAGCGCCCGGCCGGAAACCTCGCCGGATGGCAAGCAATTGCTGTTCGCCAGCTATCACGGGCGGCAATGGCGCCAATATTGGGTGGCGAGGCCGGCAGGCGCGGCGCCGCTGCCAATGACGTTCGGCGAGTTCGACCGCTGGAACGCTCGCTGGTCGCCCGATGGCAAGCGCATCGCCCTTATTTCCAACGAACGCGGCAATACGGGCCTGGTCCTTCACGACGTCGTCGGCGGCGCCGAAACGCCGGTCATCGCGACCAAGCGGCGTTACAAAACTCCGCGCACTTCGCTCACGATCGACATCGCCGACGAACAAGGCCGTCCCGTTCCGGCGCGGATTGCGGTCATTGGAAGCGATGGCCGGGCGGCTGCGCCTGCGTCGGCGTGGATGCACGCCGACGACGGGTTCGATCGAAAGCTCCAGTCAAGCGAGACGCATTACTTTCATTGCCCGGCGAATTGCACAGTCGAGGTGCCTGCCGGCGCCACCTCGGTCTGGGTCCAGCGGGGCTTCCGGTACCTGCCGCTGCACAGCAAGATCGCGGTCGGCTTCGGGGACGGAGCAAAATTATCCGTGAAGCTTCAGCCGAATGACCTCCCTGCGTCGTTCGGCAGGTTCGTCAGCGCCGACCTCCACGTGCACATGAATTACGGCGGACACTACCGCGCAACCCCGGAGACGCTCGCGGCGCAGGCGCGGGCCGAGGATGTCAACGTCGTCTACAACCTCCTCGTCAACAAGGAGGAGCGAGTCCCCGACATCGCGTACCGCCCCGGTCCGGATCCGGCGAGCGGCGGCGGCCTGCTCATCCAGCACAGCCAGGAATATCACACCAGCTACTGGGGTCATCTCGGGCTGCTCGGCCTCAGCGATCATTATCTGGCACCGGGCTTCTCCGCCTATCAGAACAGTCCGCTGGAAAGCGCCTACCCCGACAATGGCGCGATCGCCGACCTGGCGCACGCACAAGGCGCCTTGGTCGGATACGTCCATCCGTTCGATACGGTGCCCGATCCCGTGAAGGACAAGTCGCTCACCAACGAGCTCCCCGCCGACGTCGCGCACGGCAAGGTCGACTACATGGAGATCGTCGGCTTCTCCGATCACAAGGCGACCGCCGAGGTCTGGTATCGGCTGCTCAACCTCGGCTTCCGCCTGCCCGCCGGCGCCGGCACCGATGCCATGACCAATTACGCCTCGCTGCGCGGTCCGGTCGGGATGAACCGCGTGTTCCTGGATACCGCTGGGGACGTGAGTGGGGCGGCGGTGCTCGCCGCGCTCAAGGCTGGGCGAACCTTCGCCACAAACGGACCGCTGCTGGGGCTGGAAGTCGACGGCAAGCATCCTGGCGACGCAATATCTCGAGCGGCGCCCGGCAAGCTCCACTATCGCATCGCGCTCCGCTCGTTCGTGCCGGTCGATCACCTCGAGCTGGTTCAGAACGGGAAGGTCGTGAAGGCATTCAAGCTACGCGGAGATCGGCGGCGGTTGGATGCGCAGGGCGAGTTGAAGGTTTCAACGGCGGGATGGGTCGTGCTTCGCGCCTGGAACGACGGGTCGAGCCCCCTGGTCCTCGATATCTATCCCTATGCGACGACCAGTCCGGTTTATGTCGATCTGCCCGCCGGCCTTCCAGCCAATCCCGCGGACGCCGCTTACTTCGCCGCATGGCTCGACCGAGTGATCGCCGACGCGGAAAGGCGACCCGACTTCAAAGACGAGGCCGAGCGGAAGACCACCCTCGATTATTTGCGCTCGGCCCGCCGCAAGTTTGAACGCCCCCGCCCCTAATCCGTCAAATCGCTCGGCACGATCAGTTCGACAATCCGCCCTGATCGCTCGGCGACGTCGCACCATCGCTCTACCGGAAGCTCGATCGCTGCAAGCGAGGCGGTCGGAAAGCCATCCAACATCGGGCCGCTTTCGCCGCTTCGTGCGTCGCCCGCGAGGTGCAAGACCAGCTCCTGGAATCCGGGATTATGGCCGACGATGAGCAGCCGTTCGGCACTGTCCTCCGTGGCCCGGACGATCTCGATCAGCCGATCGGCCGGACTGTTGTACATTGCCGCCTCGTAGGCCGGCGCCATCTTTCCATAGCCTTCGGCGACGGCCGCCACCGTCTCTGCCGCGCGCCGTGCCGGGCTTGCAATCACGGCATCCGGCGCGAGGCCCCGCAATCGCATCTCGCGCCCGACGGCTTCGGCATCGCGCCAGCCGCGCTTCGCCAGCGGCCGGTCGAAATCGCGTCCCGTCTCGGAATCGCGCTCCGCCTTGGCATGGCGCATTACGAACAGGGTCTTCACGCAATGATCTCCTCGGGCGCCGGTGCGGTAACGCCGCTCAGCCGCTGCTCGACGCGCTCGATCGCGATCTCGAGCGGCACCCGCCGGATCGGCACTCCCGGTGGGAACGCCGACAGCAGTCGCGACGGAAATGCCGCGGACAGGACCACGAACACGCCCTTATCGCCCTGTCTTCGAATCAATCGTCCGAATGCCTGTGCGAGCCGCGCCCGGACAACCCGATCGTCGTACGCGCTACCTCCGCCCGCCATTCGCCGCGCCCCATGGAGTACCGTCGGGCGCGGCCACGGAACGCGCTCCATCACCACTAGCCGCAGCGATTCGCCGGGCACGTCGACCCCGTCGCGAAGTGCGTCGGTTCCGAGCAGCGAGGCGCGTGGATCGTCGCGGAAAATGTCGACGAGAGTCCCGGCATCGATCGGGTCGACGTGCTGGGCGAGCAACGGCAGTCCGGCGCGAGCGAGGCGGTCGGCGATTCGCGAATGCACCGCTTTCAGGCGCTGGATTGCTGTGAACAGGCCGAGCGTTCCGCCCCGCGCCGCCTCGATCAGTCGCGAATAGCCGCCGGCAAGCGCGGCGATGTCTCCGGGCTTGATGTCCGTCACGATCAGGACCTCCGAACAAGCGGCATAATCGAACGGGCTGTCGGCCTCGAAATGATGCGCTGGCGAGGGCAAGTGCAGAGCGCCGGTGCGGGCTTCGGCCGCTGGCCATTCCTCGCCGCCGCGGAGCGTTGCCGAGGTGACCAGCGCTCCATCGGCGCGAGCGAGTACCGCCGCTGCGAGCGGCTTGGTCGGATCGAGCCAGCGACGGTGGATCGCGACGTCGAACTCGCGCCCGTCGATGCGCTCGACCGCGAGCCAGTCGACGAACTCGGGGTCGGCCTCACCGCCCACCCGGGCGAGGAGAGCAATCCATGCGGCGAGTGTCTCGCGCCGCCAGCCAAGCCCCCGGATCGCGCCTTCGACTCGCGCTCGCGCCTGCGTATCGAGCCAGTCCGGCGCGTTTTCGATCACGGCCTCGAGCCGCCGAGCGAGCGCTGCGAGCGGCTTCTGCAGGGCCTCCAGCGTGGCCATCGACGCAGCGGCTTGCGAAACGAGCGCACCATCCGGCTCGGCGAGCTCCGTTTCCAGGCCATAGCCCGCCTCTTGCGCCTTGGCGCGGGCGTAAACCGTGCCTCGAACCTCCGCCAGAAGGGCCTCGACCGGCCCGAAGGGAGCGCCCTCCACCAACCGCTGCAGCCAGCCGTCCGACGGCAACGCCTTCGCCGCCTCCACCGCCGCATCGAGCGCACGCGCACCCTCATCATCATAGGACGCGACATCCATCAGCCGCGCCGCAAGTCCGC